>JASLPZ010000005.1:0-49572 GCA_030744725.1 Pirellulaceae bacterium
TTTGTTTGCAACCGCAGCATGATAGAAGAGCCTTTTTTAGTGGATACCAATTGAAGACGTTTTCTCAGAAAGTGCAGTTGAATAGCAATGAGTTCATTATCAACCATTGATTTGGGTGGCTCACGTCAGACTGAAATAACTTCAATCGAGTATTCGAGCGCCGCTCAGGCGGTACAAAACATCGGAGAAATAACCATGACAATTCCCAAGGGCATGAACCGACGTCACTTTATGTCGCACATGGCCGGTGCCTCGGCGATGACGATTCCAGCGTTGACGTTTGGAAACGCTATCCGTGCGAACGCGCAACAACTCAAGCGGCATCGCAAATCGGCCATCATGTTATGGATGAGCGGTGGACCGTCCACGATGGACCTTTGGGATCTGAAACCCGGCGCGACCACCGGCGGCCCATTCCAGCAGATTGCCACCAGCGGCAACGCTCAGATTAGCGAACACTTGCCGATGACGGCCAAAGTGATGGACAAAATGGCCATCATTCGCTCGATGAGCACTCGTGAAGCAGATCACAATCGCGGGCGGTATTACATGCACACGGGTTACGTGCCGAACCCCAACGTCGAACATCCCAGCTATGGTGCGGTCATTGCTCATGAGACGATTGACCAACGTCCCGAATTGGAGATTCCTCCGTTCGTTACAGTCGGCGGCGGAAGCGTCGGCCCCGGTTTTTTGGGTATGGCGTGGGCTCCGTTCACGGTTAACAGCAACGGTCAAATCCGCAATATGCAGATGGGCATGGACCAACGGCGTTTGATGCAGCGAATGGCGGCATTGGACTTGATTGAAGGCGGATTCATCAAGCAGAATCGTGGCAGCGCTGCCGAGGATCATCAGAAGATCTTGAAGAAGACGTTGAACCTGATGACCAGCGAGCAGATGCGTGGCTTTAAGGTGACCGAAGAACCAGCCGACGTTATCGAACGTTACGGTGACAATAATTTCGGCAAAGGTTGTCTGATGGCGCGTCGCCTGGTTGAGACCGGTGTGCCCTTCATCGAAGTCGACTTGGGTGGCTGGGATATGCACCAGAACATCTTCACCACTCTGGCCGACCAACGACTACCGGTTCTGGACCGAGCGATGAGTGCTTTGGTGGAAGACCTTCAGCAGCGTGGATTGCTTGAGGATACCGCCATCATGTGGATGGGTGAATTCAGCCGCACGCCGCGCATCAATGGCAACACGGGACGTGACCACTGGGCTCGCGCATGGAGCGTCGTGGTTGGCGGGGCCGGAATGAACGGAGGAATCGCGGTCGGTAACACCAGCAGCGATGGCACGAAAGTGGAATCCGAACCGTACACGTCCCAAGATGTGATGGCCAGTGTCTGCAAGGCACTTGGGATGTCGCTCGACACTACCTTTACCAGCAAAAGCGGCCGCCCGATGAAGATCGCCAATTCGGGGAAGGTAATCAAGGAACTTTTTTCCTGATCAGTCCAGTCGTCGATCCTTGAGAACGGAAAACGGACCGGGGTATCCCGGTCCGTTTTCTGTGATTTCGAGGTGAATTGCGACGATTGTGCCACACCCCTAGATGCATCCAGATGGTAGAATTAAATCTCACATGATTTCGCTCGGAGCGGCCTTTTTTTCCGAGTACCTTCCTTAGTCCTTGGCGTTATAGCGATAGGCATGAAATCGGCATCGGTATCTGACACCACTGGTTTCGATCCTGCCCATCTGGTGGTGGAGCACCAGGCTGGCGTTTGGCGGTATCTGCGGACCCTTGGCTGCGATCCGGCATTAGCAGAGGACTTGACCCAAGAGACCTTTCTGTCCGTTTTTCAACGACCGTTCCAGGACTACAACCGATCGGCAACTGCATCGTATTTGCGTCGCACGGCCCATAACTTGTTTGTTTCCCTGCAACGCCGCGCGGGGAAAGTCACGGCAGTCGAAGATGTCGAACAACTGGACCAATCCTGGTGTCGGTGGGCGGCGGAGGACAATGGAGAAGAGGTGTTGGCTGCCTTGCGGGAGTGTTTGGAGAACTTGCCCCAACGGGCTCGCCGTGCACTGCAGTTGAGATTTCAGGCCCGCGAGTCACGGGCCAAGATTGCAGCGGATTTGGAGATCACAGAACACGGTGCCAAGAACCTGATGCAGCGTGCCAAACAAAAGCTGCGTACCTGTATTGAAAGCAAGTTGCAATGAGCGACGAACGCGACCCGATGTTAGACGCTTGCCTGGACGAGATCTTGGGCGGACAGACGCCGCCCGATCTCACGCCGCGCATCATGCAAGCCTGGTCGATGCTGCCGCCGTCATTGCCCACTGAGTCGCCCGTTGCACCGCCCGTCCAGAATCCAGTCAAGATCAAAGCCGCACACAAGGTGTCGACTTCGTCAAGTTCAGCAATACCCCGCGCCAGTCGTTTCGTGGCGAGCATGGTGGTCGCTGCGAGCGTCGTGGCCATCGGTTTGGGGATTGGCTTTGCCTTGCGGCCAGACAAGCCGCCTACAACCAATACGGATGACGTTGCTCGGTACCCCCTGACTTCTTCCTCAAACGACCCCGATCCTCCGCAACCACGGGTCGTGTCGAATCAGAACGATATGGTCGATAGGGCAGCTTCGTCGCCGCTGCTGGATGACGCGCCCGAAGTTGTTACGCCTAAGTTCGTCACGGAGTCTCCCTTCGCGACGGGCCCGGAGAAACGATCGTTCGAATTCGCCATCAACAGCCCGCCACCTGTTGCTGCACAGGGCGACGCGCAGGTTGTCTCGGCCATTGATGCCGCGATCCGCGCGGCTTGGCAAGAAAATGACATTTCTCCCGCGCCGCGCGCCGGCGACGATGCATTTGCCAACCGGTTGTTCCAACAGGTATTGGGGCGCAGCCCAACCAAGGTGGAGTTGCGGTCGTTTGTCGCATCACGATCGAAGGACAAACGCGCCCGACTGGTTGATGAGTTGCTCACACGGGAAGAAAATGTGGTCGAATTTGCGCGGCACTGGTCTGGCCTTTGGGCGGACGTGCTGGTTGGTCGCGTGGGGACAGTCGCAGAAAACAGAACCAGTCGAGAAGGGCTCCAACAGTTCTTAAGACGAGCGTTTCAGCAGGCCAAGCCGTTGGACCAGATCGTGACGGAACTGCTCACCGCGACAGGATCGGGCGAAATTGGCTCGCCACAATACAATGGTGCCGCGAATTTCTTGCTGGCTCACTATGACCGCAAAGCCACGCGGGCCACGTCGCAGGTCGCAAGAGCTTTTCTCGGCAAGCGAATTCAATGTGCGCAGTGCCACGATCACCCCAGTGACTCGTCGTTGGCGCAAAAACGTTTCTGGGAATTGAATGCGTTCTTACGCCAGTTGAGTGTGGAGCGACGTGGCACTGACGTCGCCAATGCCGATACCTCGCCGGTGTTGGCCAACCATGACTTTCATGGCGACGGCGGTTTTGATGACGCAGATGCGGAAGTTATGTATGAAACGACGTTGGGGCAAGTCAAAGTCGCATATCCGGCCTTGCCCGGCGTAAACGAAGTGCCGCGGAGCGGAATCGTCAGCGAATTCGATCGCCGCGCTGGGTTGGCCCGCTATGTCTCCGGGAGTCAGGACTTTCGACGCGCCGTCGTCAATCGCGTCTGGTCCAACATCTTCGGATATGGGTTCACGTCTCCTGCCGATGATCTGGGGCCTCACAATCCGCCTTCGCATCCGGCACTGTTGAACGATTTGGCAGATCAGTTTGCGGCGCACGGCCACGATCTGCGTTCGCTGATTCGCTGGATGGTGTTGAGCGAACCGTTTCAACTGGGAAACGGCCAGAGGGGCGATGTGGCGGACGTCACAGGACCAGGCCGTGGGCATTGGTTCAATCGTGCCTATCCAACCGTGGTGGCTGAACCGATCGCGCATGAATCACTATTGGCAATGGCCAAAGCAGCGTCCAATGGAAAGAACAAACTGGGAATTGGGACGACGGCCAACGTCAAACCATCCTTCCCCACGCCCGGCCGGAACACGCCAGACAACGCGACTTCGCCACGGACCATCGCTTCACAGACAGTTGGGCAAACTGGCAACTTTGCCCCTGTGATGATCGAGCAGATTCTTGACGCTTCGATGTCCGTCGAGCAGAAGCTGGAGCATCTTTTCTTGGTGACGGTGCAACGGTCACCCACGAACCGTGAACGCGCGTTGGTCAAGGAAATCACGGGCGACATCGCCAGTGCGGATCGCGCAGCGCTGTTGCGAATCTGGTGGGCGCTGGATCGCAGTAGCGAATTCGGCGTCCAGCGCTAGAGCACGTGCCGATTCGCTGTCAATGAACAGGAGAGCGCAGAGGAAGCAGAGTTGCCGATTCTGCCGTCTGTGTTTCCTCTGCGTCCGCCTGTTCATTTTTCCTTTCCCTCTCCCAGCGGGCCCAGAGGGAGAGATGCTGGATCTTAACTCTTAAAGCAAGAGAGGCCTAAAAGCGAAAAAGTCTGTTGCGGAATTGGGTTTCTTGTCCGTCGACCCACAGGCAAATCTAGCTGCAAATTCAGCTCAATTGTCGTCTGCACCGAATGCAACGGGTCTGATGGCGGTCAGTCGTTTGTCGTCGTCTCGGCCAAAGAACATCATGTGCTGCCAGGGAAGTTTGTTAAATTCCTTCACAAGCTTGAAGCCATTGGCTGGCATCTCCTTCATGATCTGCGCTTTGCTCATCTTGTGCAGCGGCTTGATCGGCACTTTCAGATCCTCTTCACGATATTCCAGCAAGACGACCATTCCGCCCGGTGCCAATGACTCTCGCATCACTGCCAGCATCTGTCTTGGATGCGAGAATTCATGATAGACATCGACGCAGAGAATCAGGTCGACCTTTCTGGCCGGCAACCGTGGATCATGCAGTTTTCCGAGGATGGGCTGGTAGTTTGTGACTTCGAGTTTTTCCGCGCGTTTCTGAAGAAGCCTTAGCATCTCCGGCTGGATGTCGACACACAGGACGTTGCCCCGAGGACCAACCATCTTGGCTATCTGTAGGGCATAAAAGCCGTTACCACAACCCATATCGCAAACGGTCATCCCGCGCTTCACACCCAGATTGGCCAGCATGACCGAACAGCGTTCTTCGTTCTCGCGGTTGGCGCGAATCAGCCAATTCGCCCCAGTGAAATGCATCGTTCGCGCGATTCGACGGCCTTCATACACTTCCAACGCTGGCGGATCGTCGGCATCGGCATTGTTCTTTGCGTCGTCCGTATTGTCGACGACTTGTTGTTGCTCGGCCAAGCTGGTTCGTGCACTTGGTGGCAACACGAAGAATGCCAAAATCGACGTCAACACAAAGAGACGACGATCGAGAATCAGTTCCATCATGGGCAGACTCCTTGGCAGGTCGCGGGCTTTCGAGTTGTTGGGCTGGAAGGGGTCGGGAGTCTTCTTCGAGCAACGACTTACGATCGGCAGACACCGATGGCCGACAGAGACTCCCGATCCCGTTCGACTCATTATCGGCCGATTTCCACGCAAAGCAACGGATGTCGTTAGCCACTGCTAAATTTCACGCCGATGGCGCTGGACAAGCCGTGGTCTCAAGGAAGCGGTCCACCAAAGGGACGATCCGTTCGTGCGCATCTTCCACGATGTAGTGACCGGCGTCTTCGAATCGGTGCACGTCCGCGCGGGGAAACAGCTGTTCGAATCGGCGTAGACATTCGGGGGTAAAACACCAGTCTCGCATACCCCAAATCAATTGCACGGGGAGATGGGCGAGCGTCGGCAGGTCAGCCTCAATGTCGACGAGTGTCTGCCAAGTGGGATGACGACGCGTCATGGGAATATCACGCACAAAACTGTCCACAGCAACGCGATGCGCCCAGTTGTCGTACGGCGCGAGTAAACCGGCACGAATCTCCGCTGTCATTCGTTCGGGTTTCTCCACTGCCATTCGCAGCGCGGCCCGTGCAAACAGGTTTAGTCCGCGGAGGGCGAAACGACCCACGACGGGCGTCCGGCATACGCGAATTCGCAACGGAACGAAGGGGGGTGGAAAGGCACCCGTGTTGAATAAGATGATGCGGCCGATGCGATCGGCGTGGCGCAAAGCCGCACCCAACGCGATGGCGCCACCCCAATCGTGAGCCAGTAGAGTCACGTCACGCAAATCCAATTGCTCGATCAGACGATCCAGATTGGCGACATGTTGGGCCAGTGTGTACCGATAGTGCTGAGGCTTGCTGCTAAGCCCACAGCCAATATGGTCCACCGCGATCGTGCGAAAGCGGTCTCGAAACGCCAGGATCAAGTTACGCCAGTAGAACGACCAAGTTGGATTGCCATGCACCATTAACAGTGGCTCGCCGGCCCCTTCGTCAACGTAATGGTAGCTTTGACCATCGAATTCGAGACGATGCGATGCGAACGGATAGAGCGTTTTCCAGTTGGCGGTGCGCGGCGAGTTCATCTCAAAAATATATCGGCTTCATGTGAAATCCGGTAGGGACGCCGTCGGCGATTGGCCGGCTAATCTGCGTTGGCCGCGTCGACTTTCGCCTGCCAAAAATCGCGTGCCACGCGGTGCGGTACCATGACTTCCTTTCTTTGCTCAGGATCATCCAGCTTGATCCGGCGAGCTCGCTCGTGAACCCAGTCCAGAAAGAACTGTGCGGATCCTTTGCTGACCATTGGCTTGTCGTCGATTTCCACGTAGTAGGGACCCGTCGAGGCGAACCGGAAGGTGTCTGGATTCCTGGCGATGGCTCGAACCAGCATCCAACCGCTGGATTGAAACACCACTTTGGGAAGATGCCCGCCGGCTTGCGCGTAGTCTTGAAGCCTAACCTGGTGAATGACTCGACCATTCTTGACGATCTCCAGGTAGTCCACCTTGTCTCGTAATGACAATTTCAGCGCGACATCCAGTTCGACCACGCTCCCCTGCCCGCGAAACACATGCCCCGGCAATTCGCCATTGACCAACGGCCGCAGCAGTGGCCCGTTGGTCACCACAACGCGACCGGCCCGCAAGCCCTCCCACCAGCGGTTGTACGTCAGTTCTTCGCCACAATGCACATACGCGCGGTTGTAGCCTACGGGGTTGGGTAATACACCCGATGCGCTGCCGGCCGATGGTGGAATCCTCAGCCCGCAGTTGAGCAAGTGGTAGTAAATGTCCTGCGTCCACTGGCCGTTCCCGTGGGCACCCATGTATTTCGACGTGTCTCGCGGCCGGCCCCACGCTTCGGTGCCAAGCACCCCATCGCGTTGCATGTGGTTGTGGGCAATACCGATCGAATCGACTTTTCCCGTCGCCACCCACACCGGCATGTCCCACCAGAAAGGCTTTTCGATGTCGATATGCACATCGGCGGATTCCCTGGCCATGTCCAGGAACTTGACGGGCGACGGGTATTCTCGCGACGAACCGGTGATTGGCAACGGCCTGTGCAGATTGAAGTACAGCAACGCGCCACCCTCGCGTTCGTCTTCGCCCGCCATCAGGTGATAAAGTCGATTGTCATCGAAACGTTTCATCAGCGAAGCGGGCGGCGTTTGGTTCGCCCAGATGTTTCTTTCGTTCCACCAGGTGATGACGGGTGCCACATGAAGATCCTCTGCCCGCATGAGCAATTCGACGTCCTTGGGTGGACGATGGACGTGCAGTTCGCCGGACCACCAGCCTTCTCTGCTCAAATCCACGAACCGATGCATCGCGATTTCATGATGATCTTCGGCACGCCGCTCGATGTGGAAGTTCCCGTGCCGAATCTTGTATTCCGGCCCTCGTTCAACTTGGAACGTGTAATCGTCTGGTCGCAGCTTCAGGGTAATTTCTCCATCAACGATAAAGTGGTCCTTCCAGGAGACTGTACCGCGTGGAATAACAGGCTTACCCTGCGAATTCTTCAAGTGCATACGAACCGGAATCGGTTCTCCAGATTCTGCGTCGACGACCGATACCTTGACCTTCCCTTCACCTGCTGCATTGGCCGGTTCGGCGCTGGTAACGGCCCAGATAATGAGCATAAGAACTGTGACGTAACCATACTTTGATCGCATCGACCTCGCCTCCCGGGAAACTGGTTTTGAACATTTTCCCTCAGTCTTCTTGTGGACGGAAACTTGTTGTATTTGAGTCAATTCTTAGCGACGGGCACCGACGGCAGGTTGGTCGGGGAGCGGGTTTACTAGATCGAGCGGTGGCTCGGATCGGTTCGTGGCTCTTGCCTCGTTAGAGTCTAACCTTTATCGCGGCACGAATCTGGAAAAGCGACCCCCAATCCAACGCTTGATGCTGCGCCCCTCTCCGCCCTAGAATGTCTTGGTGCGTGGCGTATTATGCGTTGGGAGTGGCCTTTCGTCGGCTCGATCACTGGAATCCGGCCCTTCGAGGACTGGGATGTACAGGATCCTGGAGCCGCGTTGGCGAGAAATCGGGTGGTTCTAGGTTACTTCCGATATCTCACAACCACCGCTCATGGCGGCATATTGAACATTGATTTTTTGAACAAACCTCCCTTGGAGTACGACCTAGAACAGCTTATGTCTGAGGACTACTACAACAGTCTGGGCGTCAGCCGCGATGCATCGGCAGACGACATTCAGAAGGCCTATCGACGCCTAGCGCGAAAATACCACCCAGACGTGAACCCCGACGATGCAACTGCCAAGAAGAAATTCCAGGAAATTCAGAAGGCCTACGAAGTTCTGAACGACGCCGAGAAGCGAGAGCTGTACGATCGCTACGGTAGTTCCTTCGAAACGATGGGGGCCGGTGATCCTCGCGGCGGCGGTGGGGCCGGAGGCGCCTCGTTCAACCAGGTTGATTTTGAACAGCTATTCGGTGGCCGTGCCGGCGGCGGCGAGAGTCCATTTGCTGACATCTTCGGCCAATTCGCCGGTGGCGGGGCCGGCCCGCGCCGACGACCGCGGCCCCGCGCGACACGTGGCACGCATGTGCAGCACACGCTGACGGTCCCTTTTCAGTCGGCCATCCTTGGCGGTGAAGCACAGCTTTCGGTCAAACGACCAACGGGCAAAGTCGAGACCATTACGGTCAAGATTCCGGTGGGAATCGAGTCTGGAAAGACGATTCGCTTACGGGGCCAAGGCAACGCCAGCCAAACAGGCGGACCAGCTGGCGACCTCTTAATCAAGATCAACGCCGCGCCGCACGCTCACTATCAACGTCGTGGTGATGACCTGGAAATCGATCTCCCAGTCACGTTAGGCGAAGCGACGTTTGGAGCAAGAATCGATCTCCCCACGCCTCAAGGCGAAATCACGTTGACCGTGCCTCCAGCCACGTCCAGCGGAAAAAGGCTCCGCATCAAGGGCCATGGCGTCAAGACAAAGACCGGCAGCGGCGACTTGTACGTTGAGATTCAAATTGTGTTGCCGCAAGAAATCGATGAGACAACCAAAGAATACGTGAAGCAGATTGAAGCCGCGCAACAGCTGACACCTCGAAAAGACATTACCTGGTGAACGAGGTCGATCCCGTGATCTTCTATGATCTCTTATTATGGGCGGAAGAAGGAAAAACGCCGTTACAACAAATGACCCCGCAGCAGCGACAAGTGGTCTTTGCCGCCCTTGCCACCATTGTGGTGTTGGGGATCGTCATGATTCTTCTGGTCAGTGCCAGCGCGCGGATGGTCCGGCGATATGTGCAACAATCATCCGATCGTTCGCCTTCCATCAATCCGCTCTCGCGGGATGACGATTGGGCCAAGAAACCGTTGATCGATATTGATGACGTCAGCGACGACGAGTGAGCGGGTGCTACCATGAACGACCACGTCGATAGCGACAATGAACCGGACAGTTCATTGGCTTTCCCAAAATCATCCCGTGTGCGAAAGCAAGCGGATTTCGATCGGGCGCATCGCCAGCAGGCATATGCCGCCGACGACACATTGGTGCTGCGGGGAAGCCCCAACGGGCTGGAACATGCCAGGCTGGGACTTTCTGTTTCCAGGAGAGTCGGCAACGCCGTCCTACGGAATCGGTGGAAGCGACTGATCCGCGAAGCATTTCGCATGTCACAGGCAGAGATCCCCCGCGGCATGGACTTTGTTGTTCGGCCGCGGAAAGGTGCCGTCGCGAATCTCGCAGCCATTGAAGCATCGTTGCCACAGCTCTGCCGGCGCCTGGCCCGCCTGGCAAAAAAGGAAAAGTCATGAGGTTTCTGTGGGCCAGCCTTGTGGGTCTGCCCGGCTGGACGATGATCGGCTGTGTCCGCCTGTACCAGATCTTCCTGAGTCCGTTTCTGGGTCGCAATTGTCGTTTCACCCCAAGTTGCAGCAATTACTTTATCCAGGCCGTGCGGAAATATGGTCCGGTTCACGGTGCGATCAAAGGCGTTTGGCGAATCTGCCGATGCCATCCCTTCAACCCTGGCGGTCATGACCCGCCGTAAGGCGAGCGGCAGACTTCGCCTTACCAGTCGTAGGATGGGCACTCTTGCCCGTCGCCTAACGGAGTCCACCTCGGAGGTGACATGATGTGAAAACCGTAGCAAACTAACAACTAAAAAGCGAAAAAGTCTGCGAGGAGAGAAGGGACTCGCTGCCGGCTTTTCCTCGTAGTCAAAAGCGAAAAAGTTTGTGGAAGGGGTCGGGAGTCTTTTTCGGATGACAGCCCGCGAGCTTGGGAGCAGCCTTCGACCGAAAAAGACTCCCGACCCCTTTTGCCGACCCCTTTGTACTCCGATCGCTCATACGGCGCTGCCCACTGCAAGCGTGCACGCTTTCCCACTAGACTAACGTGATGCGAATTGCACTCATGATCACCTGTCTGGGCGACGTGTTGCGCCCGGCCACGGGCAAGGCGACTGTGCACGTCCTTCGCAGACTGGGGCACGAAGTCGATTTTCCCTCGGCACAGACCTGCTGCGGCCAACCAATGTACAACAGCGGGTTTGCCGAGTTAGCTCGCAAGCAGGCGCAACACACGATCGAAGTATTTGAAAAGGCGGAGACGGTCGTGACGCCTTCAGGTTCCTGTGCCGCAATGCTCAAGGTGGAATATCCACATCTATTCGAACACGATCCTGTGTGGTTGAAGCGGAGCCAAGAGCTGGCCGCGAAGACCTTCGAGTTTTCCGATTTCCTTGTCAATAGACTCGGTGTCGTCGATGTTGGCGCACGCTATGACGGGACTGTGGCCTATCATTTTGCCTGCCATTTGAGGATGCTGAATCAGCAGGATGAAGTTGAGCAGTTGATTCAGAATGTCGCTGGAACCACGCTGTTGCCAATTGAACGACAGGATCAGTGCTGTGGTTTTGGCGGGTCGTTCGCCATTCGCTATCCAGGAATTTCCACGCATTTGGTAGAAGCGAAGATGCAGTCGGTTCTCGCAACGGGTGCTAAAGTGCTGGTTTCGACGGACGCCGGTTGCCTAATGAACATTGGCGGGCGTTTGCATCGACAAGGTCAAGACATTGAACTGCTTCATATTGCCGAACTGCTGGAGCGATGCTAGATGAAGTGGCTGTGTGCACGCCTGGTTTATTGGCCCACTCTAGGGTGGAACGTGCTGTTGGGACGTTTGCTCAAAGTACGTGCCTGGTGGAGTCGTGTGGACGACCATGTGATCTTGGGTGCCGTTCCGTTTCGCTCTGATGTCGACCTGTTGCACCGTGAAGGCGTCGTGGGAGTGATTAACACATGTCACGAATACGTCGGACCATGCGACGATTATGAACGTATGGGCATTGTCCAATTGCACCTGCCCACGATCGACTTCACACCGCCCACGCTGGAAGATGTGGAAAGGGGAGTCGAGTTCATTCGTCAGTACGCGGAGAGTGGAAGCACCGTGTATGTCCACTGTAAGGCTGGCCGTGCACGGAGTGCTACGGTTGTCGCCTGTTGGTTAATTGCCAGCCGAGGAATCAGCCCGGAAGAAGCGCAGAGAATCTTGCTACTGCGCCGCCCATTCGTGTTACCAAGGATTGCACAACGCCAGGTGGTGCGGGAATTCCACGCGAGTTTTGTCGCTCGGTCAAACGATGCAACCGACGCCTGAGACACCGGACATTAGTCCCGTCACCAGCTGCCCGTCGATGTGGTGGATGCGAGACGATTTCTGACACTATTTGGTCAAAGCCAGCACATCAGAAACGGCCTCCAGCAACGCACTGACATCATATGGTTCTTGAAAGCAGTGTGTCGCACCCATCTGCTGGGCGTGCCGCTGCAATCCAGGATAGTCGTGTTTCGTTAACACGATGACGGGGATGTTGCGTGTCTGTGGATTTCCCTTCACGGATTCGATGATCTTGCCGCCGTGGCCATTGGTCATCCGTAGGTCCGTGATAATCAGCGCCGGGCTCTCGCTGATCGCCAGCCAATAGCCCTGCATCCCATTGCTTGCACGAAGGATGTCTACCGCTAAATCGCCCATCCGCAGTTCGATCGCATCCGCTGCTTGAGGATCCTCATCGATGCACAGAATCTTCGCTCGACGACTACCGGGAAGAGGGAGGCAGTCTGATGTAATCTGGGTCGCCATTGTCGGTCCAAGGCTCATGGTGCACCTCCTTTTTTCTCAATATTCTGACGAGAGTACGCGCGAAAGCGACATGGTCAGTTTGAGTGTTGCCGGCCGGGTCCAGAGGAATTTGGAAACGTCTGGCCTCGGTGACGGAAACGGCCTCGCAGATGGTAAATCGGCTGCAATGCAAAAATAGATTACAATTCGCGACCAAGATTCAAGAAAAAGCACAATTCAGGCAATTGGCGTGATTTTGTGGGCCGATTGTGTGGCTCGTAGCAGGGAGGCAACCTAGTTCAGTGGCAACGCGAACGCGTCAGCATAAAACCTCGACGAGCCTCGGAGGATTCGTTTCCTGGGTTGACCAGGCCAGATTGCACTTGCGGGCCATCTGTTTCGGTTCCGAGCGTACACGTCTGTTTCGCCTCCGCGATGCCCTAGCGCGGGCTACGCAGAGAGAGCTTTCGGATTCAGAGTTCATTGATCAGTACGCGCAGGCGGTGGCCTGTGGACGGGCCGCGACGCGGGTGGCCAACAAGCTGAACCAAGGAGCCGAGTCATTGCTGCCAGACGTTGCCAGCCCGCTCATTGCGGACAGTTTCTTCGATGCTGTCACCGCCTGGCCGCCAGCGGTTGATGGCGACACCGAACCGGTCATCGCGGGTGACGCCGCGTTTTTGGCGGGCCTTTATGAACCGTTTCTTGGCCAGCATCATCAGCAACGCCGGTCGCGCAACGGCGTCTATTACACTCCCAGCGAACTCGCCGGGTATATCGTGCGGCAAGTCGATAGACTGCTGCGGTCGGAATTCGGCCTGCCGGATGGTTTGGCTGACATCGCAACATGGGCCGACCTGGTCGTACGTCACCCTCAGCTGTGCATTCCCAAAGGGGCTGCGGCGGATGAGCCGTTTGTGCGAATCTTGGATCCAGCAGTTGGCGGCGGTGTCTTCCTGGTTGCCGCAATCGAATCGATCTACCAGACGATGCTGGCCAAATGGAATTCGGCCGGCTGGACGTACGCTCAGATTCTCCAGGCGTGGCAGGACTACGTGCCACGGCATCTGCTGCCTCGACTCTGTGGTTTGGAATTGATGCTGCCAGCCGCCGTAGTTGCGCACTGGCAAGTCTTTCAGATGTTGATCAAGACGGGATATCAATTTCAAGGCGACGAGTGTATTCGCATCTTCCTGATCGATACACTGGCCGATTGGAACGACACCGACCATGATTCGGCCTCGGAGCTATTCGAGTTGCCTGCCGCCCGCGTGGCGTGTCGCCAAGAACTGTTCTCGGTGATCTTGGGAAATCCTCCCTTCTCGGGCATCTCGCGGAATAACGGTTACTGGATTAGCGAGTTGTTGCGTGGCCGCACAAGTGATGGCCAGAAGACGGCCAGCTACTATCGCGCCAATGGCGAGCCGCTGGCTGAAAGAAAACTCTGGCTGCAAGATGATTATGTGAAGTTCCTCCGCTATGCACAGTGGAAAATCGAGACGGCTGGTGCAGGGATCGTTGGGTTTGTCACCAATCATGGCTATTTGGACAACATCACCTTTCGCGGTATGCGCGAACAGTTGCGAGCTGCTTTTCCCCGCATTGCGGTGCTTGATCTTCACGGTAGTGCGAAGAAGAAGGAACGTGCCCCCAACGGTCAGCCGGACGAAAATGTGTTTGGCATCGAATCGGGAATTGCCGTCGGAGTGCTTCGCAAACCGCTGGTGCCGCTAGAACCGAGTGTTGAATTCAGTGAATTGTGGGGAACACGCGACCACAAACTCTCGACGTTGACCCACGGCGTCCCACCGTGGCGAAAGGTCGCCCCCGTGGCTCCCTATCATTTCTTTTCACCGCTTCTCAACGAATCGGGTCTTAACGAATTGGCCGGCGAATACGAGCATGGCGTGTCGTTGACCGATGTCATGCCGGTCAATTCGACCGTGGCGGTCACCGCGAGAGACAGCTTCGTCGTGGCCTTCGAACGGGACGAGTTGCTGGGGCGGATGGCGATGTTTCGTGATCTCACGATCCCTGATGATCACATTCGCGCCCGCTTTTTCTCGAATTCGCGATCGACCCGTTATGCCGCAGGAGACACGCGCGGCTGGAAACTCGCCGCAGCGCGACGACGCATGGCCGACGATCCGGCCTGGCAGCTTCATGTGCGACGGTGTCTCTACCGGCCCTTCGATCAACGTTGGATCTACTGGGCCGACTGGATGGTCGATTGGCCGCGCACCGAGGTCAATCAGCACCTCACGGCCGTCGAAAACTTCGCCCTGATTGCGCGACGCCAGATGCTGCCAACGCATCCTTGCAATTTCTTCTGGGTCAGCCGGACCATTCCCATCGATGGCGTCATCCGCTCAGACAATCGCGGCAGCGAGTCGGCTTTTCCCTTGTTTCTGATGACCGGTGCTGCGGACGTGCGTCTGCCAGCCAGCCTTGCCAAGGACCCAGCTGATACCGAGCACTGTTTGACGGCGAATTTTTCGGATCGCTTTATCAAAATGTTGACGCAAACGATTCAACTTCAGTGGCAAATCGAACCAACTTCTTCCAGCAAGGTCGCATTCGGTCCACTCGACCTGTTCCACTACATTTATGCACAGTTTTATTCGGTCGAGTATCGTCGTCGTTATGCCGACTGGCTGCGGATTGACTTTCCCCGAGTCTTCGTACCGCGCACGGCGATTCTGTTTTGGCAGCTGAGCCGGCTGGGCGCGGCACTGGTTACTGCACATACCGCGGCGGAGACTGTCGACAACGACTTGCCGAAATCACAGACGACACCACAAAAAAGCATCGAACCAGGCTACCCGAAGTTCATCGCCGATCGGATTCAGCTGCACGATCAAGTCGTGATCGACGAGGTCTCGGAAGAAATCTGGAAATTCTGCGCGGGTGGACATCAGGTCTGCAGAAAATGGTGGCGGGACCGTCGCGGCCGTGTGCCAACCGCTACGGACATCACCAATTACCGGCAGCTCGTCGACGGCGTACGCAACACGATCGAAATCATATCTCAAGTCGATCGGTGCATTGAATTGCAGGGCGGCTGGCCCGGGGCGTTCTTACGAACCTAATCTAAGGCTGTTTGACGCCTGGCCAATCGTTGCGAAAGCCGTAGTCGCTCACAGCGTTGCCTGCAAAGTCGCCGCAAAGCACCAGATTTTCTTAATCCATACGACCGGCACAACCGAGAATAACTACCAACGGCTAATTGAGGTCGTGCGCGCCAAAGCGCCCTTGGGATGATTCAAACTTCGAGATGGGACGCTAGCAATGGTATCGATTCCGCGACTCGCAATGTTGGGAGTATTCATGTTGGGTTGTGTCGCTTCGCGCGGCGTGGCCGTTGAGCTGCGAAATACGGTGGGCGATCGCGAAGTGATTCGCCAGGTGTCGTTCATGCAGCCGGCCGAATTGGTAGCGCCCAGTTTGGGCGAAGAGTTCCTGCTGGACGATGTCGGTGCATCGTGTGCCTCGTGCGGTCAACACGGCTGCTCGTTGGATTGCCTGATTCCCACGGCGAAGTGGGCGAACTTTGATTACCTGCTGTGGTGGCGCAAGGGAATGGACTTGCCGCCGTTGGCCATTACGACTTCCAGCGGTGACATAAACGACTTGCGGTTGGGCCTCGCCACGACCACGATACTGTATGGCGATGAAACGGTCGGCAACGAAGCACGGCCGGGTGGTCGAGTTTCATTGGGCTGGTGGCTGGACGACTGCGAACGCTGCGGCGTCGAAGGACGGTTCTTTTCGCTAGGCCGCCAGACGATCGGTTTCAACGCGGTTTCAGACGGTACCGTACCATTGGGGCGACCTTTTACAAACACGATTCCCAACCCCGACGATCCGACCTCGTACACGGTGGCGTTTCTTCCAGACAACACCAATGGTGTGATCAATGTCACGGGCAATTCAGATCTGATGGGTGGTGACGTACTCTATCGCCTCCTGGGATGTGGGTACGAGACCTCTCGGCTGTACTTATTGGCCGGATACCAATACTCGCGGCTCGACGAAGATCTTCTGATCAGCAGTTCGACCTTCATCACCGCGACCGCGAACACTCAAGCCATCACGGATCGCTTTGAAACGCGTAACGAATTCCACGCGGGAGAAATCGGAATTGCCTACGAGTGTTATTACGACTGCTGGCAATTCGACTTGCTGGCCAAAGTCGGCTTCGGCAACATGAAGCAGACTGTGACGATTGCGGGCACGACGACCAACAATGGCACCTTGGCCGTACCAGCGAGAGGTTTGCTGGCGAACACCGACATTATCGATCCAACGATTACGAATCAAGGTCGGTTCACCCAGGACAGCTTTTCAGTCTCACCGGAAATCGGCGCGACAGCCAGTTACTCGATTGATGACTGTATCCAGTTATCATTTGGATATTCATTCATCTACTGGAGTAGTGTCGCGCAAGCCGGTAGTCACATTCCGCCGAATCTGAACGTGCCAGCGACCTTTATGTTCAACGATACCTCCTACTGGGTTCACGGCTTGAACGCGGGTATCGAATTCCGCTTTTAGGCGACACGGGCAGATAGAATCTCAGCCTAGCAGCTTCTTCGTCAGCGCGACGGTGTCTTCCAGCGACTTGTCGCGTCCTTCGCGCGTCGCCCATCCTGAGAATCCGATCTCGACGAGCGCTTTCTGAACCTCCGGCCAGTTCACGTCGCCTTCGCCAAGCCGGCAGAATCCATTCTTCTGGCCCCAGTCCTTGATATCCAATTTGACGATTCGTCGACCGAGAGCCCGAACCCAATCCTCTGCGGGGCCAAACTTGCGGCAGTTGCCAATGTCGAAATAGGCACCAACCCACGGGCTGTTGATCTCGTCCAGGTAGTCGCGAAACTGGGAGGGATCTTCGCAGAATCCGTTCCACACGTTTTCGATCAACACGTGAATCCCCAACCGACTGGCCAGCGGTGTTACTTTCCGAATCTCGACGATCGACCGCTGCCAGACATGGTCGTGATTTTCGTCATCACCACTGACGCGACCCGCCACGAGCAAGACCGTCGATCCGCCGACGGCATACGAATCACGAATCGCCTGTTCGAGCGCCGCGACGCCAATGGCCCGTGAGGCAGGGTTTGGCGAAGAGAGACGTTCTTTCCAATGCACCATGTCGACCACGCCATGCACGGGGAAATCGACCTCTTCGACAGCTTCGCGCAAGGCACGCGTATCCGAGATACCCGGACTACCTCCCTCCACGCCTGTGAAGCCTAACGCTTTCAGCTCCTTCAGCCGTGCCACCATGGCCGCTTTGTCTTTTCCGATACCGCCTCCTTTGATTGCCGAATAGATGATCGGTACCTGGGCCGATCCGTCATCAGCGCTGGCGGCGGACCCAATTCCTAATGCCGCGGCAGCACCGATTGTTGAAGTAGCCTGCAGAAAATGACGGCGGCTTTGCGTGAAGTCGGTCATGAGAGCGCCTCGCTGGACAACGTAAAGGGGAGGGGAATCAAGCGGACCCCATAGTCTACCAGCCGCGAATGTGAAAAACAAAACGGGGATTTGATTGTCTCGCGTGGAAGCGACCCGTTCCAGCTAGATCGCTCGGCCCGCCCCGTCGCAGCCGAGCATGGACCGCAACGGACTCAACGGCGGTTGTTGTTTCTTGCGAGTGTTCCGTCATTCTTGCCAACCGACAACATTGAGACGATAATTCACGCTGATCGTATGTCGCCGTGAGCCCCAGACGCTTATGGTGACACCTTGTCACAGGAAATCTTAGCGGTCTGTGCAATGAGCGAAGCCCGATGCCCTCTTTGCAACGCGCTCTTGGACGTTCGAGCTCATGCCTCAGCGGCTTATCGCTGTCCGATTAATCGAAAAGTATGGTGATGACCTGCCGCCGACACAAAACTCTTGGTGAGTTCCCTGGGGATTCGAAACGAGAAGATTGGAACCACTATGTCAAGAAACAACGTTCTCTTTACGCTCATCATCATATTACTGTTTGTGGCAACCTGTCCGCTTTCCCGCGCCGCCGATTGGCCGATGTGGCGGCACGACGCAGGTCGGACGGGGAAGTCTAGTCAGCCAGTGTTGGTAACGCCCTATCTCCAATGGACACGACAACTACCGCCGCTGACTCCAGCCTATCGAAATCCGCGACTGCAGTTCGATGCGGGCTACGAACCGGTTGTGGCGGGAAAAACGTTGGTCGTCGGGTCGTCACGAAACGATTCGGTCACGGCCTATTCGACGGAGACTGGTGACGAGCTGTGGCGTTTCTATTCCGAAGGGCCAGTTCGATTTGCACCGGTGTTGTGGCAGGGGCGCGTGATTTTTGGCTCCGACGACGGACACTTATATTGCCTGGCTTTGGACGACGGCGAGTTGCTTTGGAAATTCCAGGCGGTTCCACGATCGAGAAAGATCCTCGGCAATCGACGACTGATTTCCGTGTGGCCAATCCGAGGTGGTCCGGTCGTCGCGGGCGGCCACGTTTATTTTGCCGCCGGCGTCTGGCCGTTCGAAGGCGTGTTTATCTACGCACTTGACGCGGCAACGGGAAAGAAGGTCTGGCTGAACGATCGGTTGGGGTTCGTCTACGGGGATCATCCGCACAACGCCGAAGCATTTGGCGGCATGACGCCACAGGGTTATCTGGTGGTCAACGGCGATGAACTGATCGTCCCATGTTCGGCCGCCTATCCCGCGAAACTGTCTCGCCGTACCGGCGAGACTATCGAATTCACGCTGCCGCGTCAGTCACGTTTGCCAGGCGGATATTTCGCGGCACTGGATCCAAAGGACAAGCGAGATCTGCGCCGTGGAGATGTGACGCTGGATCAGCTGGTCAACCGCCAACAGCACGAAGACGATTGGCGGACCGGCGCGCCGGACAAAGGGCTTAGCCGACGCATCACACTGGCGGATACGATTGTCAGTTTTGACGACAAGTTTTCCGACCTTACGGCACCGATCCACTGCATCATCGCGGCCGGCGGCAAGACTTTTGTCGTGACTCGTGATGGTGCGTTGCTTTGCTATGGCGCGAGACCTCTTTCGGCTCCGAAAGTCCATGCCGTTCCGCGGTCGCCCGTCTCCCGCCTAACTGATTCGTCGCTGAACACGGCGCTCGTGGAAGCGGCCGGTGCGCTGGACGGTTTCGCCCTGATTTACGGTCTGGCCGACGGAGAGTTGGTGGAAAACCTGATTCAGAAGACGCGGCTCCACATCATTGGCGTCGATCGCGACGGGGCGACGATCGCGAAGCTGAGACGGCGTTTCGATTACGGCGACTATGGCACTCGCATCGCCTTGCTGACGGGCAGCCCCAAGGACATCGAAATCCCTCCCTTTCTGGCCAGTTTGATTACCTCGGAAACGCCAGAACGCTTCGTGGATTCAGACAGCATTCGCGACGCGGCCAAACTGCTGCGACCGTTCGGGGGCAGCCTCTGCTTTCAAACCGACAACACGGCACATCAGCGGATCAGTGAGGTGGCAAACGAGTTTTCCGAAGGCCCGTTCTCCGTGGAACGCGCGGGACAGATTACCGTTGTCCGTCGGTCGCGCGGTCTACCAGGGGCCACCAATTACGCAGGCGGCTGGCAGCCCAGCCAGGATGTCTGGGTGCGCGCACCGTTGGGCGTGCTGTGGTTCGACGACGGACTTGGACATTTCAAACGATCGCCTCAACCGAAATTCATCGATGGTTTGATGATCTCGTATCCCAAGGACTGGCACGCCCAGCGGAAGAAAGGGGACTATAGCACCGACTACCCGCTGCTGGATGCGGAATTGAGCGACGTGTACACGGGTCGCGTTTTGGGCCAACATGAAGCCGTCAGCGTCCGAAAACAGCTCGAGAAAGCCGATCCCAACGGTCGCGAACCTTCGCAATATCGACCGCCCACACAGCGAGACGCGTGGAAGCCAGATCCACCGAGCCCGGGACAGCGGATCAATCCGCTAACAGGCGAGACAGAACCCCGCACATTCCCCAAGAGCTACGGGTGCGATGGTGGGCTGGACTACGGAAAGATCTTCACGATGCGCAGTGGCACGCCCGCTTTCTACGACAAGACGCTCGAAAGCGGCACGATCTGCATTAGCGGACCGCGTAGCGGTTGCACCAACAGCGTGATCCCCGCCAACGGACTGCTGAATGTCCCGTATTTCTACGAAGGTTGCACGTGCAGCTATCCGCTGCCGGTTGGTTTGGCGATGGTGGCGATGCCCGAAACGCACGAGCAGTGGGCTTGTTGGGGGCCTGGCCAGCCAAGACAGATTCAGCGCGTCGGTATCAACTTCGGCGCACCGGGCGACCGCATGACCCGAGAGGGCACACTGTGGTTGGATTTCCCCAGCGTTGGTGGGCCATCGCCCGAGTTAACAGCAACCGCGCTGCCCCGGGCGACCGAGTATCATTACCGTCATAGCCTGTGGATAGAGCAGGGCACGGGGTGGCCGTGGGTCGTCTCTTCCGGAGTCCAAGGGCTATCGAGTTTTGTGTTGCGTGATCTCAAACCGGGCCGCTACCTTGTTCGACTGTTTTTCGCCGATCTGGAAGGTGCTGTTGCAGGGATGCGGATTCAATCCATCAACGTTCAGGGCAAAACCGTGCTCAGAGACTTCGATATTTCCGCCGGTAGCGGTGGTGGGCTGCGCGGTGTCGTCCCTGAATTCTCCGGCGTCGTGGTCGGCGACAACGGTGCCTTCGAGTTAAACCTTGCAGCAAAACGTGGGAAGACGCTGATCAGTGGATTGGAGCTTGTTCGTCAGGGTAGCGGGAGGTGACCATGAGACCAAAGCGGTCTGCCTACTGATTCTCCACCTTTGCGAACTAGAGAACTACTTACGATGGGCAAGAAAGGGGGCGAGAGTCTTTTTCGGCCAGCGACTTTCGATCGGCAGACACCGATGGCCGAAAAAGACTCCCGATCCCTTTCGACTTACGTCACCTCATTGAACGGTATTGCTCCTCATTCACAAACTTTGCGGACTAGAAAAGAACCAACGATGAAACGACCGAACCGGTTTTTTGCTTTCCTTCATATCCTGTTTCCGATCCTGGCGTTATTGCCGCTGCAGGCGGTAACTGGCGCAGACAGACCGAACGTCTTGCTCATTCTGGTCGACGACTTGAAGCCGGCGATTGGATGCTATGGTGATCCGTTAGCAAAGACACCGAACATCGATGCGCTCGCAACACGGGGTATGAGATTTGACCTGGCTTACTGCAACCAAGCCGTGTGTGCGCCGTCGCGGTTCACATTGATGTTGGGTTCGCATTCGACATCGACAGGACTGTACGGTCTAGGCAGCCAGTTGCGAGCAATCGTGCCCGACGCAACAACGATGCCTCAGTATTTTGCGAAGCACGGTTATCGAACCGAATCACTAGGAAAGATCTTTCACATCGGTCATGGGAATCACGGTGACCCGGGTTCCTTCAGCGTGCCGCATTTCCACGATAAGGTGATCGAGTACGTCGATCCGGCCAGCACCGACGGTGGTATGCTGACACGGGAGGAAGCGTATTTTACAAATCAAAAACTTGGCCAGATCAGATCGTTGCCACGGGGCGCGGCTTTCGAGTCACCCGCTGTCGAGGACATCGCTTACGCCGACGGTCGTGTGGCGGCAGAGACAATCAAACGACTGCGTGCCGCGAAGCAGCGACGAATGAAAGACGGCACTCCCTTCTTTATTGCCGTTGGCTTCGCCCGACCACACTTGCCTTTTAGCGCGCCGAAGAAGTACTGGGACCTCTACGACCCGGCCATGCTGCCAATGCCACAGAACGAAAATCTTCCGGTCGGAGCTCCGGCAGTGGCCGGCAAACGCGGCGGAGAAATCACAAACTACAAACCGGTTCCGGAAAAGGGCGAAATCACCAACGGGCTGAAGCGAAGACTGATTCACGGCTACTACGCCAGTATTAGTTTTGTCGATGCGCAGATCGGCAAGGTGACAACGGAACTCGATCGACTTGATCTCGCCGACAATACGATGATCGTGCTGTGGGGCGACCATGGATTTCACCTCGGGGACCTTGGTATCTGGACGAAGCACACCAACTACGAACAAGCGAACCGCATTCCGATCGTGTTCGTCGCCCCGGGCTTTGCGAATCCCAATTCGTCGACCAAACAACTCACCGAAAGTGTTGATATCTTCCCGACACTCGCGGAACTCGCCGGGCTGCCAGCTCCTGCCGGACCGCAGTCAATCGACGGGACGAGCATGGTGCCCGTATTGCGCGATCCGTCGGCGCGCGTGCGCGACCATGCTTTCCACGCCTACCCGCGAAGAAAGCTCGGTCGAGCCATCCGTACCGAGCGATATCGGCTGGTCCAGTGGAAGGGCTCCGCCGAGTCCGCCGACAATGCGGAATACGAGCTGTACGACTACCACACCGATCCGTTAGAGACAAAGAACCTCGTGGATGATCGTCCACAGGTTGTCGCGGCGCTGATGGAAAAACTCGCGATGTATCCGCAGGCCGTTCCTAAGCAAAGGCGCAGAAACTAGCTGCTAAACAACTCGGATCACCAGTGCGGTGACCAGTAGAACCAAGGCGATCGCATCGCGGACCGTCAACCGTTCGCTGCGCGAATGATACCGTACGTAGTTCAGCGCTGCACCCGTCGGGCAACCGAACCGGCAATAGGCCATCGGAACAAATCCCGAGACGACGAGTCCCCCCAGTGCCACACAAATGCTAGACGCCCCCGCGATCCAGAACAAAAACGCATCGAACGGTTCGATGGCAGCAAGATTGACCGGCCAATGCAGCATCGCAATCAGCACGACCAGCAACAATATTAGGCCAGGCAACAGTTTCAGGCAGCGAGCAACCTTGACAGGCAAACGTTGGCGACGACGTGAACCAAACCGCGTAAGTTGCTGTGCGGCACCGAACGGGCAGATGTGATGGCAGTAGATCTGCTTCTTGGTACATGACGGGATCGCGAACGAGATCGCCATCAGCGCCACCAAGCCAGGCGCTAATCGCCATGGCACACCGCTTTGCGCCCAGCCGACGAACAACGCCTGTGATAGCAGGTCGCCGTTGATGAAGCCGAAATAGCCAACCAACAGCAATTGGAAACTCAGTCGAAGCGATCGCACGCCACGCAACCGCGTGAAACAGATCAGCAGCGCGGCGACGATCACTGCCACGGTTCCGGAATCGCGTGCGGACCAGACAAGGCGCGGCGTTTTCGAGGCGACAGGTAGTTGCGCCGCGAGCGCGGCCTTCGACAATCCGTCTGCGACGGCCATGCTGGTCATGGTGGCACCCGAAACGCCTTCGACACCAGCCTCGGCAGCGTCTAGCGTTGCCAACTCGTCGATCGTTTGGCCATTGAACAGATTAAGGAAATAGTCCTCGTCGCGCACGTAACCGACGTACGGTTCGTTGTCGTAACTCTGTCGCAGGCGGATTCCCATCACTTGACCGCTCGGATGGAAGACGATCAGCGTGTCCGTCGGACCTTGGTAACCCACCACGTCGTCGGCAGTGGGTGACGTGCGAATGCACGCACCCAGTGATGCACCAGTTGAGTCAACGACATCCAAAATCACTGCATTGTCGATCTGCGGGATCAGTTCTGCGGCATCAGGAAAAAACTGTCTTAACTCGGCGACGGAAACATCGTCGGGAAATCGTAGTGATGGGCGAATTCCAGCGAGCCGAGCACCGATACCTTCCAAGATGGCCAGACTTGTTAAGGACGCGCCACTGACGGCATCCACGCCCTCGGTCTTGCCGGCATCCAGCCAATCGCGGCCAACCAGTGCCGACATGAAGGTCTCGTCCTTGACGACATCGGCTACGTGTTCGACGGTGTCCGCACTATGGAGAACCTGCATTCCGATCACACGATCCTGGTCGTCGAAGGCAATCAACGTGTTGGTTGATCCAGCGTAGCCAACGATCGAGTCACTGAGGGGCGACGTTTGCACTACATACCCGATTGCGTGATCGTCGTTGTAAACCGTCACAGCACTGCGCTTGGTAAGTTGCGGTGAGAGAGAAGTCGCCGCGCCAAAAAACGGCCTTACGGCGGCAAGTGTGATTGGTGATTTGGCCGTTAAGGATTCGGCGTGTTGCCAAGCGACGTGCTGGTCACGGATGAGCCACACGACCAGCATCAATCCGCCTAGCCGCAGTACGTGCAACAGGACGCCCAGCCGGCGTGAGGTCGTCCTTGATAAGTCGCACATTTTCAGTCCACTCTCCAACCAGAGGAGTTCGTACAGCTTTCAGATCGTTCAGGGCTTCAAAAGTCAAGATCCAGTCATCTCTCCCTCTGCAGACTTTTTCGCTTTGGAGGTTTTGGAGAGCCTTGAACATGTCCTTCTCCCTTCGGGAGAAGGTGGCCGAAGGCCGGATGAGGGGTGGCTGATTTCATTTCGCAGTTCGCCCCCTCATCCTATCCTTCTCCCCGAGGGGAGAAGGGACTCGCTGCCGGCTTTTTCTCGTAGTCAAGAGCAAAGAAGTCTGTCTGGGAGATCGTGCAGCTTTTAAGTTACTTCGTCGCTGGCAACCACTGGACCGCGTCGGCATGAACATTGCCGCCGGATCCCGCCGTCGAAAGTGTGACCACGCTGGATTGCTCGGCCTGCAGTTCGACGTAACCTAACGAAATGAAACCATGTTCGAGTGGAGGAGGTGCCTGCATATCAATTCGAACCGTTCTTTCCTTTCCGCCCCCGGAGATACTCACTCCAACGGTGCGGCCGCGATTCTCATGCGGTTGGTAGGCCAGACGGATTTCATAACGGCCAGCCTGTTTGGCCTTGAATGTGAAAGCAATCGAAGCCTTGCTGCCCTGCCCAGCGTAGCGATAGCCGTACAGTACATATCCCTTCAGTCCCGTGCCTTCCGTCCATTTGCCTGTGATGCTGGCCTGGCGGTCATCGACCACGACCCCTGCCAGGGTCTTGGGATCGAGTCCAGTTGGCGGGCCGTAGGCGCTCGCCACTGGGAGGTTCTTGGGCATGATGATATCGTCGAATACCGTCTTGCGGCGCGCCTGACCGGGAAGTTCCAGCAACGCCTTCAAGTCGTCCAAGTAATGCGTATAGACTTCGCGCGGCACGCAATCATGCAAGACACAGATTGATGCGGCCTTGCCAACGACTTCGCCCATCATTCCACAGGTTTTCATGACGCGCGTCGTTCCCAGTGCGCGGTGCGTCACGCTAATGCACCGACCCGCCATGAACAGGTTGTCGATCTTGCGTGAATAGAAGCAGCGATACGGCACCGGATACCCAAATGCGCGGTCGATTCGGCGATCGTGCTCAGCAATCGAAATGAACGGGTTGTCTGGGAATTTTTGGGCATACTGTTTCTTGGGATAATGGAGATCGATCGACCAGGTGCTCGGGACACAGCCATCGGGGAATTCTCGTTTGGTGACGATGTCGTCTTGCGTGAGGATCACGTCGCCCAGCAAGCGGCGCGATTCGCGAGGCCCACCGATGAATGCGATCCAGGACAGCTTGGCATTGCGATGCTTGTCGCGGCCGTCCCGGTTCTTCATCGCATTAAAGGCACCGTACACCGCGCGAAAATTCCAGTCGCGAATCGTCTCGGCACCATCCAGAGGATCCTTATCAAACCCGCTTTCCCAGAACCACTGACCGTGATGATCGCGTGGATAGGGAAAGTCCTTCATTGCGAGGTCCAGCGCCCAGGGCGTTTCGGGGAATTCGACCGTCTGGTCCAGTTCTTCCCACGCCCACATGTTGCTCATCCCCATTCGGCCCTTGGGCGTCATCTCCCAATCTGCCTGGGCCAGGTATCCGATCGTGCCGTGGCCGGTGCAGTCACTGAAGAAGCGTCCAGACAGACGGATGTGGGCGCCAGTTCGCGTATCAAAGGCGCCCACCGACGTGATGCGGTTGTTCTCGGTTGCGACCTTGTAGGCATGGTGGTTGAGAAACAGATCGATATTCTTTTCGAGCCGCACGATCGTTTCTTTCTTGTCGTCGCCGAATTCCTCGGCCCGCCCAGGTGATTTGGTGGCGTGGTCGGCGAACTCGTCAATGATCTCGCCGATGCGAGGAAATTTGCCGCGTCGAACCATGCCCTTGGCCCACACCCGAACTTCGCTCGACCCATTGCCGCCGAGCACCGGTCGATTCTGTACAAGCGCAACTTTGCAACCCAACCGTGCCGCCGAGAGTGCAGCTCCCATTCCGGAGTAGCCGCCACCAACCACGACCAGGTCATAGCCGCCTTTTTGGATGGGCTGATCGGGCAAGCCGAGCAGCTTCCGGCGCCACGCCGACAAGATATCGTTGCCTGTGGGTGGCGTCGATTCCAGATCCTTAGTGAATAGAATCGCGTCGCAGCGGCCATCGAAGCCCGTCAAGTCATGCAAGCCGAGACGTATCTCCGTTTTCGTCAATTCGACCTGGCCACCGTCGTGCCAGATCCACCGGGCACCGCGCGTCCCGAATGTCTCCTTCAGCGGTTGGCCATCGACCAGCAGTTGGAACCTGCCTGGCTGACCAGGTGCCTTCCAGTGCGCCACCCAGTCTTTGGTGCGGACCCAGACTCGGTATATTCCCGTTGACGGAAACTCGACATCCTTCGTGGCATCCTTGACCGGGCGACCCATGCCATGTGCCAACAGATATGGCGACCCCATTGTGTCGATGAACTGTGTGTCCAGCATCCAGCCACCGTGGTCGCCAAAGCTCTCGGCTTCAACCAGCAGCTGATCGGCTGCATCCGCCGTGGTCACGCAAATTGCTAAACATGCCGCAATAAATCCGCCGCGTAAACTCATTCGTTTATCCTCGTTTGTGATTCGCCCCACGCAGTTGCAGGCTATCTCAAGCTGACAAGAGTTTCAATTGGCAGATCGAATTGTGTGTCGGTCGGTCTGCCGGAAGGGGTCGGGAGTCTTTTTCGGTCACCGTTTTCTACCATGCTCATGCAGGATCGTCCGAAAAAGACTCCCGACCCACTCGCCGCCGTTGCCATCGGTGGTGGACAATATCAATCTACCATGATCGTCCCGAGAAGGATCGCCGCGATTGCGATTCACGTCTGCGGAAGGCGAACTTTGGTTCGTTGACACGCGTCCTGAACCGCGCTAGAATTCGGCTTCAAAACCCCGGTTTCAGTGATGTTCTTGCTACGCGGAGGAGACGGCGAATGTCCGAAAGTTCCAGCGGCCAAATCGACTCGGTCATGACCGAAAAGCGGCTCTTTCCGCCCAGTGACGAGTTTTCGTCACACGCTGCGATTGGGTCGATGGAAGCCTATCAGACGCTGTATGACGAAGCGAAAGCCGATCCGGAAGCGTTCTGGGCCCGCCTGGCGAAGGAGGAACTGCATTGGTTCGAGCCCTTTACCAAGACCCTTCAGTGGGAAGCCCCCTTTGCCAAATGGTTCACTGGTGGCAAGACGAACGTTTCTTACAACTGCCTGGACGCGCACTTGGATACAGAGCGCCGTAACAAGCCGGCCATCGTCTGGGAAGGCGAACCCGGCGACCAGCGGACGCTGACGTACGAACAGCTGCACCAGGAAGTTTCGAAGTTTGCCAACGTGCTGAAGACGTTGGGTGTTGGCCAGGGCGACGTCGTTTCGATCTATATGCCGATGACTCCCGAGTTGGCGGTTGCGATGTTGGCCTGTGCCCGATTGGGTGCCATCCATTCAGTTATCTTTGCCGGCTTCTCTGCCGAAGCGATTGCCGACCGTAACAACGACGCCAAAGCAAAGCTGCAGCTGACTGCCGACGGAGCCTGGCGGCGCGGCAAGGCGTTGCCACTGAAAGAGACAGTAGACGAAGCACTCTCCAAGTCACCGACCGTCGAAAAGTGCGTGGTGTTGCGTCGCGTGGAAAACGACGTTGCGATGCAGGAAGGACGCGATTTCTGGTGGCATGACCTGATGGACACAGCTTCGGCCGATTGCCCCGCCGAACCGGTCGATAGCGAGAATACGCTGTTCATTCTCTACACCAGCGGTTCGACGGGGAAGCCCAAAGGGATTCGACACACAAGCGCGGGCTACAACCTGTTCGCCAAGAAAACGTTCGAGTGGGTCTTTGACTACCGCGATGAAGATATCTTCTGGTGCACGGCCGACTGTGGTTGGATCACCGGCCACAGTTACATCGTGTACGGTCCGCTCTCGGCTGGTGCGACCGTAATGATGTACGAAGGCGCGCCCAATTGGCCAGAGGAAGATCGATTCTGGTCGATCGTAGATAGATACAAAGTCACTGTGCTCTACACCGCGCCGACGGCCATTCGCGCCTTCATCAAGTGGGGCGATCATCACGTTGAAAAACACGACTTGTCCAGCCTGAGATTACTGGGCACAGTTGGCGAAGGGATCAATCCGGAAGCGTGGATGTGGTACCACGAGAAAATCGGTGGCCAGCGCTGTCCAATCGTCGACACATGGTGGCAGACGGAAACCGGCGGCATCATGATGTCGCCTTTGCCGGGCGCGATTCCGACGAAGCCGGGTAGCTGTACCAAGCCGGTGCCGGGTGTCATTCCCTCAATCGTAGATGAGAACCTGGATGAAGTACCAGCCAATCACGGTGGAATGCTCTGTGTGGCGCACCCGTGGCCGGGGATGTTGCGTGGGATCTGGCACGACGACGACCGTTATGTCGAACAATACTGGAGTAAGGTTCCTGGCAAATATCTGACCGGTGACAATGCCCGTTGCGACGACGATGGCTACTATTGGATCATGGGTCGCATCGACGACGTGATTAACGTTTCCGGGCACCGGCTGAGCACGATCGAAGTCGAAAGCGCGCTCGTAAGTCACCCGAAAGTTGCCGAATCGGCCGCGGTCGGTCGTCCTCACGAGCTCAAAGGCCAGGCGATCGCGGTTTTCGTGACGATCAAAGGCGGCGAAGAGCCGTCGGAAGAGCTCCGCAAAGAACTTCGCCAACATGTGCGGAAAGAGATCGGCGCGCTGGCCTCGCCCGATGATATTCGTTTTACCAGCGCCTTGCCCAAGACCCGCAGCGGAAAGATCATGCGCCGACTGTTGCGAGACATTGCCGCCGGCAAGGAAGCTGCCGGTGACACGAGCACACTGGAGGACTACAGCGTTCTGGCGAAGCTGCGTGACGACGAAGAGTAACGGGCGGGAGCCCAGTGCGCTTTGTGTCAAGTTTCAATTTGAGGGTAGTGCGAGGGCATCATGCGTACAGCGCATAGACAGCGACCACACGACCGTGAGATCTGATCACCTAAAATATGGGAACGACCTCATCGCCGTGGAAGTGCCGATGCGTGATACTCAGCTGCGCATTCGTTAACGCACTCGCCAATTATTTGGACGCGCTTCCTTCGTCGGTTGCTCCACCTTCTTCGGACGTTCCGCCTTCTTCGGAGGTTCCTCCTCCTTCGGACGTTCCTCCCATCATCTGCTGCTCGTAGTCAGGGCTATCGTAGAGCTGTTGGGTTTCAGCTTCAGTTGAAGGTGCCTCACCTCCACTACATCCAAAGCAAAAAAGCAGGCCAGCCGCCAGAATTCCAAAACGCAATATGTCCCTCACCGCTAACTCCTTCGCAAAAGGTCCAAACAACGATTCCTGTACTTCTGCACTAATGATAATCTCCCTCTGCCGCTCTGCCGAGCCACCCATGCTTCAGGGGGGCTTTAAGTCAACTTAGCGGATCAAACGCGAATCTCAACTAAGAAAGTGAAACCAAATGAAGCTTGATTCCAAGAAGCCGATCAGTTTTAATCGAATTGTAGATTGGTTTTATCTCAATCATTGTCACCTCATTACTTATTGTGGGAGTTTTGGCTCATGGTTAATCGGAGTTCGTCTGGCCATGTTCGGCGCGGTTTCACACTCGTCGAACTGTTGGTGGTCATCGCCATCATAGGTATTTTGGTTGCTTTGTTGTTGCCCGCCGTTCAAATGGCACGCGAGGCGGCACGTAGGATGAGTTGCGGCAACAATCTCAAGCAATTGGGATTGTCTCTGCACAACTACCACGACACTTACAAGTCGTTCCCGCCTGGTGCCCACGGCGTTGCCCAGCGGTCGAATCGCCATTGGGGCTTCTCGTGGTACGCCCACATTTTGCCGTTCATCGAACAATCAACGATGCATGACAAGTTGTTTATTGGGGGAAATCACCCAGGTTGGGCTGATAGTGGAGTGTCCGCTGGTCAAGTAAATGGTAGGACATTCAACAATCAAAAAATCGACTCCTTTCTCTGTCCATCGAGTCCCTTGGAAGCTGTTGGGAACGTGGGGAGGGGGGGGATGAATCACACTAAGCCACAGTATATTGGTATCTCGGGCTCGGCGAGCGGAAATTCTCGGAGTCAGCCGCCACAATTCAGCCACAGTTTCAGGAGCGGAAATCATCAGCGCAATTGTTGTGGCTGTTGCGGAAGTGTCACCGGGGGCGGTGTCACGGCCAACAATGGTATCCTGATTGGACACGGGTGGGGAGGAAAACCGATTGGAATGGCTGTCGTCAAATTCGCAGAGGTAACCGACGGCACGTCAAACGTGATGGCAATCAGCGAAGCTGGTGATTGGTTTTATCAAGGCAATGGTACGAAGGTGCGGGTCAACAACCACCACGGTTGGTTGATGGGGAGTCCCGGTCCAAACAACCGTAAATTCAACATTACCACGGTTCGTTATCCACCTAACACGACAGACAACACGTTGCCGGGAACTGGGAATAACGACGGTCCCAATAATGGGATCTATTCGGCTCATCCGGGCGGCGTTCAGGCGGCGCTTACCGATGGTTCGGTGCGATTTGTGCCTGAGACGGTCAATCTCTTGACACTGATGCAATTGTGCAGTCGCAACGACGGCGCGCCGGCTGAACTTCCGTAGTGGCTCGCACCTTATTTACTTTGCTGCGTTCAGCGTTCCGCCCGTCGCCAGGGCGGAACGTTTTTTGTTGTTTTGCCAGTCCCATTGTTTTGGTTTTTCGGTAAGCTGGCAGTCGTTATGCAGTACCGGTTAGGAACTCTTCGACGACCGGGCCTCTTCCTCCCGCGACCGGATCTGCCGCTTCCAACTCTCTCTGAGGTGATATCGCTGAAATGCGAATGCTAACTGGCGCAATTCTACTTTTGGCTGCCGAACAGGCGTTCGCGCACGCATATCTGGTCGGCTTTCCACATCAGGCATTCGTCAGCGAAGTGTTGATACCCGCCAGCTTGGTGCTGGGATTTCTGGGAATTGCTTTCTTGATCTGGGGCTTGGTGCAGGACGTTCGGAAGTGAGCCGAAACTCTCGACAACGGATACGATCATCGGCCGATCACGATCGGTTTAAGGCAACGGACAGACGAATACGTTGCCTGTTAGTCGTGGTGTCATTATTCGGCGCTCTTGTCTGTCTGCGTCCGATCTGGTGGGTTTCCGAGACGGATTCCTTATTGCGAGCGGCTGCATCCCATTTGATGACCGACCGGTTCGCAGAGGCAGAGCGCTGCGCGAAGGGCGTCTTGAAACGCGAGCCACAATCATCGTTGGCGTTACTGATCGCCGGGGAGGCTGCCATTCGACAGGAGCGCGGAGACGACGCGGTTCGTTATTTTCTGCGGGTCAAGGATGACGGTGGCGCGGAAGCCGTGCACGCCCTTTATCGAGCCGGAGAGCGGCTGATGGCAGCAGGCCACGCCCGCCAAGCCGAGCGATATTTGCATCGCGCGTTGGGACATGACCCGGGGCATACAAAGGCCAACAAGAAACTAGCCGTACTGTTGCAAACCCAGGGTCGTACGTGGGAATCAGCTCCGTTCGTGCGGCGCGTGCTCCTCAATGGCCAGATGGCCAAAGACCATATTTTGATGGTCGGAGCTATCGATACGACGTACGTCGAGGATTACCAATTCGTCGAGAACTGCCTGGCGGCCGATTCAAGCAATTCGGAAGTGCTGTTAGGCCGAGCCAGACAGGCGTTAGTCAAGAGCCGTTTGGATGACGCGGAACAGCTTTTGCGACGCATTGTGGCCGAACACCCTGAATCGATTGAAGCCCAAGCACGATTTGGTGGAGTGCTGCTGGATCAAGGTACTGACTCCGAATTTTTAGAGTGGCAACGCAGCCTACCGCGCGACGCCGAGACCCACCCGGAGATTTGGTACGTGCAAGGGCTATGGACACGCCGCAACGGACAAAGGCGTGCGGCGATTCGCTGCTTTCTCGAGACCGCCGCTCGCGACCCATACCATAAGGGTGCCGTTTTTCAACTGTCACAATTGCTGAACGATGCTGACCATCCACATCTGGCCGAGCAGCTTGCGGTGCGCTCGCAACGCTTGTCCCAATTGCATTATTTGCTGATGGATCTGCGTTTTAGTTACAACGCGGAACTCGCACGTAAGGTCGTCGAAATCCTCGACTCGCTCGGAAGACCGCTCGAAGCCGCCGGCTGGTGTCAAATGCTCGAAATGTGGAAAACCGGCCATGAAGATTGGGCCAAGTCGACAAAACTGCAGCTAGTCAATCATCTTCCGTCTGGCGACGAATTGGCGTTACCATCATCGCAGCTGTTGGCGAGTGTCGATCGAAGTCATTTCCCACTGCCCATTTGGTCCAACTTTGTTGGTAAGACGAGCAAACGCCAATCGATGTCACCGATCGTTGGCAAAGTACATTTCGCCGACATGGCCCCTGATGTTGGAATTGACTTCGACTATTTCAACGGAACAACTGCAACGGTTGGTCTCGTTCATATCCTCCAGGCCACCGGCGGTGGTGTGGCAGTGATCGACTATGACCAAGATGGCTGGCCGGATCTGTATTTTGTTCAGAGTGGACCTTTTCCTATCCACGCCGGTCAAACTCACTACACAAACCGTTTGTATCGAAATCTCGGCAACGGACGATTCAAGGATGTCACCGCATCGACCGTTTTGGACGATGCGGATTATGGGCAAGGCGTTGCCGTGGGCGACTACAACAGCGATGGCTTTCCCGATCTGTACGTCGCGAACTTCGGCGGTAATCGCCTTTTTGAAAACATGGGTGACGGTCACTTCATCGACGTGACCGAGCAAGCGGGAGTTGGCGGCGATCGTTGGACCACAAGTTGCATGATGGCAGACTTGGACGGTGACGCCTTGCTCGAGATCTACGCTGTCAATTATGCCCTCAAGGACGAAGTACTCAAGCTCAAATGCAAACACGAAGGTCAACCGCGAACGTGCGCTCCGACGTTGCTGACGGCTGACCAGGACCAGCTGTATCACAACCGGGGCGATGGTCGTTTCGACAACGTGACGCTGCAAAGTGGGGTGGTGGCCGTCGATGGAAAGGGTCTGGGCGTGGTGGCAGCCGATTTCGAGCGCAGTGGACGGTTGAACATTTTTGTTGCCAACGACACGTCAGCGAATTTCTATTTCCGTAATGAAACGGCCGAGCCCGGACTCCCCTTAGCGTTCAAGGAGCAAGCCATCGTTTCCGGTTTGGGCTTCGACGAAGTCGGCAACCTACAAGCATGTATGGGAGTGGCTGCCGGCGACGCAAACGCCGATGGTTTGCTGGATCTGTTCGTGACCAACTTTTACGGTGAATCGAACGTGCTCTATTCGCAAACCGCCGGTCACAGTTTTACGGATTCAACGCGCAAAGCGAACCTGCGTGATTCCGGATTCCATATGTTGGGTTTTGGTACACAGTTCATCGATGGCGAGTTAGATGGCTGGCCTGACCTTATCATCACCAATGGACATATTGATCTTACATTCGCCCACGGCGATCCGGATCGGATGCCACCACAGTATTCGCAAAACACGGGTGACGGACAATTCGTGGAACTGATATCTGAAGGCCTGGGACCTTATTTTCAAAATCGTTATTTCGGCAGGGCTCTCGCGACATTGGATTGGAACCGAGATGGCCGGGAGGATGTGTGCATTACCCATCTGGACGCGCCCGCTGCACTACTTACCAACACGACGCCCGGTACGGGCAATTTCTTGGCTGTACAACTGCGCGGAGTGTTGAGCAGCCGAGACGCGATCGGTGCGACGGTCACCGTCGAAGCTGGTGGACGATCATGGACGCGACAGATCATCGGAGGTGATGGATATCTGGTCAGTAACCAACGGCAACTCGTGTTTGGACTCGGGGCTGCGGAATCCGTCGCGCGTCTCACCATTCGCTGGCCTGCCGGAGAGGTCCAGGTGTTTGAGCAACTGTCACCGAACCAGGAAGTGATGATCGTCGAAGGCAGCGATTTGGTGAGATTGTCGGATCGCCAGGGAAGAACTGCTGGTTCACCGAGCGTCAAATGAACGCCGTTCTCGGGATCTTGGCGTTTCATCATGACTTGGCAGCAGCGATGTTGTGACGGCGATGATGGGTCGGTCACGAAATAGCAGCCACCCTATGGTGAGAACCGGTCTTGAAACTGCCCCTACGCAATCAATTCCGGCAATGGCCGGTGATCGCCCACCAGATACTGTGGCCGGCCGGCTAGATCAGTGAATTTCGATCCCCAGCCGCCGATAGAGTGTGGCAAAGACGTCGCGGAAATGAACCGGCCGAGTCTTCGGCTCCTCGCCCCAACGTGTGGTTGATCCCAGCACCATAATGATGCCTTTGATCGGGTGTCTTGAGCCGGAGCCAGATTGCGCGCCGCTCAGTGCTTCCGCACGCAGAATCTCGGGCAACGCCAACCCTCCCAACGCGAGGCCTCCAATCCGCAACCAACTTCGGCGGGAGATGCCGTCGCAGAATCGAGATTCTGGACCGGGGATGGTCAGCATGGTCGAAACCGAACGTGGCCGCAAAACATATCGACCTCCATTAATGTATCGACATCATCGATACGTGGCAAATGCAGCCTTCGGTCGAACGTGCCAACTCCCAGTCCATCCGCCGTGCGATGTTCGTTTTGCGTGGTTTTGCTATCCGCGTCGCATCTCTTCGTCCGGACCCAGCTGAACACCTCCTGGAACATCTCGGACTAGTGTTTGTAAATCTTGTGCTGGGGACGACCGGAGAGGATCTGTTCCTTGCCCCAGTTCGTGACAGCGCGAAACGCTTCGCTGCGAATGAAGTCTTGAAACGCCTGTTCGTCGGACCATTCGCTTGTGATCAGATACGAAGCTCCGTCGCTGACATCATTCCAAAGCGTCGAGCTGGTGTGACCGGCGGCGGCTTCGAGGGCGGCAATCACCCCAGCAAACTTGTCTTCAAAATCTTGCTGCTTGCCCTCGATGACGTGGTAGTTCATGCCGACGGTGATCATGGCGCGTGGTCTCGCTTGAAGTCTGAAGGTGGATTTCGTCCGGTACGTTCTTTTCTTCTCGCAGAAGCCAACCCAAGATACCAAAAAGTCACTCGTCATGTGGTCGGTCGAATCAAGAAAGTTCGAGGGTCGGGACGGCTGTTGTACTCTTTGATATTCAGTTAGGCTGTGCCTCACTAGAAAACTTGTATCACGTTTTTCTGAATCGCCTTTATCGAATCCCAGATCTGAAACTCGAAATCGCAAAAGATCCCCATGGGCGATCTCCTTCAACCTCTCGATCTGGTTCTGTTCTTCGCGGCCTTGATTTTCGCGATGGCCGTCGGCCTGATAGCCGGCAGGAAAGAGGAGACGTCCGAGGATTACTTCCTGGCTGGCAAGACGATCCCCTGGTGGGGAGTTGCTGGATCAATCTACGGAAGCAACGTCAGCGCCAACCACATGGTTGGAATGATGGGGATCGGTTTTAGCATCGGCTTCGCCCAGAGCCATTTCGAACTTGGGGCGATTGCCGGTCTGATGGTCCTCTGCTACGGCTTTCTACCCGTCTACCGAAAGTTGAACGTGCTCACGCTGTCCGAGTACTTGCGCCAGCGTTACGACGAGCGGAGCCAGATTTCGTATGCCGTGATCATGGTGATCATCATGGCTGTAGTCCAGATGGTGCCGGGGCTTTACATCGGAGCACGAAGTGTCTGTGTTCTGCTCGGCGGCGACGCGGTTCAACCGGCAAATATTGACGCGAGTGAGGAAGACGGCCAAGCTGCGACCAAGCATCACGTGAATTACAGCTACTACACGGGCTTTGTCATCGCGTTGGCCGTCATCTCGGCAAGCTATACAATTTTTGGAGGGTTGAAAGCTGTCGTCTGGACCGATGTCATTCAGTCAGTGCTGTTGTTGGCTGCAGGACTGCTTGTGGCCTTTCTGGTATTCCGGGAGATAGGCGGATGGTCTGCGCTGATGGCGGCCGACCGCGCTGGCGAGGAGAAGATGCATCTCTATCTCCCGATGAACCACTCTCAGCTTCCCTGGACAGGTGTCTTCACGGGTCTGATGGCGATGCACTGCTTTTATTGGGGTACGAATCAGTTCATCGTCCAGCGAGCGATCGCGGCCCGCAGTGATACGGAAGCTCGGATTGGTATCATCGTGGCGGGATTTCTCAAGCTGCTAATTCCGTTCTTCGCGATCGCGTCAGGCGTGGCGGCATTCTACTTGTTCAAGGAGCGGCTGCATCGAGAAATCGCACCGGATACGGCTTTTACAGAGGTTATCAGGCTCGTCGTGCCGGCTGGCTTTGGAATCGTGGGTTTGATTTCGGCCGGCTTGATCGGAGCGATTCTGTCTTCGATCGACTCAATGATGAACTCGGCGGCCACGATTGTCACCATCGATATCTACAAGCGTTACATCAATCCCAATGCCAATGATCGGAAGATGATTCTGATCGGTCGGCTGTCGATTGTCATCTTTGTCGTATTGGCTGCTTTGATGGCCATCTTCATCCTTGATCCAAACTCGGAGAAGAACTTCTTCCTACAGATTGTAAACTACCAGAACTATCTCACGCCCGGTCTGCTCGTGGCGTTCGTGCTAGGAATGTTGTGGAGACGCGGCACTGCGACGGCTGCGTTCGTGACGATCATCAGCGGAGTCTTCTTTTCCTGGCTGGTCGAATACACCTACAATCACCTTTTGGGTAGAATTCCGATGGTCGCCGAATTGTTCGGCGAGCAGCTGAACTTCTTTCATCGCGTCGTTGGGGTCATCCTGCTCTGCGGTGTGATCTACGTGGTGGTCAGCTTGCTGACGCCAGCAGACGAGAAGAAGAGCCGCTTGGTGTGGACCGACCTGGGGGGACACGAGCCGGGCACGCTGAGAAACCTCTTTCTGGCGATCCTGGGCTCGATCTGCTTCTTTGCCGTTATCGCCCTCGTCATGGTGGCCGGTACGAATCCAGCGATTTGCGCGGTGGTCGGTTCTCTGTGGACGCTTGCCATGTTTGCCGGCGCGATCAAGCTCTACCCGCGGCAAGGCACGTCCAAGTGGTTCCTAGATGATCGCTTCTGGGCCGGACTGCTGTGCTCGGTCGCCATCTTCATGATGTACTACTTCTACTAGCGCGGCTGTGCCTCGGACAGGCGCGAGCTATCGCTCGGCTGCGGCGACCGCTCCCCGACCTTCCTGCGGTCGGTGCCCGTCGCCAAAAACTCGACTGATTTGTAAAGAAAGCCTGATACAAGCTTTCAAGTCGAGATCAACGGCCAGGCAGGATAAACGGGCACAAAAACTGATGCGCGGCAAACTGGAAAATCTCCAATGCCGTTTAGCCGCGGAGAACTTCAATTTTTGGATCGAGTATCTTGCCATTGGCGCGTTTTTCCCCAGCACCATTTCAATCTCTGAAAACTCAGCTCATAGCTGCACGGCTGGCGCCTATCGGATTCGTTGCAAAGGCTCACCAATCAAAAGAGACTCCTCTACTCGATCGGAAGGCCCTTGTTCGTCAGCTGCACGAGCTCGGCTACGCAGCTGTCCATCATTTCCATAAGGGGTCCTGGATAGACCCCTATCCAGAAGATGACCACGGCCAGCGGCACGAGAGTTACTGCCTCGCGCACAGTAAGGTCAGGAAGAAGTGAGGCGGCACGCGTCGCAGCCTGCCCCAACGCCACGCGTTGCAGCATCCAGAGCATATAAGACGCCGCCAGCACGATTCCTCCCATGGCTAGTAATACCATCACGAAACTCTTCTCAGACGTACCAAGAAGCACCAGGAATTCGCCAATGAAACTGCAGGTGCCCGGCAGACCAAAAGATGCAACCGAGAAAAGACAAAACAGTGCGACAAACCGCGGCATCTGCTTGTGCAGTCCGCCGTACTCTCCGATCAATCGACTGTGAGTTCGTTCATATAATTGGCCTACAGCCAGAAACATCGCCCCGGTGACAATTCCGTGATTAAACATCTGCAGAATCGCGCCTTGGATCCCCTGGCGATTGAAGACAAAAATACCGAGCGTGACAAATCCCATGTGAGAAATTGAGGAGTAGGCCACGAGCTTCTTGAAGTCGTCCTGGGCTAAGGCCATAAAACCGCCGTATAAGATGGCCAAGACCGACATCCAGAGAAGAAAAGGGGCAAAGGTTGCTGAAGCTTCCGGAAACATCGGCAGACAAATCCGTAAGAAACCGTACCCGCCCATCTTCAAGAGGACCCCCGCCAGAATAACACTTCCGGCCGTGGGAGCTTCGGCATGGGCATCCGGCAGCCATGTGTGAAATGGAAGCATCGGCATTTTGATGGCGAAGGCCAAAAAGAACGCCAGGAACATCCACCTCTGCGCCGTTGATGAATAGGCCTGCCCGGTTAACGCGATGATGTCAAACGTATGTCCTCCCTCGACGTGCAGCGCCAGTATCCCCACGAGAAGAAGAAGGCTTCCGGTCAAACTATAGAGGACGAATTTCAATCCCGCAGCAATTCGGCCGGGGCCTCCCCAGAGTATGATCAAGAAATACATGGGAATCATCGTGACTTCCCACATCATGAAGAAGAGGAAAAGATCCAACGCCGTAAACACGACAATCATGGCGCCTTCGACCAACAGGATCAGAATCATGAAAGCCCGCACGTTTGTGTTAACGGAGTCCCAGGAACAGAGTATGCATAAGGGAGATAGAAGGGTTGTGAGGAGCACCAGGAGAATACTGATTCCATCTACTCCGACCGCGTACTGAATGTTGAAAGTTGGCATCCACTGCATACGCTCCACGAACTGCATACCCTGCCCGTCAGGATCAAAGCCGGACCAGAGAATCACGAACAGTCCGAAATCCAGCAGCGTACACGCGAGCGCAATTCGCCGAATCCAGTGCTCGTTACGAACGAACGCCAGGACCGCGATTCCAAGGAAAGGAACGGCAATGATCCATGTAAGAAGGTGATCAGTGAATATGGAATTCATGGCATCCGCTCTTAGAAAAGTATTCTCACAACACGACCCAGTAGAAAAACACGATGGCCACCACAAGCCAGGAGATCAACACGAGGAAGTGGTGCTGAAGCGTCCGTGGCTCGACGTCTTGCAACTTGTGACCGGCAGCGTCGGCCGCGCGCCTTATTTGTTCGGACGTCTTCTCGATTCGACGAACGTCAATGACCTCCCACAGCCATCGTGACAGCGCGATGCTCTGGCCCCCAGTTCTCTCTACAGCCCGATCGATCACCTGCACATCGATGATTCGCCAAAGCCAGCGCGCCAGACCAATGGTTTGGTGACCACTTTCGACCACAGCACGATCAATCCCGCGAACATCGATCGCTCGCCACAGCCACTTTACAAATCGAAGCGACGGTCGAACGATATAGGCACTGTAAATCTCGTCAACATAGAACTTGTTAAGACAAAGCACATACATGGTCTCTGCCCAGTTCGAGCGAGCAACATCAAACAGCTTGGGTTTCGTGTGAAGCATACAAGCAAGAGCCCAGCCAGCAAATGCGGCCAGCAGCGGCAGAGTGAGCAACGGGAAAAGGCCTGTGGGTTGCCAGAAGCCGGCAACCGGTGGATATGGGTTCCCCAACGCCGGTCTCAAGAATGAAACGAACCAACTCCATAGCAGAAGAAGAAGGCCGATCAGCCCCAACGCTCCCACGGAGATTCCCAAGAGGTGAGATGGCGAAAAGAATCGAGGTTGAATGACCGCCGCAGGTCTTCGCCCGAACAGTGAAGAGACTCCGCGAAGGAGATACATCGCCGTGAAAAAGACGGTAAGCAAACCAATGACCCAGAAGACAATTCTAGCTGTGTTCGAATTGTGCGCCGTCCAGAGAGATTCGTAGGGACGTGAGAAGACCAAGAACGGTGGAACGCAGGCCAAGGTCAACGCACCCAAGTATAAGAACCACGACGGCCTCGATCGGTCTGATACGGATTCCTGGTGCCCGTGGCCGGCGGCCGATTCAAGCTGATTACCCGTCGACAGGAACAAGAATCCTTTCAGACATCCATGAGCCAACAGATGGAATATTGCCACCGCAAACGCCCCCACACCACAAGTCATGATCATGAATCCAATTTGACTGATCGTCGAATAGGCGAGAATCTTCTTGATATCGGTTTGCGTAAAAGAAACGACCGCCGCAAAGAGCGCCGTCGTTCCACCGATAATTGCAATGACCGTCATCGCAACTGGAGAGAGCATGAACAAAGCGCTGAAACGAACCAACAAAAACGGACCTGCATTTACCATGGTGGCGGCATGAATGAGTGCCGAAACCGGCGTCGGAGCCTCCATCGCATTCGGAAGCCAGACGTGAAAAGGAACCTGGGCCGACTTGCCCAGACAGCCCATAAATAAGAAAAGCGTGATGATGGTAATCGTCTGGACGTGACATTCAAAACCTGCCCAGCCCAACAGATTGATTGTTTGTCCGCTCATGCTCGCGGCCTGATCCAGGATCTGCCGAATATCAAGCGTTTCGAACGTGGCAAAGGTCAGAATGATGCCAAATAACAGACCCACGTCGGCCAACGCATTGACCAGGAAGGCCTTTGTGGCCGCATTGCAAGCAGCCTCTCTATCGGCCTGATGAGAAATCAAGAGATAGGAGCAGATGCCCATGGTTTCCCAGCAGATGAACATCATGAGCAAATTGCTGCTCATGACCAGCGTCACCATGCCGAAAGTGAATAATGCCATTACGGCGAAGAAACGACTGTACCGCGCGTCCCCAATCATGTACCGGGAAGAATAGACGTGAACCACAAAGCTGCCACCCGTGACCAACAACAGCATGAACACGGTGAGCTGGTCGATATACAGGCCCAGGTCGACTACCAAACTTCCAGATCGAAGAAACTCGTAGAGAGGTATGAAGATGGGCTCCTTCCACAGGACAATCTCGACGAACGCTGCCATCGACAAGGCAAAGGATATGCCCGTGGCAAGCGCGCCCACTTTTCCGCTTGCTTCACCTAGCCAACGGCCAGCCAGCGCAACGAGGATCGTCGCCAATAGTGGGAACAGGGGGATCAGGACGTAAACAATTGACATCGAGGCGGTTACCTTTGCGGATAGAAGTCACAGGCCGACGGATGCCGCTGTGTCCCGGAAAAACTTGATAATGGGATCGCTAAAGAGCCCCACGACAATGATGGCAGCCGAGGTAACTCCCACACTGATTCGCAGCGAAAGGTGTGTCTCGGCGCGTGCCCCACTTGAGGACGCTTGACCATCGCGAAAGATGCTTACAAATAGTCTCTGGAAATAGGCCATCGTCAGAAGGGTGGCGACAACCACGGCTCCGACAGCCAGATAGTTTCGCGCCTCCATAGCACCCAGCATGATATGCCATTTCCCAAAGAATCCGCCGGTCGGCGGTATGCCAATCATTGACATGGCCAGGATGATGAGCGCCCCTGTCATCCACGGCGATCCGCCGCGCAAACTGGCCCACTCTTCCACGGTTCGTGCCCCATGCTGATAGATCGCCACGCCGGCGATGAAGAACAGCCCAGCCTGCATGAACGCATCGTTAATCAGGTAGAACATGGCCCCCGCAAACCCAGTTTGATTTCCCTGGCTCACGCCAATCAAGATCAGCCCGACATGGGAAATGCCACCGTAGGCAAACATCCTCTTCACATCCTGTTGGCTTAACGCCAAGAGTGCCCCTACCACTGCCGCAACAGCACCCAATACGCCAAGCAAAGTAAGCACGTGTATTTGCCCGATCTCGGCACCAGCACCCAGCACCCAAAACATGATTCGGACCCATCCATACAATGCAACTTTCGTCATGAGAGCGGCGAGCAACGGGGAGATTGCGTCAGGCGCGCGGGTATAGGCGCCTGGTAACCAGCCATGAAGTGGAAACAGAGCCATTTTGATTCCGAAACCAATGAACATGAACGTTGTTCCGGCAATGACCGTCTTGGAGGTCATCAACTCGGGCTTGTCAGCCATTTGCTGAGCCAGGTCCGCCATATTCAGCGTACCTGTGGTCGCGTAAAAAAAAACGACTCCCAATAAATAAAAGGAGGCCCCAAGCGTTCCCAGGATGAGATATCGAAAGGCGACAATCAGTGCCCTACCGCCGGGAATACCAACCAAAGCGTACGCGGACAGTGCGGCAACTTCCAGGAACACGAATACGTTGAAGATGTCTCCAGCCAGCACGACCCCGGTCAAACCTGATATCAAAAGCAGGATCAGTGCGTAATAGAGGGCGGCCCGTCTGCCCAGTGACTGGGGCAATACAGGACCACCATAGATCAAACAAACCGAGGCCAGCAAGCTGAGGGCGACCAACATGACGCTCGCCAGGGGGTCATTGACCCATTCAATTCCGATTGGTGGACCGGGCAGACTTGTACTGATGGGCCAGCCGCCGAATGCATAGCGAGTCTCTCCAAGATTTAGAACGGCCCAAAGATTAACCACAGCCGCAACACACATCGCGAAGATGGCCGCCAACGTCATCGGCCGGCACCAATGACGGTTCTTTCCGCCAACCACTGGTGTGCAGACGGCGGTCAGAAAGGGAATCAGGAATATGATCACTGGAAGGTGGTAACTCATTCAATCCTCTTCAGAATCTCATCCTCGTCCAGGCTGCCATATTTTCGATAGATTGCGGTGACCAGGGCCAGGGAGACGCCCAAGGTGGCCACTTGAACCACAATCGCCGTCAACGTCAAAACATGCGGTAATGGATTGGTGTAATCTGCAGGATCAATTTGCTGCGTTACGGACTGAACCGCATCGCTCCCCTGCAGGATCGGAACCGTTGCCTCTTTCTTCGCGCTGATCGTGACAAGCAAGAAGATGACGCTTGTCTGGACCAGGTACATACCGATTAGCTTTTTCACCAAGTTGGGGTGGGCAACCATGATGAAAAGCCCCCAGAGAAACAGAACCACAAAGGCAATGAAGTTTGGTCTCTGAAGAGCCACTTCGATGTGCTCAAGCATGAGATTCCCCACCGTCGTCGATTGACGACAAACTTAAGACAATAGAGATTGCGGTCACCGTGATATCGACTGCAACCCCCACTTGTGTCAGGAGAATGCCCAGATAACGCCGACGTGAGTCGATATCGACCCAGGGGATTTCCAGGTCGGAGTAGTTCAAGAACTCGCCACCCCCGATCAAACACAGTCCCCCGACTCCAGCGAAGATCATCAAACCGACCCCGTCACCGTGTACGAGCTTCTTCGCCAAAAGACACGGTGAAGCCTCAGGGCCAAACACGAGGATCCCTAAAATGAAACTCGCGCCCAGCATGACCCCACCGACAAATCCGCCACCAGGTCCAAACTGACCAAAGAACAGAACGTACAGCGCAAACAACTGAATCAACGGAATTAGCAGCCGGCTCATCGTCCGAACAATGGTGCTATCATGCGCGTGGATCATTCTCGATTTCTCCTCAGCAGCAAAGCACAGGCCAGGCCGGCGGTGAAGATGACGGCGGTCTCAATTAACGTGTCGAACGCACGGTAGTCCATGAGGACCGATGTCACGACATTTGGCGTATCAGTTTCCTGCAAACTGTTCTGCAAGTATTCGGGGGAAACATGAACGCTGGCCCGAGATTCAGGATCTCCGAATCTGGGAAAATCTTCCGCCGCGTATAGCAACAACAACCCAAGTAAGGGCAGCCCGAGCAAAGCGATCAGGGGAGGAGCAGGCCGCCGGATACGAGTGTGCCTCGGATCTGCCCCGAAGAGGGTCAGCAGAAAAAAGACGGTAGCCAAGCCGGCCCCGACGACGGCTTCAACAAAAGCCACATCCACTGCCCCAAGCCACGACCACACAAGTGCAAGAAGGAAACTGTAGAACCCCAGGATGAGCACCGAGCTAATCAGGTCCTTCACGAGGATCGCACCGGCTGCGGTCATAATGAGCAGAACCAACAATGGGATCTCAAAAAATAAGGTCATGCGTCTTCTCTAGTCCAAGGTTTAAGGCCGGATCGAAGCGCTGCCCGAACGGTAGCGTGTGCGATCACCGGATTGAGCAGATACAAGACCACTAGAACAATGAGGATTTTGATCAGGCTCGTACTGAACCCTTGGTAAAGAGCTAGTCCACCCAAGAGGAATAATGCGCCTAACGAATCCGTCAGCGAAACCGCGTGGGATCGCGTAAACACGTCTGGTAAACGCAGCACTCCAATCGCCGCCACAAACAGAAAAAACAATCCAACCAACATCAAACCTATCGCGACCGGAGTAGTGAATAATCGTACCACTTCGGACAGTTCATTCAGAGACATCAAAAGACTTCCCCCCTCTCTTCCAGGTACTTGGCGATGGCCAATGATCCCACTAAGTTCAAAAGGGCATAGCCGGTTGAAATGTCCACAAACATGTCCACTCGTTCGTAGAAAGTGCCCATCACAACCAGCAGAATAATGGCTTTGGTGGAGATTCCGTTCAGTCCCAACACCCGGTCAAATACGGTCGGACCTCGAAGAACGCGGTACAAGTACACGCCGATGGGAAGCGTAATGGTGATTAGCACGAACAGATAGAATATATTCATTCCGTTCCTTTCTCAGTGAACAGACTGGCAATCTGTTGCTCGAGCCGTTGACTCGTCACGTCATCGGCGGACTTGTCGTCCATGGCATGTACCACCAGATCCTGAGAATTCACTTCTACAGTGATCGTGCCAGGAGTCAGCGTAATGGAATTGCCCAGCAGCACGATGCCTGCTTCTTCCGGCAACTTAGTTCGATAGCGAATCAACTTCGGGTCAATGGGAAGAGCCGGATGCAGGATGAGAACGGAAAGATGGAAGCCACTCTGAAGGATTCGGCTAACCAGCCACGGGAAATACCAGAAGATTCGCAACCGCAGGATCGCGGAACGAGATGTGGTGCGGTCCGTGTTGAACCAGGCAACTCCAAGAGCTGCGAGGAGTCCTAATCCCATGTGGAACAGGTCGAAGCTTTCAGATAAGAGCAGCCAGATAAGGAAAAACACCAACATCTTGAAAATCAGGGTGAAATAGAAATTGTGTTTCATAGCAGCACCTAACAAATGGGGCGTTAGCCGTCCGAAGTCACCGACACGGTTCCCAGGTGGAGTCCGAGTTGTAACGATGAAACTCGAGGGTTGCCGGATCAACGGCTACAAGATTGACCCACTGGTTATGAAACAGATGTTGTAGAAGCGTGTGCTTCTGGATGGCGGACGATATTCGACTCGTGGGCGCCTCGATGATCGCGAGTAGGCGCATCGGTTCGTGATAGTGTCTGTTGCCATCGTTTACACTCTGCAAAGGAAGTCCCGTTTGAAGATCGCTGTGGCTACCGTGCATCACGCCAACACCTGAGACCACGTTGTGCGTCACTTTACTGCCGCTCCCATAGCACGAAGGATCAACAGCGGAAAAGTAGTATTCCATACTGATCCACTCCGCCACGACTAACGGAGCCATCATCAGGGCTTCCAGAATCGCTCCCTGCGTATCTGCGTCAGGATCATAGGAGTGCAAAAAGACACGTCCCTCTAAATCGAGCTCGCTGGTGAGCGCCCGTCTGCCGAGAATGAAGGCAGCATTACTGGATAATCCCCACTCTGGACGAACATTCGCCCAGTCCACACTCCGCGCGACCATGTGGTTGCGAGCTTCTTCAGGCGAGATGTTCTTGGGAGCCTGTGGTATTCGATGACATCGCTCCAGAGCCTGACGAGCACCGGCCAGTTCTAAGTCCTCGGTCAACCGTCGCAGATCCTCAGCATGGCTCGCAGGGACATCTTGTAGGTCATAGAACGTGACCTGATCCGTCACCGTGTTGTGTTTCCCGGCTAGAAACCAAGTGTCGTTAGGTATGTCCAGCCCTTTTTCTCTCAGAGTGAGGCGGACTTGCGGTTTGTTTCCCATCGCTGCAAACACCCGTGCATTCGCGTCACCATGACCACCGCCGCAGGCGCCACAGTTATACGCTGCGAAATAGGGATTATTGTCCGAGGTGCTGCCGTGGCCGCAGAGGACGATGAGCCGGCCGAAGTTTTTGGTCAACCCCGTCGCGCGCAATCCGTTTTCCACAAAAGTCGCTTGTTCGATTGGAGTGAATCCGTGAGGCAATTCAGCCGTCGCGTCGCATTGATCATCTTGAGTGAGATCAACCGGTATCTGAGTGGCGACGGGCCGAGTAAACCATCCCTGTGTCCACGCCTTGATGGATTCGTAAGACGTCCGAAAAAACGTCTTCCCAATCAACCGCAAGCTAAAGAACAAGCCGAGGACATCAATCAACATGAAGGAGCCAATCGGATTGCGTTTCAGATCATGAAACAGATGATGTCCAAGCTGGTTCCACCGAGATCCCGACGCATAGGTTTGCAATGATCCATGCTCCCCGGTACGAGGAACCTCATCGATCGCAAACTTGGGTGCGAGTATCACGGGACATAAGGCGGCATGTCCTGCGCTGTCGAAGGCTTGATGGCTAATGGGAAGGCCAAAAAAACCAGCGAAACCGTATGTCGCATAGGGCCCTTGAGCCTCAATATGACGACGGAACGGCTCGGATCGCACATCGATACAGAATACAAGTTGAGCTTGCGGACGGGCCTCTGTCATGGACGTCTTGCCGCGTCGGGCGGACAGCCGCTTGATCAGTTTTTCTCGATAGCTGGATTCAAGGGCGTCTAACCATACTGGACCGTGTTGGTCCGCGGGGAAGACGTCTAACCATCCAAGCAACGTTTGGATGTCGGTTGAAGAAAGCTCTTCAACATCGGGAGGAGTCAGATCCAGAAACTGCGCGAGATGAAAGAGGCGCCAGCCATCATTACAAACGGCTTGCGTATAGCGATCCACCGAATGAGAATCGCGACCACCGAGCTTCTGGTGTTCATCTCGGTGATTCTCCCAATAGGAAAGTAGCGCGCACAACGTCCCGTCAATTCCCCACTCCCGGCGACAGAACGTCTGCACCAGCTCGACTTCATAGAAGAGGCGGACTGCCAGGTACTGGACGGGATCGATAGGATGTTTCTTTTGAGCGGGATAATCAGGGTTCTCGCCCAGCCAGCGAATGAAGCCCGCCCAACCGGGCAACTGAGCTAACTGCCGTGACAGGTAGTCTGTCCATCGCTGTTTAGGAATTCCCAAACGCTTCAGGGCGTGGGCAATTGCATCCTCGGGCGAAGCTGGCAATTCGCGAATTTTCCTGCCGAATTTCTTTATGCCCAGGAGACGACCGGAATAGTCCCTTTGCGCAAGCACTCGCCAAGCTCGATAAAACCCATCATGTCTGCCGGGCATCTCCCAACCGGCCATTCCCTCATCGAGAAAGGCAGCCGTCCATTTGATCATCTGGTCATTGATCTGATTGACCAAGGAAGCTCCGGAGAGCGAACTCAGCCAATCACTGACGGTCCGCCCAGAAGGCAAATCCAGTTTTGGAATCGTGCTTTCCTCCGCGTCCTGCTCGTGGGAATCGCGGGAGAGATCAGCCAGGTTCAGCGCAGATAACGTGCTGTCCCATAGATCCGTCAGATAGGATGTGTCGCCGTCTTGTCGATTTCTGGAATCCGCCGGCAGATCGTGCCGAAACCGCGTCGTCGAACCTCCAGCGCCAAACTGCCAGGTTAAGAGGGCCGGGTCCAGTGCATCGAATCCGAACAGGAGATGCAGCCGCCACACATCCGATGATGCAATTGGGTGGTTCCCTACCGTGAGCGTCTGCCCAGCAATTCCTGATCCGACATGTTGAAGGGCTTGATTGACCGCGTCATCCGAGATGCGTCCTTCCCAGTAGAGGTGACGATATTCCTCATTAGAGATGTATCCGTTTCCGCCCAACAGGTGTTTGGCTTCGTGAATTGCTTTGTCAAATGGTACGTGTTCCAAGCCACGAAGGGGATTGCGATAAGCAAAAGTCTTCATTGGCCAGTTTTGTGCGACAGGTTGACATGCCGCGACGACATCATCGCGCAGGCACGTCCGTTCGTCTGGAGAAAGAGCCTGAAATTGTGATCCAGTCGATTCTGGATCGTATTGCGTAGCACCGTCGGCCAGTCCGCGATCGCTTTCAATTTCGGTTGGTTCGGGAAATACACGCATGGTTGTTCAATAATGGGTCGAGACGACCAGGAAATCTGTGCGCGCCGTTAATCCTCTTGTTTCACGGTGGCGGTCTCGACTGGATCAAGATCGGGCACGGTGAACTTCAATCGCACCACATAGAACAAAACGGTGAAGACAATCACGGCAGTATTCAAATCCCTCAACAAAGTGACAACCGCGGTGCCCGCAATGAAGAACATCTCGCGGTGGCCCACGTCGATCAGCCCGAGAGGGTCGCGGCTTCCGAGCAGTCGCTTGCCGTAGATCAGACACGGTTCCCAGTCGAATACGTCATAGCCAACCTTGAAGAGAATGCCGGTAAATACGGCCACCGGAATCGTGCTGATGTAGTCTTGGAAGATGAGCATTTCGACCAGAACGAACACTCCCACTGCCGCGCCGGCAAGCCGCCACGTCGCCCCTTCGTTGAGGATCAAAACGGATCGAATTGTGGCCTGGGCACCGGGGATGCCGCCCACAAGAGCCACGGCGGCATTCGCGGCACCTTGCGCGGCGAGTTCTTGATTCTGTTTTGTCCGCTCCTCGCGCCCAAACCGTTCGGTCATCCGCTTGTCCATGACCAACGAGGTCAGAAGAGTGTCCAGGTAGCACAGCATCGCCAGCTGAAAGGCGAAGGGGAGTGCGAACCAGACCAGTTTCGGGGTCCAGTCGGTTGGCACGTTCTTCTGCACGACGGCAGCCCATGCGGCGACCGAATTCTCAACATTCTCGGTCTTCACCATCTGGATATCGACGGCCATCAATTGGACAACAAT
>JASLPZ010000600.1:0-955 GCA_030744725.1 Pirellulaceae bacterium
CTTTCGCTCCGCGAAAGCACGTTCCTTTCGCGGAGCGAAAGGCGACTATCGGACAGTAATTCCTCGAACGATCCTAACAGCGTAGAGGCGGCCCACTTTCTATGATTACGCTAGATATCTTTTCTGACTACATCTGACCGTGGTGCTATCTCTGCACGGTGCGTGTGGCAAGGCTCCAATCCACCTTTGACATCGACATCGCCTACCGACCCTTCCCATTGCATCCTGAGACGCCAGAAACCGGATATACTCTGGATGAACTGTTCGCCGGCCGCAACATCGACATCCCAGCTGCCCAGACTCGGATGACGCACTTAATGGCCGAGGAGGGGTTGCCATATGGTGAACGAACCATGACCTACAACAGCCGGTTGGCGCAGGAATTAGCGAAGTGGGCTGAAACTTACTCCGGTGGTCAGCAAATCCATGATGCACTGTTTCATGGATACTTCGTGGACGACGTGAACCTTGCCAAGATCGACAACTTGATCGCAATTGTCGAGCGAGTTGGCCTGCCTGCTTCGGAAGCAAGAAGAGCGCTTGTGGAGCGACAGTTTCGAGAATCAGTCGATGCCGATTGGCAACGGTCGCGCGAACTGGGCGTGACTGGTGTCCCAACATTTGTCATTGGGGGCCGGGGCCTCGTCGGAGCACAGCCATACGAGCAGCTGGAAGCCTTTGTCACGTCGACGGGTGCTCGACGACGCCAGAGCTGACACGGCAGAACGGGATCCGGCCAATGGATGGACAAACAAGATTGGCGCATACTGACCGTCGAACGTGACTATCAGGACGCGGTGACATAGAGAAAACTGACTGGGCACACATCAACACTGCCCCGGCATCGACAACAGGAACATCATGCACCGATTCTTAGGAGTGTTCGATCTTCTATTGTCGTCTTTCGCTCCGCGAAAGCACGTTCCTTTCGCGGAGCGAAAGGCGACTATCGGAC
>JASLPZ010000601.1:0-933 GCA_030744725.1 Pirellulaceae bacterium
GACAGTTACTAAACGAACTTGAATACTAAAGGAAGCGGAGGATTGCGGCCCCGGTGATGAGCTAAGTGAGTCGTGTCGGAGGGTGTGTGGGTATATCCCCCATCACATCGCAGGCCGACACGGCGCGCCCTCAACCGTAACCAGTCGATGAGGGGGCGTTCCAGCCGGGCACCCACAGCCTTGACGAATCCGGGGTAGCGTTTCGAGAAGCTATGCGGCAAGGTGGCACACCACCAAGCCGCCCGATGTGTGTCATCGGAGCAGATTGAAAAGCTGACGGGAGGAGCAAGGCGGGCCGAAATCCGAAAGCGCGTGAAAGTCGAGGATAGTCGTTGATCGCTCCGCGATCTAAACGAAAAGGGGAAGAACGGGGTGGCCCGGATGATTTTGCGCCACATATGCGTCCACTTGCGAGTGACGCCGCCGCAAAATCGTCCGGGTGGCGAAGCCACAAGAGGAGTCGAGTTGATGCAAACTCCTCTTGTCGCTCCGCGACCCAGACGTTTTTCCGGCAGGGCGTGTTGCAAGTTGCAATGCTGTCATCGGAAAAACATCTGGGCCACCCGGTGATGGGCTACCCGTTTTCAAGAAACGTTTAGATCGCGGAGCGATCAACGACTATCACGGATAACTCGGTTTTCACGTGAAGTCGCGAAGATGCGTGGCGGCGGCAGTCGCCGCGGGGGCGTTATACTTCGCCTGCCGTGGCACAAGGGCGCGCCTGAAAGACCCGAGTACGGTTCGAGACACACACCGAGGTGAAAACCCGGTTCGGATCGGCTCACGAAGAAATCGACTGTCGGCGGATTCGTCCGTGGGCTTCGGCTCACGCCACGCGCTGCGCGGCGACTTTTTATTACAACCGAATCACATTCAAGCGGTGAAAACAGGGGAAATCCGCGCGCTGCCTTACCCAACCTCATACATCACCCG
>JASLPZ010000602.1:0-922 GCA_030744725.1 Pirellulaceae bacterium
TGTGAACGGCGTTTGAAAACGCTAGCGCTTGGGCGGTTGAAAAGGCTAGCGCCCGATGTGGTTTTGTTATTGTAATTGCGCCAAGCGGCCCGCAAGCCCCCTCCCAGGGCTTGCGCGGACGCAGTGGCTTGTTAAACCTTTGGTTTACGAGAAGATGCACCGCTTTTTTTCGCGCGACTTTGCGAAGGTTTTTGGGCTTGGCGGCGCCGAGCGTCCTTGAGTCGGTAACTCTCTCCCGTAGCTTCGAGGATGTGGCAGCGATGCGTTAGCCGGTCGAGCGTGGCACCCGTGAGCCGCTCGCTGCCGAGCACCTCGGTCCAATTTTCGAAGGGCAGGTTAGTCGTCACAATCAGACTCGTCCGCTCGTAAGCAGTGCTGATGATGTCGAACAACAGTTCGGCTCCCAGCTTGCTGGCCGGCACATACCCGAGCTCGTCTAGAATCAGTAGATCGAGTTTGGCGAGCTGGTTCTTCAGACGCAGCAGTTGCCGCTCCTCGCGTGCCTCGATCAAGTGTGTGATCAGCTCGGTAACCTGCCAGAAGCGAACCTTTCTACCCTGACCGCAGGCTTGGACGCCCAGAGCGGTTGCCAGGTGCGTCTTGCCGGTGCCGGCGTTGCCAATCAAGATGACCGACTCACGTTGATCGAGATAGGCACCACGCATCAGGTCCGTCACCAGCCGTTTATTAATCGAGGGCTGCGCGGTGAAGTCGAAGCCCTCCAGCGTTTTCGTGTTGGGGAACTTGGCGTCCTTTAAGCGTCGATCCGCAGACCGCTTCTCACGATCGATCCGCTCCAACTCACAGAGTTGCAGCAGGAAGCCCAAGTGATCCACATTCTCACGTGCGCAGCGGGCCGCGACTTTTTCACATTCGCTGTGCATCGTGGGCAGTTTCAACGCTTTCAGATGATGCTTCAGTA
>JASLPZ010000603.1:0-896 GCA_030744725.1 Pirellulaceae bacterium
ATTTCAAGTTCCGTCGCCAATTCGATTTTGCAGCCGCCAAACGCGGCTGACACGCTGTCGAAATCAACGGTCTTTGTTGCTGGTAGGACAGCCACGATATACGTGTAGCCGCTGTCCGCTCGCAGCAACACCGTCTTGGCGACCTCCCGTCCCGGCGTGTGCAACGTCTGGGCAAGACGCTGGGCATCGTACGCGTCACGATGCGAAATGGCATCATACGCCACCTGTCTATCGCTGAGAAATTCTTGCACGTTCATCGTATGCCTCCTTCTCGCTGTTTGGCAAGATGCGCTTAATTGCACGTCCTTTCTTCCAGCGTTTAGGGTGCAAAGCACGTGCCGAAAGGATGTAGAGTTGGCACGACATTCCCAGTCAACTCGTGATGCTGGGATCAACTGTAGTCGTCCTCTGTGAGGCTGGATGCGAGGCCACATTAGTACGAGTTACGAGCCGCTCTGAACTTCCTCATCCTTGATCCCATATTTTTCCAACAGGCGATAGATCTTCCTTCGGTCGATTCCCAACGTGCCGGCGGCGCGTGTTTTGTTGCCTTCTTCGCGACGGAGGACATCGACGACCTTGGCCCGTTCGATCGAGGCCAGGTCGTCCGAGTCGTTTTGGCTCTGGTGTTGAACGCTCGGTGAAACATCGCACACTTCTCTTGGTAGATCGCACATGTGGACCGTGTGATCTTCGGACATGATTTTTCCGCGTTCGATACAATTCAGTAGCTGGCGGATGTTCCCCGGCCAATGATACTGCTCCAGAGCCTGCATCGCGGCCTCTTCGATTTCCCATGAGGGCCCAAGGAAGTGGGCGACGAGTAGTGGGAGGTCGCCTTCGCGCTTGCGGATCGGAGGCAATTCGAGCGACATCACGTTAATGCGGTAGTAAAG
>JASLPZ010000604.1:0-869 GCA_030744725.1 Pirellulaceae bacterium
CCCAGGGCCAGCGCGCACTCTAGGCGAAATGGGCTAGCGCGGTAAGCGTAATTTTGAGACGATCTTTCGTGTTCGATTTTCAACACGAAAGGATTGTCATGTTAGAGATCAGTGACACGGATGCCACGAGTATTATTAGTTTCTTTGAAGAGCTTCCTGATCCTCGATCGGAAGTGAATCGTCTTCATCTTTTGGGAGATGTGATCGTCATCGCGATTTGTGGCGTGCTGGCCAACGCGGATGGCCCATCGGCGATTGAAAAGTGGGCACGATTAAACGATCGATGGCTGGAACAACACTTGGCACTTCCCCATGGGATCCCCTCACGAGACACGATCCGTCGTGTGTTAACCATACTCAATCCGCTCGCGTTCCAACGTTGCTTTGCCCAATGGATCGATTCGCTCGGCATCCTCTCGGATCAACAGAAGGCCGAACAGAAGAAGCACATCGCCATCGATGGCAAAGCACTGCGTCGCTCGCACGATAAGAAGAAAAATCTAGGTGCCTTGTTTATTGTCAGTGCATGGGCGTCCGATAAGGGTATCAGCCTGGGGCAGATGGCGACGGAAGAAAAATCCAACGAGATCACCGCGATCCCTAAATTACTGGACGAAATTGACTTCGAAGACTCGATCATCACCATCGACGCGGCCGGCTGCCAGAAGAATATCGCCCAGCAGATCGTCGATGGTAATGGTGACTATGTGTTGGCACTCAAGGCCAATCACCTGAAGCTGCACGGAGCGGTTGAAGAGCTCTTTCTGGATCACTTCGAAGACGACTTCGCACGAATTCCGGTGAGTCGCTACGAAGAATCGGAAACTGGTCACGGTCGCATCGAACAACGATTGTACTTTCAGTTGACC
>JASLPZ010000605.1:0-865 GCA_030744725.1 Pirellulaceae bacterium
CATCCTGGTTGTGCATCCACTTTGCATGACCGACGCCGGGGCCGACAGCCTAGCGGATCGGCTGCTGGAAGAGCTGGGATAGTTGTCGTCTGGTGCGTGTCGCACCGACGTGTGGCGTTCGCGGCGCTTTGTTTTAGGAGTCCAAACGGCGGAAAGCCGCTACAGTGAATCGGCACGCGCTCTAGATTACATGCGCGTGGTGTAGTCGTGCTTGGATTCCGGGTGGTCGTCGTCCGTTTTCGGTTTTGGCAACGACTGGTTCTTAAGCTCATCGAGCTCACGGTCGAGCATTTTGTCTTGAACCAAGCCAACCATGGATTTTCCCAACGTCCACAAGAACCACGCGAGGATCCCGATCGGAATGATGACCGCCATGGTCCAAAGAAAGTACTGTTTAATCAATTGATTTTCCGTCCCACTTGAATGATTTGTCTCACCTTGCAACCGCCTGTCTTGTCCATAGAGATATCGCCCTACGGCCTGATTGAGAATAGGCCGTAGCAATTTTACGCCACCCAGTGGGTTTTCGCACGTGCGGCCGGCAGATTCTGGACAGAGGCAACTCGCCAAATTCGTTACAGCCGGAATCACCCTCGCACCAAATGGTGAATTGCGTCGTTAGCGTTCGTTACTTGGCTGGCCTTCCAGGTAATCTAACGAAACCAGAAACTTGTCCAATTCACGGAGGGTCGACCTGTAAGCCTTGTTGTCACCGCGACCGTAGTTGAAGAAACCGTGGGGCTGATCTTCATAGCCATGCAATTCACACCGATTTCCAGCTTTTTGCATGGCGGTGGTGAAGATCTCGGCTGACCAGAATTTGACCGTCGTGTCGGCTCGCCCATGAAAGATCACCGTAGGAGGC
>JASLPZ010000606.1:0-270 GCA_030744725.1 Pirellulaceae bacterium
CATTTAAAAAGTGCGTAATAGCTTACTAGCCGAGTACTTTTGTGCCGAAAATTAGCGGGACTAAAGTTCATTACCGAAACTATGGATCCTAATCTTTTAGGATGGTAGGGGAGCGTTCTATGATAGGTTGAAGCCTTACTAAAAAGAGAGGTGGACGAAATAGAAGTGAGAATGCCGGTATAAGTAGCGATAATATAAGTGAGAATCTTATTCGCCGAAAGCCTAAGGTTTCCTGGGGAAGGTAAATCCGCCCAGGGTTAGCCGGTACCT
>JASLPZ010000606.1:280-848 GCA_030744725.1 Pirellulaceae bacterium
GTAGACGATGGATAACAGGTTAATATTCCTGTGCTGCTATTTAACGTTTGAGCTTGGGAGGACGTGGACACAACGATTAGCAAACCCAGTAGACATGGTTTGTTCAAGCTGGAGATGCCGCTCTAGGAAAATCCGGAGCAATAAGGTGTCGAAAGCGAGTACGTTGGCTCTTGGCCTAGAAGTAATCTGAGTGTCTTCCAAGAAAAGTCTCGTTAGCGAGTTAACATGGCAACCGTACTAAAACTGACACAGGTAGGCAAGGAGAGAATCCTAAGGCGCTCGAGAGAACCCTCGTTAAGGAATTCGGCAAACATACTCCGTAACTTCGGGATAAGGAGTGCCTTTTTAACTTCGGTTAAAAAGGTCGCAGTGAAAAAGGTCCGGGCGACTGATTACTAAAAACACAGGTCTCTGCTAAAATGTATAATTGATGTATAGAGACTGACGCGTGCTCGATGCCAGAAAGTTAAGGGGATAGGTTATTTCCTGAGCAATCAGGAGAGAAGCTTGGAACTGAAGCTCTGGTGAATGGCGGCTCTAACTATGAGAGTCCTAAGGTAGCGAAGTT
>JASLPZ010000607.1:0-831 GCA_030744725.1 Pirellulaceae bacterium
GAACTGCACGTCAACTCAACGGCCAACAGCCAAGGCCGGATCACGGCGGCGCTCTGCAATGAAAGTGGTCGGCCAATCAAAGAGTTCAGCGAGTCAGAACCCGTCACCGGTGACATTTGCGACGAGACGGTTAGTTGGAGCCAGGAGATTCCTGGGTCACTTCGAGGAAAAACGGTCCGCCTTAAGTTTGTGATTCGAAATGCGAATCTGTTCTCCTACTGGTGGAAATAAGCGTCCATGGATGACCGCGCGCACGCTATGCTCGAATCTGGCGGCACGTCATCTGCAAACTCAGGAGTACGAGCTAAGCAGTGTTCGATCCTTTATTGTCGTCTTTCGCTCCGCGAAAGGAACGTGCTTTCGCGGAGCGAGAGGCGACTATCCCGGATCATTCACTAGCCCGCTAGTTTTGATATTGCGCAATTGCAAACTAGCGTTGGCCAACGGCCATCGATCACCGTAGCCTGGGGCATCGCCCCAGCGAAGCTAGCCCGGATTATTCGCTAGTCGCAGTGGCGGTGCGATCTGTTGCGGCATCGAGTATCATGGGAGTCGAAAGACGGTCACAAGACACTGGTAATTCGTCGCACTATTGGCCGAACGAGTCCAGACAAACCGAACTGGGGAGGAAGGGCCATGACGACTGGCCGAGAAGCAGCCCTCGTGATCATGGTGGCGACGACAGCGCTGCTGGTCCCACTGCCGAGAACGGCGCCCGCCGAGCAGACAGGCCCGAGCGAACATTCACCAGCGGCCCACGCCGAAGGCGCTACCTGTATCGCGCACGCGTCGTACGAGAGGAAAAGGACCCTTCAGGAGACTATGTTGGCA
>JASLPZ010000608.1:0-814 GCA_030744725.1 Pirellulaceae bacterium
GGAGGATGCATGAACTGCCATGGAAGATTCGGCTCGACGTCCACATCGAAGCGATTTGCCGGACTGGTGATTGAAATCCCTCTCAAGCACAAAGTAGCATCTTCAGACAAGTAGCTGAGGGGAAGGATTGCAACGGATCTCCACCGCTGGGGTAGTGCCGCTGGCGTGCATGCGCATTTCGAATCTCACCACGAAACACATCACTCCGTCAGAACCCGCACGAGCAGCTGAATTCGTCCGAGATGACGATCATCGTGTTCTTCTTGGCCAACGGCAGCAACACTTAATCACACACGACCCAAAAAACGCCTTTTACCTACGTTTTGCCCCAGTCCAATTCATTGCTCTTGTCGATTCCCCGTCTGCCGCCCGTTGCCCTGCTACAATACCCCCATGCCCAGCGAGCGAGACAAAGTGAAGTCGTGGCAGTTCGGGTTGCGTCAGGGGTTACTTTGGACTGCGCTACTCGCCGTAGGATGTGCGCTCCTTCCATGGCCTCTGACGCCGTTTGGTGTGTTGTGGCTCACAGGATCTGTCGGCGGCATCATCGGGTTTCTTGGGGGCCGTGATGTCGAAGGCATAGTGGCTGGCGTAACCGTGGCTCTCTTTCTATTGCTATTCACTGTAGCCGTTGTGCTCGTCATTTTTGCACCCCGCAACATCTAATCCAGCAGCACCTCCAATGACCACGCAACCCACCCCGAAACGCTGGCGGCCAAGGTTCTCGGTCAGGACGGTGGTGATCGTGGTGACGTTGGTGTGCTGTTACGCGGCGTGCTGGGGGCCGACGAAGACGCGGGGGATCAAAGATGTT
>JASLPZ010000609.1:0-809 GCA_030744725.1 Pirellulaceae bacterium
GTCGGACGGCCCTTCACTCGATCCCATGACGCCGTTTTCGGTTGACCCGTTGCGGAGCAAGATGCGGATCCGTGGCACGGGAAACCGGGCCGTGGGGTTGGACTCACGATCCGTGGAGGCCAACCAGCTCGTCCAGGTCCGTCGTTGGTGGCTGCAGCGGCTGGTCGAATCCCCTCGGCCGCTCCAAGAGAAGCTGACGCTCTTCTGGCACGGTCACTTTGCGAGCCAGGACAGCGTCGTGAAGAATAGCTATGCGATGTTACGTCAGAACCAGTTCTTCCGCGAGCAAGCGGCGGGAAATTTCGGTGCGTTGCTCTACGGCATCGTTCATGACCCGGCAATGATCCGTTACCTCGACAACAACAAGAACACCAAAGGCAACCCGAACGAAAACCTCGCCCGCGAAATCATGGAGCTGTTTTCCATGGGGGTCGATCAAGGTTACACGGAAAAGGACGTCGTCGAGGCCGCCCGCGCGCTGACGGGCTATAACTTCGACCACGCCACTGGAACCTACCGGTTCCTCTACGACCGGCACGATACGACGGAGAAGACTATTTTCGGAAAGACGGGAACGTGGACGGGCGACGACCTGGTGCGTTTGATCCTGGAGCAACCAGAAACGTCGCGATTCATCGCACACAAGCTGTTCGAATATTTTGCGTATCTGGATCCTGACAAAACAACGACCGACAGCCTGGCCGCCGTGTTGAAGAACCGGCAATATGCTCTGGAGCCGATGCTTAAGAACCTCTTTCTGTCCGAAGATTTTTACAGCGGCCGCGCCATGGGCAAGCAGATCAAGAGCC
>JASLPZ010000060.1:0-290 GCA_030744725.1 Pirellulaceae bacterium
GTAGGTCAGCTTCGCGCAGGTCCAAGCGTTGGCCTTCATGTTCCTTACGCCAGTCGAGCACAGCGAATCTGCCCGCAAGGACGACTTTCACATGCTCGGGGTTTCCCACAGTCAGTACCTCCCAACAGAAGATGGCCCACCAGGCATGCTGCTACCCGCCCATTACCGAAGTAGTCGAAACCGGCTTGAACAGTCCTCGGGGTGTAAACAGCAGCGGCCATGCCGAGGCAGACTTGAAATCCTCCGCCACGGCGAACCAGTGTAACCGTTACCTTAGCAATAGCTTACAC
>JASLPZ010000060.1:300-25175 GCA_030744725.1 Pirellulaceae bacterium
GACGGGCCCTGCAAACTTCCCACGGGCGGGTTGCTAGGCCGATGCGGCGGCTCGGCGGGCGACGCGTTTGCGACGGCCAATTTTTTACGCCGCCCGCTCCAACTCCGCCAGCACTTCCCGCAACGCTGCTTCCACCTGTTCATCTTTCAGCAGCTTGCGAGCTTTCAGCGTCACTGTAATCCCGACGCTGGTCCGAATCTTCTTTTCCCGTGCCGGCCGCTTCCGTTTCCCCTCGGATTTTTCCCCTGGCTCTTTTTCTCTTTTGGGTATCTTTGCACAAAGGGACGAAAAGTTTCACACGAAAACCGAGAAGTGGCTTTCCACCAGCAACTTATCGCAATCCGGACTTCCCAATTCCTGAACAGACTTTGGGGCCTCAATTTGGGAACTCGGGCCTACGTCGTATTTCTGCCTTGGAGCTTTCGCAAGCTGACGATTGGGCGGTTGATGAGACAAGCTCCAACCCCCAGCACCGTCTGATAACGTGGGGTATGTTCGGTGCCCCGAAGCCCTTGCGACGAGCGGCAAAAGTGGAGTTATTGCGCCACCCGATACTCGTCGAACAGGACGCTGTTATACTCCCGGTATCTTCAATGAAGGAGGATGACCAACATGGACTGGCTCTCTACAATTCTCAATGCCGCCGCCGATTCCGACTCCGAAGAGACGCTGAATCAGATCCGGAGCGAGTCCGCTAGGATTCGAGAGCTGCTGCAGCACGCAATGGTGGCCATACCGTCCGCGGATGCTAATGATCTGCGAGCGTTTCCTGATCTCGCAGAAACCCTCAAAGTGGCACTCGAAGCGGTTGAAGGAGATTTCCATAGAGTCTGGTATCGCCCCTCACTCGGCTTTGAATCCAGCATCGACCACGTTGACTCGGTTGTTATGGGCGGCCTCCACAGTCCTGCCTTTTTGTGGAGCGATCCGGTGCTACACCCTGCACCCCCTGCCAACTGGCCAGCACTGCCACTCATCTGGCAAGCGACATCAGCGAGGATCCTCACGGCCGAGAGTATGGGTGATGTAGCTGAGTGGATTCCTTTCCTGGAACAAGTCGCGAAGGCGAATCAGCCCTTGGTCTGCGTGACGTCGCAAATCGCGCGAGAACTGCTGGAAATGTTCATCGTAAATAACTTAATGGGGCATCTGCAGGTCGCGGTGATTCAGCCACCGGGTGGCGGTTACTCCAACATGCAGCTAAACAGCGGCGAGACTCCGGATACCCGACTCGGCAAGTCTCTTCCGATAGCCTCGGTTTTCGCTCGAAGGGCCGCGTCGATCTTGATGGTGGAAGAAGATTCAATGCTCGAGTCTCCGCGAACGAGTTGTGTTTGGATAAATGTCGGAGGCTCAGACTACCAAGACCAACAGCACCGGTTGAAGACCTTGGCTCGTGTTATAGCCCAGCAGACGGACCGCCCGCCGGATACTGACGCATTGGACCGAACATAATGGCGGATGCTCCGACGTTGACCCCCTCAGATCGGGAAAGCCAGATCGTCGTCTGACGCATCGATCGCTTGTGGGTCCCAGGATACCCTTGTCCCTCACCTTGCCGACAGCGGCAAACGGATGCCCCACATGCAAAGTCCGCTCTGTATTCACTCCGGCGTTTGCGGGGCTTGTACTTCGATGACGGCAGGTCGGCCGGCGTTGAGAGCTTCTCGCAACGCTGGCTCGAACTGATCCAACTCGTTAACACGTAGGCCGAGTGCACCAAACGATTCGACAAACCGCACGAAGTCCGGATTGACCAGGTCGACGGCCGTGTGACGGCCACGGTAGGAACGGTTTTGGATTCCTTTCATGGCACTCAGGCAGTTGTCGTTGATGAGGATGGTCACGACGTTCAGTTCTTCCTGAACCGCGCACGCCAACTCTTGCGCCGTCATCAAGAACCCACCGTCGCCGGCGATAGCCACCACTTGCCGATCCGGAAAAGCGGCCTTCGCTCCGAGCGCGGCGGGCAGACCGAATCCCATCGAAATAAAACATGAGGGATGCAGGAACGCGCGCGGAGCATACACGGGGAAATTTGCCAGCATCATGTAGTACAGGCGAGTTACGTCACAGGCGACGATGGCATCTCGGTCCAGCACGCGTCGCAGGATCGGAACGACATCGAATCCCCCAATGCGCCAACGGTCCGATGCGGGTGTCCGCGAACGAATTGAGTCCCAGATCGCACCGTCCGCTTTGGGCTGCCGCGCGCCAAGCGCCGTGAGGGCCGCCTTCGCATCCCCGCAGATGCCAACTCTTGCTGGATAGTTGCGACCGAGTTCATCCTCATCAATGTCGATCTGAACAAGGTTCTCCGGCAGCTCCAATTCCCAATTCCCCGTGGCCAGTTGGCTAAAGCGGCAGCCTACCGCAAGGACTGCATCGGCCATCTCGGGCAATGGAGAGAGGTTATCCTTCATATTGGTGAGGTCGGAGGTGATCCTATGAAAGAGCATTCCCGCAGACAGAGGATGGTCGTCGGGGACGCAGCCTTTCCCCATCGGCGTCGTGAGAATGGGAGCGTGCAGATCTTCGGCCAAGGCTAACAATTCGTGGCTGGCATCCGCAGTGACCGTGCCGCCGCCTGCGATGATGAGCGGGCGTTTGGCTGTTTGTAGCAATTCGGCGGCTCGGTCAATCTCCTGCGGATCGGGCGCAAGCAACTTGGCGGTCACCCGTTTTACAGGCTTAGCGTCGGTCTCTTGGGCCAGAACATCGATCGGTAAATCGAGGTGGACCGGTCGTGGGCGGCCCGTCGTCATCTCGTGAAAGGCCTGCCGAACCAGCTCAGGGATTTCGTCGGCGGAACGCGCCGTGGCATTCCATTTTGTCAGAGGAGCTGTGACGCCGAGATTGTCCATCTCGTGGTAGTAGCCCCGAGATGATCCGATTGCGCCATGCGTGATCTGTCCGCTAATGAGGAGGAATGGAACGGAGTCGGAATAGGCGGATCCCAGGCCGGTCACGCAATTCGTAAGACCGGGCCCCGCCGTTACCAGGCACACGCCCGGCTGGCCCGTCGCGCGCGCGAAGCCGTCCGCCATGAACGCGCCAGCATGTTCGTTTCGCGCCAGCACGTGTCGGATGGTCGGATGCTCGTGTAGCGCATCATAGATTGCAACGGTCTGTCCGCCGGGCATGCCAAAGATAGTTGTTACGCCATTTCTTTGCAGGCATTCGACAAGAAGTTGTGCTCCAGTCATTAACAGTCAGGTTCGATGAGAGTGAGTTTGAATCCAGCACATCCGCTGCTGACAGCAGCCTGACTGTGCGTGGCGTCGTTGACGCTGTGGAGGTTGTAAGGATCGTTCGAGGAATTATTGTCCGATAGTCGCCTTTCGCTCCGCGAAAGGAACGTGCATTCGCGGAGCGAAAGACGACAATAAAAGACCGAACACGGCTAAGTGATTCGGCTCGTGACCGTTCTCGTCCGCTTATTCGTTCACGGGTTTTTGCAGTTTCGCCTTCTTCTCGACGAGTTGCGTATATTTGGTTTGACGCTCGGCGTCGGTGCCCACTAACTGAAAGCCGGGCATGTCGGCACGGGGCTGCTTTGCCAGCAACGCGGCGCCCCCGCGAATGATCGACAGTGCTTCTTTATATCCTTTGCCACCCTTATCCTCGAACCGGTCCAGGCAGGGACTCTGTTCGGGGCGAGTGAAGCTGACGTGCGAAGAAAACTTCTGGTCGTTCAGGTTGATTCCGGTCAATTCGCCAAGTCGTTTGAGCTGTACAGGCGCGAGCGGTGAACGTCCGTACGTGTTGCCCGGATAGGCGCTGGCGTAATCAGGGTAGTACGGCGCGTTGATGTCGATCCAGGTAACGATGCGGTCGAAGCTCTGCTTGTCTAGCGTAATGCCCTTGTCGATTTGCTGGTCCTTATGACCGTTTGTCAGCACGCTTACCAATGGGCTGACATGTGAGCCCCAAGTTCTGGGCGGCAGGATGGTCGCCGGTCCCGCGCCTGGCACGCGCACGTAGTTCTTTGACCGCAGTTCGACGTACGACGTGTTGAAGATCAATCCTGTGTCACCGGCTAGATTCAATCTTTTTCCACCCTCTTTGCCGTAGTCGTGGCACGAGACGCAATGCTTGTCGAAGACGGGTTGGACTTCGGCCATGTAATTGAATTTCCGTGCAGGTCCGTACCACGGCGCCAATCTGCTCGGTGATCGTGAGAGCGCCAATGCGGGAGTATTGGGAACGCTCGCTCTGCGACTTTCGTGGCAACCGGCACAACCGATTCTCTCACCAGGTCGTACAATCGTACCGCTGCGCATCGACTGAACCATCATTCCCTTCTCGTCCAGTAGTTGAAAAAAGACGAATGTGTCTGCCGGCACGGAAAAATAGGCACTACCATCGGGCTCCACGGGCACTGTGCCCAGGATGCGTTTGTTGTTGAAATCGTTCCAAGCCATACCTGGTGCCTGTGTGCCGCTGCCGTTCCACGCGGTATGCGTCCAGAATCGCTTTTCGGGTGATTCAACGACACGCAGAGACTTGACCTGCCCACGTTCGATCTCTTCCATTCCTGCGCCGAGATAGACGTCGGCCACGTAGAAGTAACCGTCTCTATTCTTCGGCTCGATGCGCGAAGGAATCGCCGGCGGTCTCGTACGAGGTGCGAGCGGCATCGGGTCAAAGCAGCCGGCCTTTTCGCTGTGCAACAGGATCTCGTTGCCGAAGATATCAAGCAGGAAAATCCCCACCTGCCCGCCATCGCCAGTGGTGCGCGAGCAGAGGAAGTACTTGTCGGACAGAGGAAAGGGGTCTTCATACTTTGGCTTGACGCGCTTAAACGTGTCGTAGTTTCCCTTGCCAACCAATTCGATCGCACTGGCTGGCCAGATGCGCACGACGGGCGGCTTGCCGTCCATGCCGATGCGCCGGTCGACGATAGCCAGAGCCCCCCAGGGGCGATCATGGCAGGAAGAAAAGGTCGCCAGGAACTGCCCGGTCTCCGGAATTTCACGGGCATCCAGCACGCCGCCGGGTGAGTTCGTGTTGTTGCCCCAATAGATTGCATGATTCGTGCCGTCGGGATTGGCACTCCACACACCTTGAGCGTCGCCAAAATTGCGATCCACATACTCCCAGCGGTCGTAAATGACCCGTCCGTCCGCCAACAGCGACGCATGGCCTTCGTGCAGGGTACTGTGCCCAACCTGCTGGATGTCGCTGCCGTCCCCATTCATCGTGAACAGGTTGCACATAATGTGGCGGTTGCACATGCAATACTTTGGTTCGCGCGTCGAACTGAAGAGTATCTTCCCGTCCGGCAAGTAGATTGGGTCAATATCCGAGACGCCCGACCCGCTGGTGAGTTGTTTCAATTCGTTCGACCCCACGGTCATTTCGAAGACGTGGTAATCGTCCTGCGGGTCGCGCCGCAACGAGAACAAGATCTTGCGGCCGTCGAAACTCACATCTGGATCTCGAGCGACCCCCTTTGGCGATTCGTGCAACGTCTTCACGACGCCGTTCTGTCCGAGATCGATTGTCTTGATCGCTCCTCCACCCCGAAAGCTCTTCGCATTGATCTCTCCCGTTTGAAACATGGTGGCTGTGTTGTGGTGATCACTCAAATACTGCTCGCGAACGATGAACAGCAGCGGACCACCGCTGACCAACGGGTTTGCCACCAGCGCCCGGCGCGTGAGTGACTGTAGCTCGCCCTCCAGCCGCTTGCGATCTGCCGGCGTTGCCAGTGACAGATGGCTGTCGATCTTGTCGAGTTCTGCGAGGAATTGGCTACCGTTGGGATAGCGATCACCGAAAGTCTCCATCAAGTCAACGATCGCAGCTCGCAGTGAATCGGCGGGTTGCTCGGCAGGCTGCGGTTTTGCGTCGAGTGTCGGCAGCGGTCGACCTCCAAGGGCCAAAAGAATCGCAGTGACCAGCAGCCAAGCCGGTCGTCTGAATCGTGTCCGAATTGTGAGCGCTTCCTGGTGGCCGATCTGTCGTTGGCTGGAAGTAGTGTCCATGAGCGGAAGTCCTAGTGAGCTTGCCGTGAGCTGAGAATATCCGTTGAGCGCGCGGCCGACACCGGTCGCAAAGGCATGACATGTAAACTGTAGTTACTTTACTGTGTATTGGTATCCGAGGCAACGTTCATCCGGCTGCGTTGGTGGCGACCAGCCGCTCAACTGGGCATGCGTCGCACCTACGTAACTGAGACGCACAAATGCTCTGTCAAGACGAAGAATTAGGGTTGTCGAGCCTGATTGTCGTGGTTCGCTCCGCGAACCAAACGTTTTGATCGCGGAGCGATCAACGACTATCTCGCCAGGCGACCATTCTTATTCGACCCCAAAATCAAAAATTGACACGACACTAGAATCCGCAGCGCATTGAGACGGCCATACAATCTGGAACAGCTCATTGAGCGAATCTACCTTGCCTTCCCAATGTGGCTGTTTACAATGCGCGAATCAACATCTACACAAAACAGACTCTTGTTAATTTGAATTCTAGAGAGCAGTGCTTCTGCATCAAATGTTTGCAGCTTTCAAGCTCTGGAGGCCAACGATGAGTTTGCGAAATCGTCAACGGTCCCTTGTGGTGATTGCGGTGTCGAGCGTGGTGGCGTTCGCCCCCTCGCTTGTGGTCGGATGGGTTGACCAGACGGGGACCCAACTCCCGATGAAGGGGCCTGGGCCCACTGAGTGGATTGAAGACCTCACGCCGATTTCTCCTGAAGAATGGAGCTACGATCGCGCTGCGCACTTGCTTGAACGCGCCGGCTTCGGCGGCACTCCGCAAGAGATTCAACGACTGGCTTCAATGAAACCTGCCGACGCAGTTGATTCCTTGATCGATTACGATCAAATCGAAAACACGCACCTTCCGCCATTTGACGAATCTGGGATCTATGGAATCTACGATTCGTTGCCCGTTGAGGCTGCAATGCCTTCTAGGTCGAGTGGAACCACCACGCTGGCTGGACGCATTGAGGTCGCTGATGGGGGTGTCGGTGGTGTTCCGCTCCGTGGTCATACGATCTACTTGGATGTATCTGGTCTGGGGCAGTTGACGACGATTTCCGATCACTTTGGGCGCTTTCGTTTTAATTCGGTTCCTCTCGGCTCCGTTGCGGTCCACGCACGCGGCCGGCACCCCGGCAAGACTCAGAACACTTCGTCTATCCAGAAGATCAGACTGACCAAGCCGAACGATTTCGTCTATCTTCCACTACTCTTGTTTCCGACTCCGAGTAACGACGACGGGTCGAAGCACCCGAATGTGTACGGAGTCGTGAATGAACTCCGCGCACGCCACGCCGCCCAGTCGATCAAGAGCGGCCGTGACGACTTGCTGGAAACGTATCGCCTGGAGCAATGGTGGGCCGAGCGAATGTTGAAGACCAGCCGGCCGCTCGAAGAGAAGCTGTTACTGTTCTGGCATGGCCACTTCGCCACATCCAACGACAAGGTGGCTGACTACCGTCTGATGCTCCAGCAATTGGAGACGATACGAAGGCACGCCGCCGGCAATTTCGGCGATCTGCTCACAGCGGTTTCCAAGAATCCCGCGATGCTGATCTATCTTGATGGGAATCAAAACGTGAAGGGTCAGTTCAACGAGAACTTCGCCCGTGAGATCATGGAACTCTTCGCATTGGGGCTCGATCAATACACGGAGAAAGACATCAAGGAGGCTGCTCGAGCCTTTAGCGGATGGACCAACGCGGGCCCGACATTCCTGTTCAGCAGAGATAGTCACGACCCAAGCGAAAAACGCTTCATCGGCCGCACGGGCAACTACGACGGCGATGACATCATTGCGATCATCCTCGAGCAGCCGAGCTGTGCGCGCTTTATTGCAAGGAAGTTGCATAAGTTCTTTGTTCGTGGTGAGATCACTCCTGCTCATGAAGAGCGATTGGCTAAGTTGCTTCGCGACAACAATTACCAGCTCAAACCGCTGCTGCGAACATTGTTCCTCTCCAAGGACTTTTATAGCTCGGCGAGTATGGGGGAAATAATCAAGAGCCCCGTGCATTTCGTCGTCTCGACCTGTCGAAAACTCGAACTGGAAAAACTCCCCACAATCCCGGACTTTCGCGTCTCCACGGTGGCACTCGGCCAGGAACTCCTCTTCCCACCGAACGTGTCGGGATGGAACGGCGACAAAGATGGAGGTGCGGCCTGGATTAATCCCGGGATGTTCTTGAACCGTGCGAATTACGCGCACGCGGTGCTCTTCCCTGACCCGGTCGAGTCGTTTTGGCCCCCGGATCGTACGATGCCCAACATCTACGTCGGTGGAAGCGAATACACTTCGGTGCGTGCGGAGTATGACTATGCGTTTACCAGAGTGAAACGGATCATCCGTGTTCCGGCAAATGTCAATCTGGCGCGGATGCTGACAGAGGCCGATGTGAAAACGGCTGATGCGGCGGTCGACTACTTTGTGCAGCGCTTCCTGCCCTCGGTAGGACTAGATGCGAGTGACCGTCAGAGGCTTGTCAGATTTTTGGTCAGTGAGATCGGCCGAGGCGAGATTGATTTCGGTTCGGGCGAAGGCATCGAGCAGACGCTTCGCCAGCTGGTTCATTTGATTATGAGTATGCCTGAATACAGCGTGGGGTGACGGGTTCTACCCGCAGCGCCGCGCAACCGGAACTCAGTGGTACAAATCATCTTGGGGGATAAACATGAAATTCAATAAGTCTTACGACGGCCACGATCATCCTCCCCACACGCTTTGTCCCTGCTCGCGACGTAGCTTTCTCCGCTCTGGGCTGCTCGGCATCGGGGCAACGGTGGGCGTGCCCAGATTCTTCCAGAACAGCGGGCTTGTCCTGGCAGCTCAGAAGGCGCTCGATGTCTCTCAGAAACATCCCAACCGCAAACTTGTCGTTATCGAGCTATTCGGCGGCAACGACGGGCTAAACACGGTTGTGCCTTATACGAACGACCATTACTACAAGGCCCGGCGGACGTTGAACATTCCGGCCGACAAAGTCCTCCAGCTTGATGACGAACTGGGTTTCCATCCCGAGTTCAAAGGGATGGAACGGTTGTACAAAGATGGGAAGGTTGCGATCGTCAACGGGGTCAGTTATCCGAATGCCATCCGGTCTCACTTCAAGGCGATGGAGGTCATGCGCTCTGCGAGACCCGGGATTCTCCACAGCGATTACGGCTGGCTCGGCCGGTTTGCTGATGAGTACCAGCCCGAGCGCACGCAAGCAGATTTCCTCGTCAACATCTCGCGAGAACAGAACTTGGCAGTCACCGGGCGGATACACTCTCCGGTGGTGTTCTATGAAGCCGATGCGTTCAAACGTAAGGCCGCCCCGGTGGTCGAGCCGGTCCTCCGGGATCTCATGCCCGCTGTGGCGAAGCTTTCTAAGCGTGACACGCTCGATCTCGTGCGCAAGATCTCTGCGGGTGTGACAGAAGTCGCCACCAAAGTACGCGAAGCCGTGGGGCGATACCAAACCGACGTGGACTACGGAGCAGAGAGCACACAAGGGAGCACCATTTTTGGTGAACCCGCGGCGACGCTCTCGCACGACCTCAAGAAGGTAGCCGCTTGCCTCGAAGGCAAACTCGACACGCGCGTATATTACGTCAACTATACGGGCGGCTGGGACACGCACCGAAACCAGGGGGCACTCGAAGGCACGCACGCGGCGTTACTCGGCTACACCGGCGACGCCGTGCGTGGATTCATGGAAGATCTCGAACGGATGGGGCAGGCCAACGATGTGATGATCTTGATCATGACCGAGTTCGGCCGGCGTGTGAAGGAGAACGGACGACCGAATAATGGCACCGACCATGGCATGGCCGGCCCGTGGTTCGTTGTTGGCACGAAAGTCAGGGGTGGCACTTACTTCGACTACCCGAGCTTGACCGACCTGGATCGCGGCGATCTGAAGATGAGAGTTGATTTTCGCTCGGTCTACACCACGATGCTCAAAGATTGGTTGGGCTTCGATGGCGACTTCGAGCCGATCCTCAACGGCAACTTCCCGACGGTCCCATTTTTTGCGTAGTGCAATTCTGGTCCTCACCTCGCCAACAGGTTTACGGCTCGCACGGTCCGGGTGCGTTCGTCGATTTCTGGCGGCAGGTGCCCCTTGAACCATGCCTTGGCGCGGTACCGGAACTCGTCACCGCGGGGCAGGAAATTCATGGGTAGATGCTGTGCGGCCAGCGGAGCGTCGGTCCGAGGCGTGGTATGGGGATTCTCGTGACAGCCGACACACGACTTCGTCTCGCCGGGTCGTGAATAGATCCATGTGAGCTGGTTGCCCACGACCTGCCGGTCGCTGTCTAAGACCTGGAAGTGCAGCAGGCGATCGGCTGGCACTTCGACGTAGAACGATCCGTCTGGAGCAAGCGGTGTCGTGCCCAACACTCTGGCGAATGTACCTCCGTGGTTTTTCCAGACCGGCCAGGCGTTGGTGTGGGTGCTGTGCCTGCCAACCACCGGCACTCCCTCGATCAATCGCACCAGGCGACCTCGTTGCTGCACCTCTTTCTCCTGGGTTGCAACGACGGATGAGCAGACAAAATGACCGCTGTAGGCGTGAGCCCGAGTCTTAGTCGGTAACGTTGGTGGCCGGGGTCGAGCGAGGATCGGTCGCGGTTCGAAGTCCGCCGTGGCCGGATCGTTGTAGAACAGTTCCAGCTTCTTCGTCGTTGGATCGAGCATATACAGCCCCAGGTCGACCTCCTTGCGGTCGTGTGCTTTCAGGGTCGACGCACACAGCACTCGGCCGTCGGGCAGGGCGAAAGGAGTCGTGAACGCTCGCAGTTTGTTGTCCGGCGTGACGATCGTTTCGGTGTCACGGCGGGGACCGATCAGCGCCAAGCCACCCGGAGTCGCCACGATGACATTTCGTCCGTCGGGCATGGGTTGCGGTTGGCTGATTCGCAACACGCGGTGCGTAAGTGGCGCATTGCCGACTTCGCCCGGTCCCCGAGGACCTTGCTGGTACTGCCTCTGCCAGTACGCCCGCCGCTCCGGTCCGTAAAGCACGACGTCTTGCGTTCCATCGGGTCGGGCGGCGTGCACGGTCAGTTCCGTCTTGTTCCGCGAGAAGAACACCTCCAGCCGGCTAAAGACGATTCGTCCGTCATGCAGAATGGCCGGCTCGTTGTCGCGACCGATGTTCGTGGCGATCGGGTGCATGTCGCCGCCCTTGGGATTCATCACCCACAGCGCAGTACACGGATAGCCGTGATACTCGTCCCGAATGCCGTTGCGGCTCGTGGCGAACACGATTCTTCCATCAGCCAGGTATGCGGGGCCGACGTCGTGATACGGCCCGTCGGTCAACTGCTCCAAGCTTGAACCGTCGACATTAATTCGATAAATGTGCCACCACGGATCATCCTGACCGCGATGAGTAAAGACTACATGTGAAGCGTCCCACGACAACTCTGGCTCGCCGACGTAGCCGTCTGGGAAATTCGTCAGAGGCGTCACTTCGCCGTCCGGACGTGGCGGCCGCAATACGTACAGGTTTCGTCCCGGTCGGTAAACGGGTCCGGAATCGGTGACCACGTAGGTCTGTCGCCAGCGGTCAGCCTGTTCGACGGTGCCGATGGTGTTGGGGATGTCGTTGTTCCCTTTGATGAAAACAACAGCGTCGAACTGTTTCGCCGCGGCAAGTGAGATTGTGGACGGTCGGGCACCCTGCCCCGTGGGTGGAGCTTGGCCAAGAAGACGACCCGGCGCAGGAGCGTCATCAACAGACGCTTGCTTCGTGGATTCGCTGCCCGGGAGCTCGATTCCGCGGACCTGAAACGCGTCGCGTGCCACGTGTCGTACGCTGTGGAAGGAATGGTCCGAGGCGGCCTGCCGCAATGCGGCCAGTGCCGTTTCGTTGCCCAGATCGGCCAACGCCTCCGCCGCTGCGTGGCGTACTTCTAGTACAGAGCGTTCGTCGTTGAGAATGCGGGCGATTCGATTCGTCTGTTCGTGCGCCTCCAGCAATCCCAGCGCGCGGATCAGTGATTCGCGCCAGCGCGGGGCCGGGTCGTCGTATTCTGCGTTCTTGAAAGTCCCGTTGTAGCCATAGTCCGCTTCCGCCTTAGCTTCGGACAGCGCAGTGGCAATCGGTTCGATTGCCCGCCGGTCGCCTAGCCAAGCCAGAGCCTTGGCCGCATTGATCCGCACCCAGCCTTCCTCGTGCTTCAACAGTGCGACCAACCGCGGCAGGTCGCGCCCGTCGGTACAGACCGCAGGCAGCCAACTCGACATGCGGTACGCCTCGAACACGGGCCACCGCGGATCGCCGGTCAATCTGGGCATCTTGCGGGGTTGGCCCAGCAGTTCGAAAGCGTGCTCGCACGCTGCCTGCCTGAGACCGGACATCTCCAACAAATGTCGCGTCAAAAGGTGGCCTACCTCCGGCTCGTACAGCATGAAAGTGTCGTGATCGCCCGGCAGGTTGGCCATCACCAGTGGAGCGATCTGTCGCAGTGCAGCACGATCCCGGGCATCATCCAGCGGTAGGCGACAAAGAGAGAAAGCGATGGCGTAAGGCGTGTGCAGCATCCGGTCTTCACTGGGAAATCCCATCTTGTCATCTTGGGGAAGATGCGGTGGATCCTTGCCGTCCAATCCCTTGGCATAACGTGGATAGGCGGCCAATAACAAGGGTACGGCGCGTCGATCTGAAAAGTCACCCAAGGCATCCGCTGCGTAGCGAGCCCACATGGGGTTGTCGAGCAATCGGATGAGGGTCTGGAAACCATCCTCCTGGTGCAATCGGCCCAGCGCTCGAATCGCGGCACGAACCATCGGTCGATAGGTCGGTGCCGTTGGCGGATCCGTACCGAGACACTCCAGCACAACTGCCGTTGCACCTGTTCCGCCCAACGTCCCCAACGCTCGAAGGCCGCGTTCAAAACGCCAAGTGACGGATGCGTCCATGAGATTACCGGAGCCACTCTTACCATTAACCCGGATCTCGAAAAATGTTGTGGGATAAATCGGCTGTTTCGATCCGAAACTCGTGATACGGATGTAGCGAGCCTGTCGCGGCGAGAAGCTGACGGCCAGCGTGACTTCCGTGTCGCCCTGCTTTCGCTCGATCACGTCAAACGTCTTGTTGTCCAGGCTAGTAGCCAACTCGTATTCGGTCATCACGAATTTCGAGCCGTACTGGTGAATCGCCACTTGAGCAACTTCTTCGTTATGCCCCAGGTCGACGGTACACCACTGAGGAAACGGCACATTTTTGGTCTGCCAATACGCCGGGCCGATCAGGCCGTCGGTGAGGATGTGGGGCGGACCTTTGTATGTGGAGGATGCGCTGACGGACCAGATGCTCGCCCAAGGTTTCGGATCGCCGACCATTGCGAGCAGGTCAGTTGGCGGCCGGTCTGTCGGCACGGCGGACCACCAGTCACCCCACACTTTGGCCTGATCGGCACGCCGCCGGGGCGTTGCCATGGAGTCGAAGGGAAACTCCATTCCCGTCAGATTCGTCAGCGAGACGTGTGCGGCCTGACGCGTGACCCAATCTTCATCGCTCAACGCCGCAAGCAATGGTGAGACCGCGTTCCGGTCACCACACCAGGCTAACGCCATGGCGGCCTCGCGGCGAACAAGCGGCGAACGATCCCGCAGGTGATCAATTAGGGCCTTTTGTTCTCCGGTGGCCCGCAGGAATCCCATTGCCTCCGCTGCGCCCGCGCGCTGCTGCGCCGACTCTGAGTGCAGCCTCTCCACCTGCTTAGCGACTTGACCGGCGTAAGGAGTGCGAGGCAGTTCATCACCAACAAGCGGTCTGGCCACAACCAGCCAGAGGAGTAACGCGCCGGTGGGGAACTTCATGGTGATCCTCGTGCTTCGTTCGAACTCATGCGCCGGCGCTGGAAGCGCCGACCGGGTTGGACGAACGAGTCATAGTCATGGGGCCAGAAGCCGGCATTCGCCCGCAATCACATCGGCTCCCGGCATGTCGACACGCAGTGAGTCCAACGTTTCTTGATGAGTGGTAATTGTCATTCCCGCACGAATTTTGATCGTCACGGCTCCAACCGCATATCACCGGAACCAAACTCTCGATGGCAGTCATTGCATTGCTCGATCATGTGCCGGTAGTAAAACAGCACGTTCGTGTAATCCTTCTCTCTGGCCGACCGATAGACAGATGTACCGAAAGTGCGAATGCCGGCGGCATTTGACTCCCAGGCGTCGTCCGTCGCATCGAAGGAACGTGTGAGCAGGAGATTTCCGCCTTCGGCCAGAATCAATGCGTCGGATGCGACGTTCTTCCAAGCTTCCTCGCTCGCCGGTTTAGATGCCAGCGACTGCCGCAATCGCTTATACGTCGGCTCGTACAAGTGTCCCATGAATTCGTGCATGTCACCTTCGACGGGCTTGACGGCGTACTTGTCTTCGGATTGTCCAGCCAACGCGAGCGGAGTGGGGCCTTCTGAGGCGGCGAACCAGACACCGCCGCAGACGAGCCCAAGCAGTGCTCCGGCACTGCAACTGACTGTCGGTGTTCTTCGCATTTAGCTTCTCCCTCTGTATTTCCAACACACGAAATCTTGTTTGCTTGACAGGAAAGCCAGCGACCAACAGGAACACGGTTTCAGGAACACGGTTTAGTGAACCAAAGAACCGGCTTGGTTGCCGCCCTGCCGCCCTTTGCAGTGCAACGTCGAACTGTTGTGTTCTTGATGAATTACCGAAGCGACCGACGGGAGTGTTGTGGTGAGCCGGTGCTCTGGCAAAGATCGGCACCGCTCAGGATCGGCTTGGTGATCGTTTGCATTCTGTTGAGTAAACAGTCTAATATAACCAGAGATTATACAGTATTAACCGCGAATTTGGGCGATGGAATAAAAGTCGGTAGTGGGTCGGTTTGATTGTTTCGTGTGCGACCCCCTTCCTGCAAAGCCCGCGTTATGTGCCGTAATTGTTGTTTCCAAGCAGAAACGCACAAGAAACGACAATGTTGATCACTTGAGCACTTTGACGGGATTATTGGTCCTCGTCAGCAACTTTGACGGTGCGGTGGAAGGTGTCAGCGCGCCGAGTTAACAATCGAACTCCCGCCTGATCTGGACTTTCAATTGACAAGCCAATTCAATACGAGGCAACTCGCATGACCGGCCAGAAACAAGTTTCGCGACGTGTATTCATGGAGAAGGCGACGGCCGTCGGAGCGGCAGCACCGTATATTCTTTCAGCCAGCGCGCTGCGAGCCGCCGGCGAACTGGGAGCCAACGACCGAATCCAGATCGGTTTAATCGGTGCCGGCGGGATGGGGCGGGGAAACTTGAACAACTGCGCCAAACATGATGATGTCGTGGTGACCGGCGTCTGTGATGTTTGGAAACAGCGGCGGGATCCAGTTGTGGCCCAGTTTCCCGGCAGCGCCAAGCCGTACCACGATTATCGGGAGATGCTCCAACAGCCAGATATCGATGCGGTCATCATCGCCACGCCGCCGCATTGGCACTGCCTGCAAGCGATCGATGCGTGCGAGGCAGGCAAGGACATCTACTTGCAAAAACCGATGACACTCCACCTGGCGGAGAGTCTGGCATTGAAGCAAGCTGTCGAGAAGCACCAGCGGATCAGCCAAGTAGGAACGCAGATTCATGCCGGCGAGAACTATCGGCGAGTTGTCGAGAAGGTGCGTTCGGGAATGCTGGGAAAAGTCAATGTGGTCCGCACGTTCAATGTGATGAACCAGGGTCCCGAGGGCATAGGAAAACCTGCGAACAGTGCACCCCCTGCGGGCCTGGATTGGGAGTTGTGGGTTGGCCCCGCGCCTATGCGCCCGTTCAATGAACTGATCGTCCGAAGCGCTTTTGAAAACTGCTCGTTCATGGACTACAGCGGTGGCTGGACACCGGGCATGGCCCCTCACATTATCGACCTGCCCTACTGGGCGCTGGAACTCGGGCATCCGACGACCACCAGTTGTTCCGGCGGTCGCTTCGCGATTCGCGACGCTGGCGACGCACCTGACACCCAGGAGGTTCTGTGGGAATATCCGGGTATGACCATGGCATGGTCAATGTCGGCGGTTAGCAGTTTTGGTTTTGATTTTGGCCGAGGCAGCTTGTCGCGGCGGCTGGGAATCTACTTCCACGGCGTCGACGGGACACTATTTACCGACTATGGAAAACACGAGGTCGTTTCCGAAGGCGATCGGATGCAAGACGCCGTGCCGCCGGAGAAGTCGATTCCCGCCTCGCCCGGCCACGAAAGGGAATGGCTCGATTGTCTGCGGAGCCGCGAGCAGCCTAGCTGCAATGTCTCGTATCACTACAGAATGGACGTGGCGATTGCGCTGGCCAATTTGTCAATGAAAGTTGGCCGAACATTACACTTCGATCCGCGGACGGAAGAGATCGTGGGAGACAACCAGGCTGCCAGGCTGGCCAAACCCGAATATCGGGATCCGTGGAAGTTCCCGATGAAGTACCTGAATCCCGTAGCTTGATCAGCAAGCCCGTAGTCGTTGCCGGAGGTAAAAGAATGGACAATCGCAAGCTGGGAGTAGCCATCCACGGAGCGGGGCAAGTGGCGTACGCGCACGCCGCTAGTTGGAAGAAGAATCAGAACACGAAGATTGTCTCGGTCAGCAGCCGGAGCCGGGAAAGTGCTCAGCGGCTGGTCGACGAATTTGAACTTGACTGCGCTGTGCACGATTCTTTCGCCGACGTGCTAAACGACGAGCGAGTCGACATCGTCAACATCAGCGGTCCAAACCATGTTCACGCCGAACAGGGAATCGCCGCGGCGGAATCCGGCCGGCACTTGCTCATCGAGAAACCGATGGTCATGTCAATGGACGAGAACCGGGCATTGCGCGACGCCGTCGTTCGGACGGGTGTGAAGAGCGTTGTTAGCTTCGTACTACGCTGGAACCCGCTGTTCGAGAACCTCAAATCGCTGCTCGCCTCGAACGTCATCGGCGATCCATTCTACGTCGAGGTTGACTACTGGCACGGTATCTCTCCGGCCTACGGTGGTTGGGATTGGGCTCATACGAAAGCAACCGGCGGCAGCGCCATGCTGCTCGGTGGTTGCCACGCCGTTGATGCCATGCGCTGGCTGGCGGACGACGAGGTTGTCGAGGTGTCCGCGCTATCAAACAACTGGAAAGGGGTATACCAGTATGATGCCAATGTCGTGGCCATCTTCAGATTTCAAAGCGGTGCCATTGGCAAGACGTCAGTGCTGCTGGATTGCGAAATGCCGTATTCCTTCAACATCGATTTGATCGGCACTGACGGAGCATTGCGTGACAATCGGATCTGGTCCAAGAAACTACTTCCGGCGCAAACCGGATGGGCCACAGCGCCCACCGTCACACCTGATTCCGGCGCAGTGGAGCACCATCCTTTCGACGCGGAAGTGAATCATCTCGTCGACTGCATTCGCAACGACCAAGAGTCGCACTGCAATGTGGCCGACGCCTACCGCACACACGAGATCTGCCTGGCCATCGACTGTTCGATTGAAGAAGGAGGGCGAACAATCAAACTTCCGCTGGATTGAAATAGTGTCAGCTGAAAAGGTCTCAGTGTCGTTTGGAGAATTGCCAAACGAAGGAAACGAAGTGCGGCAGCGGCGAGGTGACGTTGCGGAAGTGGATGACGAAGCGCTTTCCGACGATTGGATCGACAGGGTGAATCAGTGGAAGCTATCGAAGCGACGGTTCATCGACATGGGGAACTCGCGATGCTAGAATCAATGTGATTCCGAGCCAGGATTGGCTTGGGGCTCAACCCAAATGGGAAACGTCGGCTAACGCTCCATGGTCATGAAAGATTCGATTAAGCCGCTGGTGGCCATCTTGTTTTGGGCACTTGCGGTGTATTTGGCTTATCTCGCGGGACCATGGAAGCGGGAAGAGGATGCATCGAAGATGCCTCCGGGTATGCATGACTCGATGTTCCACATGCACCAGCCGTTGCACCCTGACGGCAAAGTGACGATGCAAGGCCAGTTTCACCTGGAATTGGTTGCGGAGGAAGACGGTACCCACCGGCTCTGGCTGTCAAACGCCTTCCGCCAAGAAATCAACCCCGCCGGATTTAACGGGCAACTGACGGTCGAACCGGTGGAGGGTGACGCGCAACACGCGTCATTCGAGCAAGTTGGCCGATCGTTCGAGTTAGTCGCGCGGACCGCGCCGGTCAAAGGTCAAGCGTGGTTGACGGTCTCTGGCAAACTCGGTGAAGTGACTGGGCTTGAGGACGTGAAGTTCTTCTGGGACTACGAAATCGAGGCTCTCGGCCTGCGGCCCCCATTGGGGCTCGACCCAATGGTACCGCGGTCGCCTGATAACGCGCTGACATCCGACAAGATCAATCTGGGCCGTGAGTTGTTCTTCGATGGTGACATGAGTGCCGACGGGACTGTCTCGTGCGCCACATGCCACCTTCCAGAACGTGCCTTTACGGATACCAATACGATCGCCGTTGGCATCGGTGGCCACAAAGGACGTCGCAACGTGCCGACGGCACTCAATTCCGCATACCTCAATTCATTTTCTTGGGACGGACGTAGCGAGTCATTGGAACGGTACGTGCTGGGCCCCATCCTCGGCGACGACGAAATGGGCAACAGCAACGAAGCCGAAGTTGTCGCGAGTCTAAAGGCCGTGTACGGGACGAGAATGCAGCAGGCGTTCGATGCGCCGCTGTCGTTAGACACGATCGCCAAGGCATTGGCGTGCTACCAGCGAAGCTTGTTCTCTGGTGACTCCGACTTTGATCGTTACGAAGCCGGGTTGAAAGACGCCATCAGTTTGCCGGCCCAACGTGGCCGAGCGCTTTTTTTTGGCAAGGTGGCGTGTGGTCGCTGCCATGTGCCACCGCTGTTTAGTGATCGCGGATTTCATAATCTTGGTGTCGGCTGGTCAGACTCAGGGGAGTCCGATTCTGGACGTTTCCAGGTGACAAATGACGACAATGACCGTGGCGCATTTAAGACACCCTCGTTGCGTGATGTCAGCCGCACCGCTCCTTACATGCACGATGGCAGCCTGGCGACCCTCCACGATGTCGTTCAGTATTACAACCAGGGCGGGATCGAGAATCCACATCTTGACTCTCGCATCAAACCGCTTGGGCTTGTTGAGTCCGAAGTCAAAGATTTGGTCGCGTTTTTGAAGACACTAGATGGACGTTTTGAGGCTGCCAGTAAAGAAACAGTTCAAGACAGATGACAGTTACCGAACTCGAAAGAAAGACGAAAGCGAAGATGAGTGAGAAGGACGAATGCGAAGATGAGTGCGCCAGCCTTACTGCTCGAGCAAGATTCATGCGAGTTTGCCAGCCACCTCTTGGAGCAGGAGCGGCACGTTGACTACTGTGATTGCCTTCCAACCATCGTCGCCACTTGCGCACGTCAGCTACGTGGTCGATTCCGAGTTGCTCGAGTCGCTCTCCGGTCGAGACTGGGCTTTCTTGCTGTCGCCGCTTTCTGATCCGCTGTACGTGACGCTCATCATTGTGACACTCGTCGTAACCGTGGCGTGTTTTGCGGCGTGTCATCTTGTGGGCCCGCTTCGTTCTCTCTGTCAGCGGTTCCACAATCGTCTGCTGATGAATATGGAGCATGTGCCGTTAATGCTGCGAGTGTCGCTGGGAATGGCGTTGATTGTGGCGGGGGTCGGCGACGCGGTTTTCTTACCTAACGTTCCCGCTGGCGGCTTTGGCGGGTTCGAGGTTGGCGTTGGGTTTTGCATGGTCTTCGGCTTCATGGTCCGCGCCAGTGGCATGGCGGCCTTGACCCTATTTTGCTGTGGGCTAGCGCAAAGCCACTATCTGTTGGGAGCGTGGGAGACGGCCGCCGCCGCATTACTCTTGATCGCCTACAAACCGACTCGTCCCAGTGTCGATGGTATTTTGGACATCGATCCCCTGGGTGACTTGCTCGCTCCGGTGTCGAGAAAACTAAACGACTTTGCACCTCTCCTGCTGCGACTTGCTCTGGGCAGCACGTTGATTTGGCTGGCCATTACCGAGAAGGCATTTAATCCGCGTTTGTGTGAAGCCGTTGTCATAGACTATGGCTTAGAAGACGTGATTCCTGTAAGCACGGCGATGTGGGTTTTTTCAGTGGGTGTGATCGAAATTGCTGTCGGTACGGTACTGCTGCTGGGAATTTACACACGTTGCTTCTGTCTGATTACTATGATCATCCTCACCTTGTCCTTCTTCTATTTCAAGGAGGATGTGGCAGGCCATGTGACATTTTTCGGATCGGCCGCCTCGCTAACAGTGATGGGCGCGGGCCGCTTTAGCTTTGATTCGTGGATCGCTCACCGAACGAGAGCCGTCAAAGGGACGGCCGTTCCCTATCCCATCTAGATAGCCGGGATTCTTCATGCGCATTCATCGGTGCAAGCCATAGACTTTTTCACTTTGGAGGTTTAGGAGAGCCTGGAACATGTCCTTCTCCCCTTTGGAGAAAGCGAAAAAGTCCGCAGAGGGAGAGGTGATTGAATCTTAACTCTGCTGCACGCGCCAGCTTACAACGGTTGTCCAGAGATCAGTTCTTCTTAGCCGGCGGTGGCCGCCACAAGGGCGAAGGCCGGTGCTGCCGCTTCATGATCGCGTGGATCTTCTCGACGATGTCAGGATGGCTTCCCGCCACGTTATTTGTCTCGGCAAGATCACGCTGAAGATCGTACAGTTCGATTTTTCCCGTTAGCATCGGTTTGCGAACGGCCTTCCAATCGCCCCAGCGAACCGCCTGGGCTGACCCCCGTTCGTAGAATTCCCAATACAGATGATCATGCACTTTCTGCCGTTCATCTTGACCCAACAGAGTAGGCAGAAAGCTGATACCGTCGCCTGCGGCAGTCTTCGCGCCGGCAACATCGGCACAAGTCTCGAGGACGTCAACAAGCGACGAGATGTGATCACTGGATTTGCCAGGGCCGATACGTCCTGGCCAGCGCACGATCAATGGTACGCGAATGCCCCCTTCGTACACGTCGCGCAGAACGCCACGCAACGGGCCGTTGGAATTGTTGAATTCGGGGTCGAGACCGTCTCCCGTGTGAGGTCCATTGTCGGAGGTGAACATGACCAACGTATTTTCATCCCAACCACGCCGCTTCAACTGGTCGAGAATCCGGCCAACATCGCGGTCCATTCGCGTTATCATCGCGGCATGTCCCTTTTGGATTTCGGGCCAGTCCTCATCTGCGTACGCACCGTAGTCGGGCACTTCGGCCCCATGCCGACGTAAGAGCCAGGACTCGCAATTCGGATGCGGGTAGTTGTAAGGAAGGTACAAGAAGAACGGCTGATCCTCCGGCTGCTTCTTGATGAACGACAGCGCTTCGGCGGTGAATAAGTCGGGCGCGTAGTCGACACGTTCCGACGCCGCGCCGGCGAGTTCGGGCGCTTGGTACAGTTTCTTGGGATGCTTGACCACGTTGGCCAATGCGATTCGTTGCCGATTGCGCCAGAGAAAATGGGGGAAGTAATTATGGGCGTGCACCTGGTTGAGGTAACCGAAGAAGTAATCGAAACCTTGCAAGTTCGGAATCCCCGCATTTCCTTCATCGCCCAGTCCCCATTTGCCAATCACTGCGGTCGCATAGCCACTCTGTTTGAGTACTTCGGCGATGGTCACATCTTCCGGCTTGAGGGCCTGGATATCTGAATCACGATGGTTGCCGCGGATGCGACAGTGTCCCGTGTGTAGACCGGTCATCAGCGTGCATCGCGCCGGCGCACAGATGACCGCGCCGGAATAGAACTGCGTGAAACGCACGCCTTGGCTGGCCATGCGGTCCAAGTTGGGTGTCCCGATCCGCTTCTGTCCGTAACAGCCAAGATCGCCGTAGCCGAGATTGTCGGCCATGATCAAAACGACATTCGGCGGGCGCGAAGTCTCCTCTGCGATCGAAGAACTGCCAAAAAGCGGCATCAGGGCCGTAAGCAAATTGGCGACGAAGATGCGTTGTGGTACGACTTTCATGAGATACTCTTTCCGCTGGTGAGATTCAAACCCGATGGAACGGGACGTTGGCCGTCACGAAGCCACTTTCTCCAACAAACGGCTTGCAGCAGCAGTGAACTCGCGAGCGGTCTCCGGTTTGAACGGTGGCAGGTCGCAGATTCTTGGCACCGTGATCGCCGCGTACTCGCCGGCCTTGTACGCATTCGGATCCGTCAGATAACCGACAAATGCATCCGAGTAGCCGACGACCAGCGTGTGATCCAGCGGCGAATCGCGCCCCAGTGCCAATCCATAATAGCTGTAAAGTTCTGACGGATGAAACAACAAGACCGCGCCGCCCAGGCGCAAGGCCGAAATGGGCGCGTTAAGCTTGCCGCGGTTGAGGTCCCAGCGATTGGCGCTCTGAAACCAATCGGCGGCGAAGCCGGCATCCACCCATTCGCCTTTCGTGCATGTGGATGGACTCTTACGGTACTGGTCCAATTGATCCTTGAACCGTTGGAGGTCCAGCGAAAGCTCGCACTGGGCCGTGACGTGTCGGATGCTTTTGATTGGAACGGCCACTGCATCGTCGAACGCGCGACCAATGGCGGCAGACACTTCGGCGGCGACCTCATCGGGTTTTCCCAGCCAAGGCTTGCCGTTTCCCGGGTTGACGTCGCCACAATGTCCTTGCAGAAATACCGGTGCGATCTTCTGCTTTTCGAGGACGATCTTCGCGACTAGGCCTGGCCAGTCGGGGCCGGCGTTGCCGTCGGTATAGCAGACCGGGTGTGCGGAGAAGTGGTACCACAGCAGATTTCGTTTCGCCCCGGCTCGTTCGAACCGCATCACGTGGACCTTCGTGTCCAACCAGCGTTCATCGTCGGCGGAATCAGCCGTGAACTCTTTGTCCGTCTTCCACGTGCTGGCGGTGCGATTGAAGTTTGCGCCCTCCGACCCACTTTTGCCGACATACAACTCGGCAGGAGCAAGATCATCTCTGGCACGCTCGATCGCTTGCACGACGGACAGTTCGACATCCGCCATGTACTGCCGCGGGATCGCTCCCCATTGCCGGAAGAAACGAAACGTCGGCATCGAATGGGTGTGTGTCGCGCAAACGTGGACATTTTCCGAAGGGATGCCGGTCTGTTTGGCGACGCGGCGTTGCACTCGACCAACGAAATCGCGCGAGACGCCGCAGATGTCCAGTGAAACAATCGCTGCCTGAGCGTCGGGATGACGCAACACGAGCGCCCTCACGGCGGTGGGTTGGCGAATCCCGGTAATCAGGCGCCGGTTGTCTGCCGGACGATGGAAGCCGGCAATCTCGATCCCCAACGGTGGCGTGGTGTCGACCGCACCTTCTCCCACCTCGAGCAGGCTGGACGTCGCTGTCGCGCGACTGGAGCGTGTGTGCAGTGTCAGCGCCGTTGCAGCTCCAGCGCCAATTGCTCGGCCGAAGAACTCACGTCGTCCCAAGAGACTCTCGTTCAGTTTCTTCATCCTGGCGACTTTTCATGCTAACGCTGACTTGATTCGCTACATGTACCCTGCGTGATGTGGCGATCGATCACACTGTAGCGCACTCATTGTACGGTGTGGTTGTTTGCTGGCATGCCGTCCGACTTGTCAGATCTTGTATTGCGGTATCTTCATCAGCTCGCCGTCTTTCAGAGCCGATTGATGGGCGACGACGCCACAGACGGTCATATTTAACGCCTGGACGACGTCAACGAGCGGTTTGCGGTCTCCGAGGATGGAGAGGACAAACTCGTTCATCAGTTGCCCATGCGAGCCACCGTGGCCGCCAGCGTTGACGCCGGGCGGAAGCGGCGGACGCAAGAGATCGGGCAGCTCCTTCATGGTGCCGCGGTACTGCGTGCCCTCCATCCAGCCTTGTTCGCCGAACACGCGTCCGGTCTCGCCGCCCTTGCTATGGATGCCCATGCACATGAGCATACGAGAGGTACCGCCCTCGGCCGTTTGGAAGAGGCCAATCTGATCGGTGAAGACGTTGTTGTACTGGTTGGCTCCAGGCTGCCACGGCGCGAAGCCTGCACTGGACCCAGTGCAGGACACAGACGTGAAGGGTCGGTCGGTTACGCCAACATAGTAAGCCGTGGAATGAGTGGGATACCACAGGGGAATGGCCCCGACGCGCCAGTCCTTGTACGATCCGATCTGGTGCGAATGAAAGTGGTAGTACTCACCCTCGGAATAGATCAGGCGGCCAAACCCTCCCGCTTGATAGATCTGCCGCATCGCATAGCAGTCGGCGTGATAGCAGGAGGTCTCGAACATCATGTACTTGAGACCGCTCGTCTTGACCGCTTCGAACAACTTGTCGGCATCTTCAAGTGAGCCGTAGACCGCAGGAACGGCGCAGGCGACGTGCTTGCCGTGCTTGAGAACCTCGATACAGTGCCGGGCATGACTCGGAGCGTCGGTGGCCACGAACACCGCTTCGATCGCGTCGTCAGTGACGAGTTCTTCGAGAGACGGATAGGTTTTCTCGCAGCGACACGCTTTTGCCAATGCGGCACACCGATCAGGAAACAGGTCACTGACCGCCACGATGTCGACATTTGGGTGGTTCTGAAAGCTGAACGCAGCGCCAAAACGACAGGTACCATATCCGACAATGCCCACGCGGATCTTGCGATCAGAAACCGGCTTCCAGCCTTTCGAAGCATTTGGGTCTGTGGGTGTCTCCTCAAAACCCTGGATCGGTTTCTTCTTCTGGGCGGGAGCCGACGCGCATACTCCCATAGCTGCAGTGCCAAGGCCAACGGTTTGCAGGAATGAACGTCGTGATCTTGAACCGTTCATGATGTTTGCTCCATGAGAACATACGTTGCGTGGAAAAGGCGGCCCGGTCTGTTTATCGGTCGCTGTTCGCCAGCAGCCTTATTTCAGGCATGACATAACAGTAGGCACTGTAGTGCATCTCGGACCACACC
>JASLPZ010000610.1:0-789 GCA_030744725.1 Pirellulaceae bacterium
CTCCTACGGCCGGCTGGAGGAGGGTGGGGTCCAGTGGCCTTGCCCCACGCCGGACCACCCCGGCACGCGCTACCTGTACGCCGAAGGGTTCCCCCGGGGTCCGCGAGCCAAGTTCGTTGCCTTCGACCAGGGAAAGGCCGCCGAGGAGATGCCCAGCAAGCGGTACCCCTTCATCCTCAACACGGGCCGCGTCTTGTACCACTGGCACGGGGGCACCATGACCCGCAGGGTGGCCAAGCTGGTGGCCCGCTATCCGGAGCTGCCGGTGGCCATCAATCCCGAGGACGGCCGAAAACACAACCTGGGCGACGGGCAGCCGGTCCGGGTTACCTCCCGCCGGGGCCAGCTCACCGGCAAAGCCCTGCTCACCGATGGTATGCGGGCGGGGGAGATTTTCATCCCCTTCGTGAAGCTGGAGGAGTCGGCGGCCAACTTCCTGACCAACTCGGTCTACGACCCCAGCTCCAAGATCCCGGAATACAAGGTCTGCGCCGTCCGGTTGGAAGCCGTGGAGTAAGGCCCGGTTCCTGAAGCCGGGCATCCCGAGCCGCCGCCATTCTTGACTGGGCCTATAAGCCGGGATAGACTAGGTTCGCTCCGGAGTCCCGTTCGCGCCAATAATGAGAAGACAACGGAGGCCGCCCATCGCATTGGCTGAAATGGGTGAGCCGCAATAGGTAACATCCAGAACAATCGGCCTCAACGCCGGAACCCGGAAACTGACAGCTGCCAGCTGACCGCTGATGGCTGGAAGCTGACAGCTAAACGAAAAGGAGCCCCCCTGTGACC
>JASLPZ010000611.1:0-402 GCA_030744725.1 Pirellulaceae bacterium
TGGGCGGCGGCGGCGTCCGGTTTCATGCTGGACAACAACCTGCTGATCATCACTGGCGCGCTCGTCGGCAGCAGCGGCGCGATCCTAAGTTACATCATGTGCCGCGCGATGAACCGTAGTTTGGCCAACGTCATTTTTGGTGGCTTTGGCACCACGGCCGGGGCGACCCCGGCGGGTGGCGAGGAGCAGGGCACCGTCACCGAGACCAGCGCCGAGGAGGTTGCCGGCATGATGAGCGACGCCGGTAGCGTGGTGTTTGTGCCCGGCTACGGCATGGCCGTCGCTCAGGCGCAGCATGTGATTCACGAGATTTCTGATACTCTCCGTGGCAAGGGTGTCGAGGTGCGGTTTGCGATACACCCGGTCGCCGGCCGGTTGCCTGGCCACATGAACGTCCTGCTA
>JASLPZ010000611.1:412-784 GCA_030744725.1 Pirellulaceae bacterium
AAGATCTGCCGGAGACGGATCTGGTTGTCGTGGTCGGCGCGAATGACATCGTCAATCCCTCCGCGCTGGAGGATGCCGGCAGCCCCATCGCCGGCATGCCGGTGATCGAGGCGTGGAACGCCCGGACGGTTGTCGCCCTCAAGCGAAGCATGGCGGCCGGTTATTCCGGCGTGGAGAACCCGCTCTACTTCCGCGACAACACCCGCATGCTCTTCGGCGACGCCAAGGAAACCCTCACCGCCGTTTCCGAGAACCTCAACTGAGCAGCCCAGCGCTTGGCCAAGCGGGAGGATTAGTTTTTCAGCAGGCCGAGGAGAGGCTCAGGCCAGAGGCCAAGCGCCACGATGACCACGGCCAAGGCGGCGATGGCGA
>JASLPZ010000612.1:0-776 GCA_030744725.1 Pirellulaceae bacterium
GGACTTCGACAAAAAAGTTACAACCGGCCGTTGCGCATTTTCTTCTTCGGGGCCGTGCTGCGGTTAATGTTACGCCCCCCGGGTTACCATCCCAAAAAACAGCTCGCGTTGTATGGGGGGAATATTTTCTGAGAGTATCGCCGTCTGGGGGCGTGGCACCTCTTGTGCGTTGGTCCGCGTGGCACAGAATGGCACAGTCGGATGCGAAAAAGTGCACTCCGGCGGGTTATCAGCCAAGCGCCTGGCCAAGCGGGGCGTCTTGCGAAAGTGCTTGAGGCGGGTGGGGGGCGATGCGTAGGATGCGCCTCCCTTTTTTCGGAGGGATGGCTGGATAGCTCAGTTGGTAGAGCAACGGATTGAAAATCCGTGTGTCCCCGGTTCGATTCCGGGTCCAGCCACCACTTTTCCCGCCGCACTGTACCCGACTTTTTCGATGGTGGATTCTCCAAAAACTTTTGCCATTCCCGGCTTGGAGGATGGGCGCAAGGCGGATGAGCCGTGCACCATCGTCATCTTCGGCGCGAGTGGCGACCTGACCGCGCGCAAGCTGATCCCGGCGTTGTATCACCTCTACACCGAGAGCCAGATGCCGGGGTTGTTCCGCGTGGTCGGTGTGGCCCGCCGTGAAAAGACGGACGAAAGCTGGCGCGCCGAGATGCGTGCCGGGGTCGAGACGCTTTCCCGCTCCAGCGAGGTGGACGATGCCCAGTGGGACACTTTTGCCACCAATCTCTCCTACCATCGCGGCGACCTCACCGATGCCGGCGCGTACACCG
>JASLPZ010000613.1:0-773 GCA_030744725.1 Pirellulaceae bacterium
CTGATCAATTTTATTCATAAACACCACCATCTTCGGTACTCCTACCTGCCTTGCAAGAAGTATATGCTCTCGTGTCTGCGGCATAGGACCATCCGGCGCACTTACCACCAGTATCGCACCATCCATCTGTGCTGCTCCGGTTATCATATTCTTTACATAATCAGCATGGCCTGGACAATCAACATGGGCATAATGCTTCTTTTCTGTCTCATACTCAACATGCGCTATCGCTATCGTTATCCCTCTCTCCCTCTCCTCCGGCGCATTGTCTATCGAGTCAAATTCCCTCTCTTTAGCAAAACCATCCTTAGATAATATGTGTGTTATCACTGACGTCAACGTCGTCTTGCCGTGATCTACATGCCCTATCGTTCCCACATTCACATGCGGCTTTGTCCTCTCAAATACTTCCTTGGCCATAATATAAACTCCTAAAATTTCCTATATTTAGTGAAATAACATTCTATATTTATTTTAAAACCATACACTCAAATGAGAGCTGCTGATGGGATTTGAACCCATGACCTCGTCCTTACCAAGGACGTGCTCTACCCCTGAGCCACAGCAGCACATAACGCAAAATTACTAAAAGATTTAGAATTTGGCGTAAAGTGTTTTAGTATAACATCATATGCAAAAAAAGTCAAAAACTTTTTTAAAAAAGCAAAAATACATGTAACTGCTTGCCCTGCAATAACTTATCCATGAAAAAGGGTAATATTTACCAGATTTATCTAAATAAATAATAAATATTATGCATTATAAAGCGGGCG
>JASLPZ010000614.1:0-742 GCA_030744725.1 Pirellulaceae bacterium
TTGGTTTCCCTGATCTGCAGTTCCAGATCCTCGACGACCTCGTCGACGACGCTGCCGAGATCGACAGGTTTGAAGGGCTTTCCCTTTGAATTGACCCGGGAGAATTTCAGCAGGTCGGTAATCAAGGTCTGCATACGGTTGGTCGCCGACTGCATGCGCTCGATGTAGTCCCGTCCCTGCTCGCCCAGCGTCTCGCCGTATTTGGACTGCAAGCGATCGCCGAAGGCCTGGACCTTGCGCAGCGGCTCCTGCAAATCGTGCGAGGCGATGTAGGCGAATTGCTCGAGGTCGGCATTGGAGCGTTCGAGCTCTTTGGCATGGCGCTCGAGGACCTTTTCCGCACGCTTGAGCTCGGTGATATCGGTTTGGGTGACGAAATAGCCACCGTCGGCGGTCCGGGCTTCCTTGATGACGTACGAGGTGCCGTCGTCGAGCTCGCGAATGTACTGGCCCTTCGGATTGCGGTGCATCTCCATCCGTTCGGCGAGGATGTCTTCGACATCGCCTTCGACGTCGGCGATACTTCCAGCCTCGATATGCACTCGCATCAGGTCTTCGAACCGCATCCCGGGTTTCAGGATATCCTTGGCCGGGTAGTGCGGGCGCCGGTACTCGTCGTTGCAAATCAACAGCCGGTCGTCGGCGTCGTAGAGACCGAACCCTTCCTGCAGGTTCTCGATCACCGTATGCAGCTTCTGTTCGGCGGTCTTTCGCTCGGTGATATCGCGCAATATCCCGATGA
>JASLPZ010000615.1:0-737 GCA_030744725.1 Pirellulaceae bacterium
TCACCTTTCAGAACTATTTTCGTATATATAACAAGCTCGCCGGAATGACAGGAACTGCTGACACCGAGGCGGAGGAGTTTAACTCCATCTATAAACTCGATGTAGTTGTGGCTCCCACTAACATGGAAATGATTCGCGAGGACCATCCCGACCTGATCTATCGCACCGAAAAAGAAAAAACTGATGCCATCATTCAAGAAATTCAGGAATGTCATGATCAAGGCCAGCCGGTTCTAGTGGGAACCATATCTATCGAGAAATCGGAGCTGCTGAGCCGTCATCTTAAAAAAAAGGGGGTCAAGCATAACGTCCTCAATGCCAAGCATCACGAAAAGGAAGCAGAAATCATAGCGCAGGCCGGGCAGCAAGGGGCGGTGACCATTGCCACCAACATGGCCGGACGCGGGACGGATATTGTTCTAGGAGAGGGGATCCCGGCTCTGGGCGGACTTCACATCCTCGGCACGGAACGGCATGAAAGTCGACGCATCGATAATCAGTTGCGGGGTCGCTCCGGGCGGCAGGGCGACCAAGGGTCGTCGCGGTTTTACCTTTCCCTCGAGGATGATTTGATGCGCATCTTCGGGTCGGAGAAAATTTCCGGTCTCATGGGCAAACTAGGGATGGAGGATGGGCAACCCATCGAGCACCCAATGGTTTCGAAGGCCGTGGCCAACGCTCAGAAAAAGGTCGAAGCTCATAACTTCGATATTCGTAAGCACCTCCTAGAATACGAC
>JASLPZ010000616.1:0-735 GCA_030744725.1 Pirellulaceae bacterium
CTATGGAAGTCTTCGTGTGGAAATCGGAGAGGTTCTTAGGCAGCTTTGTCGGCAGAAGGACATTGAACTGATAAGAGGTAATGCTCTTCCAGATCACGTTCATCTGCTGCTGCGGGTTCCACCGAAGTACAGCATTGCAAATACGGTTGGATTCTTGAAAGGGAAGAGTGCGATTCGAATCAACCGTGATCTTGGGAAGACGAAAGGAAGCTTGTACGGTCGAGCGTTCTGGTCACGCGGCTACTGCGTGAGTACTGTTGGGCTGGATGAAGAGATGATTAAGGAGTACATCCAGAACCAGGAGAAACACGAGCGTGACGAAGATCGCGGTCTATTTGATTTAGGCTAGAATTACCAACTAACGCTAACGGCCCCTTTTAGGGGCCTTCCTCATACCACCGGCTCTGCCGGTGGTTTTTAATTGCTCCAATGCCGCCGCCGTTTCCTCGGGGCCGGGATCCGCTGTCGCCGCCCGCAGCGACTGTTGATCCGCAACCTCACGCCGCGTGTCGCGCTTCTGTGAGCGGTTCCGTTCTACGGACTTGATGGACTTGTTGATCGTCATCCTTGCGAGCAATCGCCACAAGTCGCCGCTACGCTCGATCGAAAGATCACCGCGGGTCGTCCGTCGAAAGAAACTTCGGTAAACGGATTGCACGACGTCCTCGTTATCGGTTCGCGGCCGCAGATCGCTGGGCAACCGGCTCTGGGCCAGCGCCAACAATCGTTGAGCAT
>JASLPZ010000617.1:0-734 GCA_030744725.1 Pirellulaceae bacterium
TTTGGCCAGATCAAGAAAGCGAGAGGTTTTTTTCAGTTTTCGTTGCGAGGCATCGAAAAGATGCGTGGCGAGTGGGCAATTATCTGCCTTACTCACAACTTATTGAAGTTATTCAGAGCTCAATATGTTGTTGCGGCTTAAAATATGATGGATACTGCTATGTTATAGCAAAAATTACAACCATTTCGAGAAATAAACGTGTAGCATCAGCCGAAAATAAATTCCTACTGTTAAAAATCACTAGCCACCGGCAGAGCCGGTGGTATGAGGAAGGCCCCTAAAAGGGGCCTAAAAGTTAGTTCCCATTAATTTTCTTGGTTACGATCATGTTTATCCTGTTCTTGAATATAGTTGCGAATCATCGATTCTTCAAGCCCTACTGTGCTTACGCAATAGCCACGAGACCAGAAACTGCGACCAAAAAGCGTGCCCTTGGTACGAAAAAGTTCGCGATGAATCCGAATCGCACTCTTACCCTTAAGATAGCCTATCGTCATAGCTATACTAAACTTAGGCGGCACACTCAACAGCAGATGAAGGTGGTCGCTGGCCGCATTGCCTTCCAAAAGCCCAACATCTTTTTGTCGACACAACTCTCGAATGATTTTGCCGATCGCTTCGCGATATTTTTTAAACTGTTTCTTTTTCCGATACTTTGGTACAATAACCACATGGTACTTACATTCCCATTTTACATGGGCTTGACTTTGCCAATCTTTCATTTTGGTTCTCCT
>JASLPZ010000618.1:0-733 GCA_030744725.1 Pirellulaceae bacterium
TGGTTTTGCCCGGCGTCGCCGTCCTGGCCCTGCTCGGCGGTTACGTCCTGCCCGGCGTCGGCCTGATCGCGGCGGTCGTTTTCTTCGGCCTTACCCAGGGCGTTATGCGGCCCTTGCGCGACGTCTTGATCATGCTGGCGACGCCGCGCGGCTCGTTTGGCAAGGTGCGCGCCTTCGTCAACATGGGCGGCCACGTCGGCAGCGCCGTCATCCCGGTGTTCCTCGGTTGGCTCATCGACCAGGGCGAGCCGCAATGGGTGTTCTGGACCATCGCCGCGGGCATCCTGCTCGCCATCGGGACGATCTTCATCGTCCACCCGATGGTCAAAATCGAGCGCCGATGATCAGCGTATTGACGCGTGATCGCGCCGGGCTATGATCGGCGCCGTCGCGGCGGCCCCTGTGGCGGAATTGGTAGACGCGCTGGATTCAAAATCCAGTTCCGGTAACGGAGTGGGAGTTCGATTCTCCCCGGGGGCACCACCTTCCCTCATGCCGCCTCCACGCCATCGAGAAACCGGCACCAGTGTTCGGGCAGGCCGTGGGCCCGGGCGCCTTCGCGCAGCAGCGTCAAGTAGCGCAGCGACGGTTTGCCGTCGATCTCGTTGCCCTGGGCGATGTAGGTCACGGCCGGGACCGGGCGGCCGTCCCCATCCTCGGCCTCGATCCACAGATGGCGGTAGTAGCGGCCGGGGACGCCCTCGGTCGAATCGAGGCGCACCAGGTCATGGCG
>JASLPZ010000619.1:0-709 GCA_030744725.1 Pirellulaceae bacterium
GCCCGCCGAGCGTCCGTGCGCATCTATTTGAGTTGATCGGTTTTGAGGCGTAGGAAAAACCTGACGATGGCCCTCGCGCGGTCTTGGGCCGCGACTGTTCAGTGCCTCCGTCGCGCCGCACGGCTTCGTTTCTTGATATCGTGGCGTGAGCGATGGTATCATCTGAGTCAAGCTGGAGTCCTGGCGGTCTCAAACAGAATGACGTATCTCTGGGGAGAGCAAGTCATGAATCGACGGTCATTGGTAGCGGTTTCTTGCGGGTCTGTGTTGTTTGGGAGCCTTTGGGTCGGATTGACTTTGGCGCAGACGGACGATGATCCTTCGGCCGCGGCGGTTGCGAAAGCACGCGACGAACTGGCGGCGGCTCAGAAAACGTTCGACGGGCAATCGGCGGCGGCCGAGGAGGCGCAGGCGAAGCTGAGGAAGGCCCGGCATAAGCTGTTCGCCGAAGAAGCTTGGGCGGCGCGTCAAGCGGTGGTCAAAGTGGAGGCCCTGAATACGGCTGCGAATAAAGCATTGGCTGCGAAAAAGGCACAAGTCAAAGCGGCACAGGCGAAAATTGCCGCTGCCACGAAGAACGCCAAGAAAGCTGTTGCCGAAAAGACCGCTGCTGAAAAGACGCTGACAGAGCTGAAGAACAAGGCGGACGCGCAGGCCGCAACGAAAGACCCGCAGGCCGAAGCGAAGAAGATTCTGTCACAGAAGACTG
>JASLPZ010000061.1:0-25162 GCA_030744725.1 Pirellulaceae bacterium
GTCTCGGCGGCCCAGAGCCAGCGGGACGCTGGCGTGCCCAGGTTTGGTTGCGGCCGTCAGGCCGCGTTAGGAATGCTCTGTATGTTAAGTTCAGTGCGGACGATCCATCATTCGGTGGCTAACTCTTCGTCATTGTCTCATCCAAGTTCAGAATCAGATTTCCGATCATCGTCCAAGCGGCGAGTTGGCTGGGATCAAGCTTCTCATCGGGCTTGGAATCACCAATATTGATTAACTTTGTGGCAGCCCCCGTATCGGATCGGTACTTGGCCAGGTTGGCTCGATAGACGTCCAGCAGTACGGCGAGTTCCGCTTCGGTTGGCTTTCGTGTCAGGGCAAGGCGAAACGCGTACGCCGCGCGCTGTTCGTCGGTCTTGCCACCTTCCTTCATTGCGCGCTGAGCGAATGCACGTGATGCTTCAACAAACTGTTCGTCGTTCATCAACGCTAACGCAGCTAGCGGCGTGTTGGTGCGCGAGCGTCGTACGGTGCAGTTCTCGCGTGAAGGCGCATCGAGTGTCGACATTGTTGGCGGCGGTGCGGTGCGCTTCCAGAACGTGTACATGCTGCGCCGATACAACGCCTCTCCGTTGTCTCGCGTGAACTTCGCAGTGTTGCTGTCTGTGTAGCCGACGGCGTACCAAATCCCCGGCGGCTGATAAGGTTTGACGCTAGGCCCTCCGGTTTTGCGAACAAGCAGCCCGCTGACAGCCAGCGCCGTATCGCGAATCACCTCGGCATCGGTCCGGAAGCGAGGACCCCGGCTGAGCATTCGGTTTGCTCGATCTCGCTCTATCATTTCAGGCGAGACGCGCGATGCTTGCCGATAAGTCGCCGACATGACGATCATCTTCTGCAGCCGTTGGACGTCCCAACCGCTTTCCCGGAAATCGATCGCCAGCCATTCCAAAAGGTCCGGATGCGATGGCGGGCTGCCTTGCGAACCAAAGTCTTCAGTCGTCTCGACGATGCCAGTGCCAAAGTACTGTTGCCAGAAACGATTGACAGTCACGCGGGCAGTCAGCGGATGTTCGGGCGAAACGAGCCATCGTGCCAAGTGTAACCGGTTAGGTGTCTCTCCCTCGGACAAGGGTGGAAGCGGCGGAAGCGAAGCCGGCGTGTTGCGATACACCTGCTCGCCCTTCTTGTCATACGCCCCTCGTGTCAGGATGTGTGCCGGTTTAGGATCAGCGAGTTCCTTCCAGACCAGCGTTGTCGGTAACGATTTATCGAGGTCCGTTCGGCGCTTCTGTGAAGAAGTGAGTTCTTCGCGAGCCTTTACCAGTTGCTCGTTCGTCGAAACGTTCTGGCGGTAGTGATCGCGAATCTTCTTTTGCTGGTCGGCGTTGCGTTTGTCGGAAGCGATCTGAATAAGCTTGACAATCTCGGCGGGAGCAACTTTCGCATCAATCTCCGGAATCTGCTTCGCTGAAGTCACGGATAACCGGAAGCGACCAAATTGATGTTGGTCAAAAACCGATTCGTGCCGCAAACGAATCTTCAACCAGGTTCCGGTTTCATGGCCGAAGGGACTGGCTGCAACAAAGATCGCTGTACTGTCTTCTTTCCGCTCGTGGCCCTGGATCGCCCAACCAGTCTGTTTCTTGCCGTCGATGGCGTTGGCAATCTTAAAGTCTCCGTTGGTCTGTTCGTGGTCGGCCCAAGCACGAGCCAGCTTCACGGGCTCCCATTTGTCGGGCGTCTGTTTGACTTTCTTTCCACCCTCCATTGTCGGCTGGTCGGAAACTTGCCCTACCTCCACCTCGAATTCTGTGAGCACGACGTTGCTATTGCTGCTTCGTCCGGCTCCGCCGGCTGTCAGCGATTCGTGCATCAGTCCTTCCAGTTTCACCGCGGTAAGGCCCTCGGAATCGACTCGGGCGACGACTTCGTACACTTCCTGAGCTGGGTTCTTGCCACTGACCAGAAGCGACTGGTCTTCGAGCCTGGTCAAGCTCGCACCGCCGCTGGAGGTAAACTCGCTAAGAGACAGCACGCGCCAGTCAGGCGTGACACCAGCACCGGAGAGCAGGCGAGCTTCCCATTGGTGTTGGGATTGATCAACCTTGGCAATCGGCGAGGCGATCTCTTGCGACAGCGCGCTGATTCGCTTGTCCAAACTCGCCAGTTCGGATTCTTGTTTGGCAGTTACAACCTTGATGACTGGCGCCGTGTCTTGGCGGTTGCCGTCCATCACCGGTCCATCGAGACTGTTGAAGAAGGCAAAGAGCTGATAGAAGTCCTTCATCTCGAACGGATCGAACTTATGTTCGTGACACGTGACGCAGCCCATCGAGATGCCCATCCAGACCGTCGACGTCGTGGCCACTCGATCGTTCGTGTAATGGACATAGTACTCTTCCGGGATCACGCCACCTTCGCTGGTCGTCACGTTGCAGCGGTTGAAACCCGTGGCAATCCTCTGGTCGAGTGTCGCGTTGGGAAGCAGGTCGCCCGCCAGTTGCTCGATCGTGAATTGATCGAACGGCATGTTGGCGTTAAACGCATTGATGACCCAATCGCGGTAAGGCCATATCTGGCGGAAGTTGTCCAAATGCAAGCCGTGCGTATCGCCGTAACGCGCTGCATCGAGCCAATAGCGCGCCATGTGTTCGCCGTAATGAGGTGACTTCAGCAAGCGGTCGACGACATTTTCGTATGCCTTGTCCGATTGATCCGCAAGGAAGGCGTCAGCTTCCTCGATTGTGGGTGGCAGGCCAGTCAAATCAAAGGTCACGCGTCGCAGCAGCGTCAGCTTCGTCGCTTCAGGTGACGGCTTCAAACCTTCCCGATCAAGCCGCGACATTACGAAAAGATCGAGCTCGTTGCGAAGCCACTTTGCATTGCTGACCTTCGGCACCGCTGGACGCCGAGGTGTAACGAGAGACCAGTGCCGCTGCCATGTGGCTCCGGACTCGATCCAACGTTTGACCAGTTCTATCTCCTCCGGTGTCAGTTGCTTCGTGTCGGCCGGCGGCATCCGCAGGTCCTCATCATCGGTGACCAGACGCTGATACACCTCACTCTTACTCGGATCACCCGGTACGATTGCAACGTCACCTGAGCTGACTTCAGCGAACAAGCCCTCCTTCGTATCGAGACGCAGGTCCGTCTCGCGCGCCTCCTCGTCGAGTCCATGACATTGAAAGCACTTCTCGGCGAGCAGCGGCCGAATTGTGCGTCCGAAATCGACGGGATCAGCGGCGAACGTCGTGCTGCAGAGCAACATCAGCGCGAGAGTCAGTCTTGTGTTCATGATGTTCCTGTTGTCGATGACTCGGGTTGCTTGAATACGAGTAGGCTGGCAACTCGTCGCTCGTCGCGGAATGGACCAAGAGCTGTGCAGGCACGCGAAAAAGCGCATCATCGGCGTCCTGCGTTGCATCGAGGCGTGAATCCAGGGAGGGACCTTATTAAACTACAAGAGGACCTTGACGTCCATATATCAAGAAAGATAAAATCATGACTTCGCCACATGCGCGACTGACGTGCGACCGACAACTTGTAGAAATTGAGAGTGAAATAGAGTCTTCTGGTCACGTCTGCGCGCCGTGCGTCCGTGTTTGATCGTCATAGGCACACTCAGTGTGCTGTAACGACGGACGGCACACGGAGTGTTTCTGCTCCTTTGGTTGCGGATGGCGGCTCTCGGCAAGACCACACGCTGACCGGTGTGTCTGAGCTTCAAAGTGAATGAAGGCGCCGTCGCGTAAGTTGTAGACACAGAATCGTGCCTATGAAATACACATTCGGACCCGTTCCGTCTCGGCGCCTGGGGCGATCGCTTGGCGTCGATCCCATTCCCCTGAAGACCTGCAATTGGAATTGTGTCTACTGCCAGCTTGGCCGCACATCACCGTTGGCCAGCCAACGGCGGGATTATTTTCCGCCTGAAGCCATCATCGCCGATGTGAAGACAACTCTCGCGTCTCACGGACCCGGCCAGATCGACTGGTTGACGTTTGTCGGTTCAGGTGAACCGACACTGCACGCCAGCCTGGGCTGGATGATCCAAGAGTTGAAGGCGTACACCGAAATCCCCCTTGCCGTGATCACCAACGGTTCGCTGCTGTATCTTCCGGAAGTACGCCGCGCGTTGCTGCCGGCCGATGCCGTGCTGCCAACGCTCGACGCGGGCAGCGAGAGGCTCTATCAACGCATCGATCGTCCCGTCGCCGGGTTGACCTTTGAGCGGCTCGTGGAGGGAATGATCGCGCTGCGAAGAGAGTTCGACGGAAAGTTGTGGATTGAGGTGATGCTAATCAACGGACTGAATGATTCTGTCGCTGCGTTGGAGGATCTTGCGACGGTGATCCAACGCATCCAGCCGGACGACGTACACATCAATCTTCCTGTTCGCCCCCCCACAGAGTCCTCAGTCGGAGTTCCAAGTGACGAAGCTGTTGTGCGGGCTCAGGCGATTCTGGGAGAAGTCGCGCACGTTGTTCCTGCGGCCGACGTCCAGGTCGATTTTGGCGACGAGAACGACCTGGCTGACTGCGTGATGGAGATCGTCAAACGCCATCCGATGAGCGAAGTGGGCTTGGTTCGGGCGCTCAAGTCACGGAGCTCACAGGAAGTGGCCGAAGCGCTGGCCCAGTTGTCCGCCAGCGGAAGGGCTCGCGTGACGACACACAATGGCGAGCGTTTTTGGTCTGATGCCAAAGCACGCTACCGTGCCTCTCGATAACGCTCGTCAGCTTGAAACGGGTGGCGGTGTCAGATCAAATCACGGTTGTCATTGCAGCAATGGTACGGATGCTCCTTTTATTCCCCCATCAAGAGCTTGCTGATCTGGTCTTCGCGCTACGTTGCCAGGAATAAGCAAGTACAATAGACCATTAAGCGGCCATGCCGTGGATGAAGACGCCAGACAACACAGGATCTGTCCCGTGAATGACGACAACCCCATCTATCTAGACTATAACGCGACGACACCCATCGACAGACGCGTACTCGAATGCATGATGCCGTTTCTAACTGATGCGTTCGGTAACCCCAGCAGCGGTAACCACACGTTTGGTCAGACGGCGGCAGAGGCTGTTGAGCTAGCGCGATACCACGTCGCCGAACTCGTTCAGGCAAATCCGAATGAAATCTTCTTCACGAGCTGCGCGACCGAGAGTATAAGCCTCGCCCTGAAGGGTCTCGCTTACTCAGGACCGGCGGTTGGGAAGACGATTGTGACAACGGTCGCCGAGCACAAGGCCGTACTTGCAACTTGTCAGCAGCTCGAGCGCCATTTGCAAGTGACTTACCTGCCTGTGACGCGTTCGTGTAGCATCGATCTGAGTGACCTATCCCACCGCATGTCAACAGGACGGACACTTCTCGTTTCGCTGATGTGGGCAAATAACGAAATCGGCACGATCTATCCTATTCGTGAAGCCGCCGGAATTGCGCATCGTGCGGGGGCGTTGTTCTTCACTGACGCCACGCAGGCAGTTGGCAAGATTCCTGTAAACGTACGGACAAGTGAAGTGGATTTGATGGCGTTTTCTGCTCACAAGCTCTACGGACCAAAAGGTGTGGGAGCGTTGTTTGTGCGCGGCGGCGATACAGCGATCAAGCTAGAACCGCTGATCGCCGGTGGCGGACAAGAGCAAGGACTGCGCGGTGGTACGCTCAACGTGGCGGGAATCGTGGGATTCGGCGAGGCGTGTCGAATCGCCAAGATGGAGATGAGCGATGAAGCCTCAAGAATGTTCCGACTGCGTACCCAGCTCGAAGAACGCCTCCGATTATTACCTAATGTGATTGTCAATGGGGATGGGCAGCCACGGCTTCCCAACACGACCAGCCTTCGTTTCCTCGGTATTGATGCTCCAACCTTGATTCGGGAAACGGGCATCGTAGCGGTTTCCACAGGGGCCGCTTGCTCATCCCAAACCAACTCACCTAGCCACGTTCTCAAGGCCATCGGTCTGTGCAACTCTTGTGCCGGCTCGGCAATCCGCTTTAGTCTCGGCCGCTTTACCACCGAGCAGCAGATCAACGCGACCATCCAGAAAGTCGCCACCACAGTGCCTAGGCTTCGTGCCGCAACAAGACAATCAGGTTCGAGTTCATATGTGAAGACAGCGTATACAAGTTGAGACTTGTCCTCGATCCTTCCTTGATGGAGATATCCGGATGCCCTCGCCGTTGCCAATTCAATCGGTAAACCACATTGCCCGTGTGACCCATGATTTGGAATCCAGTCTTGCGTTCTATTGTGATGTGCTGGGTTTCCGTCCCATTTGGCGACCCAATTTTGCTTTTCCCGGTGCGTGGCTTTTCAACTACGGCGTGCAGATCCATTTGATTGCGACCGCGGCGGGAGAAGCGGTGATGGGCGACATCTCCATTCGAGCTGATCATGTGGCCTTCCATGTCGCGAACACGGACGATACCAAACGTCTGCTTCAAGAACACGGCATCCCTTTCCGAGAGAACGTAGTGCCTGACACGGGCGTCACTCAGTTGTTCTTTCTCGACCCCGACGGCAATCATATCGAGCTCGGGACGTATCCGCCGACCCAGGAATCAACCTAGCGAGGCTGTGCCTCGGACCGACACGAACTGACGCTCGATTGTGGCGACCCGCTCCCCGACCAACCTGCGGTCGGTGCCCGTCGCCGTGCCGATCAAAGTCCACGGCGCTTATGGCTGAGCCGCGCCGGTCACGCGTGGCCGCAGAGGCAATCCCCCATCGAGGCTTGACATCGCTCGCGACACCCGTAATTATGGACGTTCAGGTCTGTTTATCAATATATTAGGATCCAAGAGTTCAAGAGTGATTTCCCAGACAGCCGAATACGCATTACGGGCGATCGTTTTCCTGGGGAATCAGGCGAACGAGCCATGTACGACGGCACACCTGGCCTACGAGATTGACGCCCCACCAAGCTATTTGGCCAAAGTCATGAAAGTCCTGACCCGCGCGGGGATCGTGGGCTCGCAGCGCGGGCTGCACGGAGGTTTCACTCTGGCCCGTGATCCGCGTCACGTGACGATCCTGGAAGTGGTCAATGCGGTTGATGAATTTCGCCGAATTTCAAAGTGCCCCCTCGGGCGACCTGCTCACACAAGCGGTCTGTGCCCGTTGCATCGACGGATGGACAACGTCATGGCTGTCGCCGAGAACACACTGGCACACACGTCCATTGGAGAAGTACTCGACGAGCCGGGTTTGTTATGTCACCTGCCGTGCGTATCAGAGCCGCCATTAGAAGTTAGATGTGACATCGGTTCGTCGCCTGCCGAAAGCAAGCCACGTTCCGCTACGGATGGTTCCCTCGACAACGGATTGTCTTTTCCTACCTAAGCAACCCGAATTCGAGCTTGCCCGCTTGTGAGAACTGCATGACCACTTGCGAGCGCTTTACGAGACCGATGAGGACGCCGTGTCGAAGATGGCTGGCAACACACTGCCGAAGAACATGCCGGTGCATGAAGCAGCTATCTGGACGGCATTCGCACGAACGCTGATGAATCTCGACGAGTTTATCACACGGGAGTGATCAGCTGGGACAGGTTTGTGGCTTGCCATGCGGCACGCCATTTGAGAAAATTGGCGGGTTGTGAATCTACGGCGCAGTGAACAATGAATTCGTACGAAGAGTCCTTCCTCCAATCACGCCGTAGCTCTTTCACCAGTGTGGCGAGCGGGGTGGGAGTAGCCGCCATGCCTGGCGGCGGCGTAAAGGGATGCCAAGTTATCGGCCGCACCGACGATTTTGACTGTGAGATTTGGACAAGTGATTCCCGAGTTGTACGCTAGAGGTTGCCATGAGTTTTTCTGATTACACGCCCGCTGACTTTGCCGTCAATCCGCTGATGTTCTATTACGAGGTCACGCAGTCCTGCGACCTTGTCTGCAAGCACTGCCGGGCATCGGCGCAAGAGCGTGCGCATCCAGAGGAACTCTCAAGCGAGCAGTCGATCGCTTTGATCGATCAGATTGCAACCTTCCCTCGCAAGCCGAACCTGGTTTTAACCGGGGGCGATCCGTTGAAGCGGGCGGACATCTTCGACTTGATTCGACATGCCGTTGGTGCGGGCTTGCAGGTTGCGCTGACGCCATCCGCAACGCCGCTAGCGACGCGTGAAGCTTTGCAGGCGGCCAAGCAGGCCGGTGTCCGTCGCCTGGGCATCAGCCTTGATGGCGCGGACGCGAAGACCCACGATTCGTTTCGAGGTTGGGAAGGCAGCTTTGATCGCACGATGCGAATGATGATCGACGCGCGGCAACTGGGGCTGTCCGTGCAGGTCAACACGACGATCACCCGCCGCAATTCCGACCAGATCGACGATCTGGCAACGTTGCTCTCCACGCAAAGCATCGCGATGTGGTCGGTCTTCTTTCTGATTCCCGTTGGACGCGGGATTGATGAGGAGCGAATTTCACCGGAACAATACGAAGAGACGTTCAAGCGACTTTGGCTTCAAGCGGGTCGGCAGCAATACGGTATCAAAACAACAGAAGCTCCGCACTATCGGCGTTTTGTCTTGCAACGCAACGGAGATCCGTTAGCAGGGCCGCCGGTGGTGCAGCTTTCCAACCTGGCGCAACATGGCCAGGGCGACAAGCCGGCCGACAACCGGCCCCAGGCCTCGCGAGACCGAAGTCATCGAGCACCGCTCGGCGTTCGCGACGGCAACGGGATTATGTTCGTCGGCCATACAGGTGAGATATTCCCCGCCGGCTTTCTGCCAATCGAGTGCGGTCGGTTCCCGGAAAACTCGGTTGTCGACGCGTACCAAAATCACCCGACCTTCCGCGCGCTTCGCGACCCGGATCAGTTCGGCGGTGATTGCGGGATCTGTGAATACCGTTACGTTTGTGGCGGCAGCCGTAGTCGCGCGTTCGCAGTAACCGGCGATCCGTTGGCGGGCGAGCCCGATTGCGTGTACCAACCAGGACAGGTGCCCACGATCGAGGTGGGCGTGAGTGCGACTTGAAGACCACATTCCGCTGCGAGGCACACTGATGCTTGCTCTGAAGAAGCTCGACGCGAATTCCCGGCTTTGCTACGGCTATCAGTTTTGCATGGTGGCCATCGTCATACTTGCAACTTTCCTGTCGCTGTTCCGGGCGAGCCTGCTCGATGCTGCCGAAGGAACACGCCCCAAACGAATTGCTACGGACGAAACCTTCAAGGCGAAGGTCTTGCCGATCGTGCAGCAGTACTGTGTTGATTGCCATAGCGAAGACGATCCCGAGGGTGATCTGTCACTTCACGATTTCCGCGACGCCGAGCAGGTACTGCAAGACCGCGAGATGTGGGAGAAGGCGTTCCGGCTTTTGGGCATCGATGGGATGCCACCGAAAGACTACGACGAGCGGCCATCCCGCGCGGAGCGAGAGGCACTCGCCGAGTGGCTTGACCTGAAGCTGCACCATGTCGACTGTGATGTTGTGGACGACGCAGGTCAAGTGACAATCCACCGTTTGAACCGCACCGAATACAACAACACGGTGCGCGATCTGCTGGGCGTCGATATCGACCCCGCCAAGGATTTTCCATCCGATGACATAGGGCATGGCTTCAGCAACATTGCCAATGTTCTCTCGTTGCCGCCGCTGTTGCTGGAAAAGTACATCGGAGCTTCCGAGAAGATCGCCGCCGCGACGATTCTGACCGAAGATGGCGGCAAGCGGAGGCAGCGATTCGACGCCCGCCAACTCAAGGGCACCGGGGCAGCGCAGTCCGACGAGGATTGGGTGCGGATGAACTCGCAAGGTTCGGCCGTCTGTGAGAAAGAGATCAAACTCGACGGCCAGTACACCATCCGTGTCGAAGCTGAGGCCGATCAGGCAGGTCCCGATCCGGCGCGCATGGAAATCCGCATCGACGGCAAGTCGGTCAAGGTTCACAACATTGAGGGCCACCGCGAACCGAATATTTACGAATCCCGCCACGAGTTACGGTCGGGCCGGCGACGCATCGAAGCGGCGTTTATCAACGACTACTACAAACCCGAAGCGAAGAACCCTCGCGATCGTGATCGGAATCTCGCTGTCAGGTTTATCGAGCTTCAAGGGCCGACAGACGCCGCCCCGCCTGAAGTCCACCAACGAATCATCTTTACCAAACCGTCGGATAAGAAGACGCCCCGACAAGCTGGCCGCGAGATCTTGCAGCGATTGATGCCTCGCGCATTTCGACGTCCCGTCGATAAGGTGGAGATTGATCGATTGGTCAAGCTCGTCGAATTCGCCGTCGAGCGAGGCGACTCGTTCGAGCGCGGCATTCAGGTGGCACTGCAAGCAATTCTCGTGTCGCCTCATTTCCTGTTCCGCGTTGAAGATGACTCGAAGTCGCGCGGTCGGCAAGCTCCGCTCGGTGATCACGAACTTGCCTCCAGGCTTTCCTACTTTTTGTGGAGCACGATGCCGGACGACGAGTTGTTCCGCTTGGCCCGGGAAGGGAAGCTGCATGAACCGAAAGTGCTGGACGACCAGATCGCCCGTATGCTTGCCGACCCGAAAGCCGACGCACTAGTCGACAACTTTGCCAGCCAGTGGCTTAACTTGAGCAATCTCGTCGAGGTTAAGCCGGACCCGAAGCTGTTTCCGGAATTCACGCCTCGGTTGCGGGCCGACCTGATCGCGGAAACGAAGATGTTCGCGAGGACGATCTTCCGAGATGACCGCAGCTTGGTCGATTTCCTCGACGCTGACTTCACGTTCGCCAACGAACGTCTAGCCAGACACTACGGGATCGCCGGTGTGAAAGGCGACACGTTGCGTCGCGTATCGCTGCCGGGAAATCAACGAGCCGGAGTTCTGACGCACGGTAGCATTCTGACGCTCACATCGAACCCGAACCGCACGTCGCTCGTCCGCCGTGGCGCTTGGATCTTGGACAATATCTTGGGGGCCAAGCTTCCCGATCCACCGGCGAATGTTCCTTCGCTGGAAGAAGGAGCCAAGGAGTCAGGTGCGACGTCGCTTCGCGAACAACTGAAGATCCATCGTGAATGGTCGAGTTGTGCGGCTTGCCACGATTCACTCGATCCGCTCGGTTTCGGCTTCGAGAATTTCGATCCGATCGGGCGCTGGCGGACCGAGGCCGAAGGCACACCGGTCGACGCCGGGGGTACGCTGCCCAGCGGCGAATCGTTCAGCGGGCCGACTGAATTGGTACAGATCCTCAAGAAACGCAAACGTGATTTCGTGGAGTTGGTAACCCAAAAGATGTTAACATATGCACTGGGTCGCGGATTGGAGATCCCGGATTCCTGCGCCGTTGATCACATTCTGGCCGATCTACAAGAAAACGACTATCGTTTCACAGTGCTCGTACGAGGGATCGTGCATAGCAAACCGTTTTTGATGCGGAGAACAAGCAATGACTAGACACAGCACACTGCCACGACGCACCTTCCTTAAAGGTCTCGGCACGACGATGGCATTGCCGATGTTGGAGGCGATGACGCCGGCCACCGCGACGGCGGCCGCAAACTCGTCGGCACCCGTTCGCATGGCGTTCATCTTCTTCCCGAATGGGGCGATTATCCCCAGTTGGAAGACCTCGGGAGAAGGAGCCGATTGGCAACTGTCGCGCACGCTGAAATCGCTGGCACCCCACAAAGATCAAGTGACGGTCTTCACCGGCCTGACGCAGCATTGGGGCCGGGCTAACGGCGATGGGGCAGGCGACCACGCTCGATGCGCCGGGTCGTTTCTGACGGGAGCCCACGTGGTCAAGACGGCAGGTGCGGACATCAAAGTCGGTGTGTCCGTCGACCAGGCTGCGGCAAAACTGATCGGCCGGGAGACGCGGCTACCGTCACTCGAGTTGGGAGTCGAGCGTGGCCGCAACAGCGGTAACTGCGATTCGGGATACAGTTGTGCATATTCGGCGAACATCTCGTGGAAAACCGAAAACACGCCGATGGCCAAGGAGATCAATCCTAAGCTGGCATTCGAGCGGTTGTTTGGATCCGCCGATGCCAAGAAGGGACAAACCGAACGCGATTTCTATCGCAAGAGCATTCTGGATTTGGTCGCCGAGGATGCGGCTCTACTTCGCAACCGGTTGGGAAAGAAGGACCAACGCAAGCTCGATGAATACTTCAACGGCGTCCGCGAACTCGAACAGCGAATCGATCGCACCGCAACCAAACGGACCGAAGTTCCCGAGTATGACGTTCCCGAGGGAATTCCACGCGAACTCGAAACGCACGTTCGCTTGATGTATGACATTATGGCACTGGGTTTCCAAACCGACACGACCCGGATCGCCACGTTTATGCTAGGAAACGCCGGAAGCAATCGCAGCTATCCGATGGTCGGTGTCAAAGGCGGCCATCACAGCTTGTCACACCATCGCAACGACACAAAGAAGATGGAAGACATTTCCAAGATCGATACGTATCTCGTATCGCAATTCGCCTACTTCCTTGACAAGTTGAAATCGGTTAGGGAAGGCGACCGCACGCTGCTCGACAACAGCTTGGTTCTCTATGGCAGCGCCATCGGCGACGCCAACCGACACACGCACCACGACTTACCCGTCGTGCTGGCAGGAAGCGGAGGTGGGCAAATCGAGACGGGTCGAGTACGCCATCACCCGAAAGACACGCCGCTGAACAACCTGTTCGTCTCGATGTGCCGCATGGCGGGAGCGAACCTGGAGAAGCTCGGCGACAGCACAGAGCCGCTGGCGAACATCGAATCCTAGCAAGATGATCATCCAGTTCGGAGTGGCAATTGGGGGGTGGGTCAAGTTGCTTGGCCTTGCGATCAAACGACGGTGGCTTTGGACATGCCTAGTTCTCTTGCAACCTGGCTATTGTGAACGGGAGATCTCGCAATTTGACAAAGCCTTCTGAAGGTCGCGAACTTCCTCGTCGGTGACCAGCGTACGTTCGATGCGCAGGTACTCTAGCCTGGTAAGACTGGCGAGCGGCGCCAGGTTGCTGATTTGAGTTCCGTCGAGGTGCAAACGTTTCAGGTTTGACAACTTGGCCAATGGCGAAAGGTCGTTGATTTGAGTTTCGGCAAGACTCAGCCACTCCAGGTTCGACAAGTTGGCCAATGGTGAAAGGTCGTTGACTTGCGTGCCGCCCAGGTGAAGAAATTTCAACTCGTTTAACTTGGACAGTGGTGACAGGTCATGAACTTCGGCCGCGTGGGCGTCGACTCCCACCACGCTTTGAAAGTACTCATCGCCAATTTGTTCCCGAAGCCATGCTGGCCCCGGCGGTTTGGGTTTGCCGCTAGGTTGGCCGTCTCTATCAAGCTCCCAATCATAATGCTCTCCGCCGCCATTCTCCGTCAGCCATCCTACAACCGACCTCTGGTTGTTGGCCCGATTTACCTGTACGCCTAGCCAAGCACTGAACACAGTCAGTACGAGGAGCGTCGCTCGAAGGCTGAAGCGGAGAAAGCGGTGGCGTTTGGGTTTCGTTTCCATCGATTGATCTTGCGGTCGAGTGACGTCCCGTAGGGCCTACGATCAGACTCTCATTGATGTTCGGGCAACGAGTCACTTCGCAGACGTCAACTTGGCTGCTAATTTGCCCAGATTTCTCGCCAACGATGGCCTCGGGGTCATCACGTTTGCTTCGTTGCTGCGCCTGTTCTCACTCATACCACTAGATAATCTCAGATAATCGGACCTTGACATCCACAATCTGCGTGGTAGATTGACGAACAATATTCATTCCGGTACATATGTGCCTACCTGCCTGCCAGATCACAGTTTCTGCCCCCAGAGGAAACACCGATGCCCGTCTTCCTATCGCGGCGGTTCTTCACGTCGTTGTGTTTCGTTGTTGTAAGTTCTTCCATCGCATTTGGTGAAGACGAAACCACGACCGCGGATACCAAGGTCAGTTACTACCAACAGGTCCGACCGATTCTTCAGGCGCAGTGTCATGGCTGCCACCAACCGGCCAAGGCAGATGGCGACTACGTGATGACGACCGTGGGGAGGATGTTCGCGGGAGGCGAAAGCGAGGAGGAGGCGATCGTGCCGGGCAAGCCGGAAGAGAGCTATCTCGTCACGCAGATCACGCCCGACGGTGGCGAAGCGGAGATGCCAAAAGAGAAGCCGCCGCTATCGAATGTTGAACTCGCCCTCATCAAGCGGTGGATCGAGCAAGGAGCGAAAGACGACACACCCAAAGGTGTGCAGCAACAGTACGACATGGACCACCCGCCTGCCTATTCTATGCCCCCGGTCGTTACGTCGATCGAGTTTTCCCCCGACGGAAAACTACTTGCAGTCGCGGGGTACCACGAAGTCCTGTTGCACAAAGCCGATGGTTCGGGCTTGGTAGCAAGGTTGGTTGGCGTGTCGGAGCGAATTGAATCGGTCGCCTTCTCCCCGGATGGGAAGCGCTTAGCGGTAACTGGCGGCTTGCCAGCTCGCATGGGCGAGGTGCAGGTCTGGGACATTGAGAAACGCGAGTTGACGCTCTCACTAGCGGTGACGCATGACACGGTTTACGGTGCAAGTTGGTCGCCGGACGGCAAGTTGATCGCGTTCGGTTGCGCGGACGACACGGTACGAGCGATTGACGCCGAAACTGGCGAGCAAGTGTTGTACCAGGGAGCGCACAACGGCTGGCCGCTCGACACGGTATTCTCTGCTAAGGGCACGCATCTCATATCTGTCGGCCGTGACCGTTCGGCCAAGCTGACGGAAATGGCAACTCAGCGATTCATCGACAACGTTACATCGATCACGCCCGGTGCCTTGAAGGGTGGCATTGCCGCCGTCGATCGGCATCCGACAAAGGACGAGATTTTAGTCGGTGGAGCGGATGGCGAACCGAAGCTCTACCGCGTCTTCCGCACATCGAAGCGAGTGATTGGGGACGACGCCAACCTGATCCGGAAGTTCCCGCCGCTGAAGGGCCGAGTCTTCGATGTCGCGATCAGCCGCGACGGCAAACGGATCGCGGCGGGAAGCTGTATCGACAGAACGGGCGAAGTGCGGATCTACGCCTACGAATTCGACAGCGAGTTGCCCAAGGATCTGTTGGCAATCATGCAGAAGCGCGTTGCCCAACGCACTGCCGAGGAGAAGGAGAAGATCGCCAACTACCACACCAAGGGCGTCAAGATTCTGGCGGAAACAAGTTTGCCGCAGGCGGGCGTCTTTGCGGTGGCGTTTAGTGCGGACGGCAAGATTGTAGCGGCCGCCGGCTCGGACGGAATGGTGCGCCTGATTGACGCGGACAGCGGCTCGATTGTCACGGAATTCGTGCCCGTGCCGGTAGACTCGATGAGGGAGGTGGCCCAGAAGCAGGATCAGACGGATATGCTCCCGGTTGCTGCGGCCAAACCGCAACAAGCCGCCACTGGCGAATCCCTGCCTGAAGGTGAGAAACTTGCTTCGATTGAAGTCCAGCCAGCCAACATCAGGCTCGCCAAACGCTTCGACACCGCTCAGTTCATCGTGACCGGGCAGATGGAATCGGGCAACGTGATTGACGTCACGCGGCTGGTCAAGGTCGCCATATCAGCGGACATCGCCGTCGTCTCTCCGACGGGTCTGCTTCGTGGCACGGCGAACGGTCAGACCGACCTGACATTCTCTCTCGGCGACAAGAATGCCACGGCCATCGTCGAAGTTGCCGGCATCGATCCGGCCTTCAAGCTCGATCTGATTCGCGATGTGAATCCGGTCTTTGGGAAGGCGGGCTGCAACGCCGGAACGTGCCATGGATCGAAGAAGGGCAAAGGCGGATTGAAGACTTCCATGCGGGGCAACGATCCGATCTTTGAAGTGCGGGCCTACATCGACGAATTGGCTTCCCGCAGAATTAACCTGGCATCGCCGGAGAACAGTCTCATGCTGTTGAAGGCAACCACACGTGTTCCGCATCAGGGTGGGCAAGTTATTGTCCCTGGCAGTCCGTATCACAAAATCATCCGCAAATGGATTGGCGACGGCGCGAAAATTGATGTGAATGCGCCGCGCGTTGCGAGTATCGAGATCTTCCCCAAGGACCGTATTCTGCAACGCCCCGACGCAAAGCAACAGTTCCGGGTCTTGGCCATGTACACCGACGGCGAGATTCGCGATGTCACGTCCGAAGCCCATATATCGAGCGGCAACATTGAAGTGGCCACAGCCGATTCCTCCGGTCTGGTCACGGCGCAGCGCCGCGGGGAATCGCCCATCCTGGCGCGGTTCGAGGGGAAATATGCCGCCTCGACGCTGACGATCATGGGCGACCGGGCCGGTTTCGCCTGGAAGGAGACTCCGGCGAACAACTTCATTGACGAACTGGTCGCCACAAAACTTCGCCGCACCAAGACGATGCCCTCCGAATTATGTACCGATGCTGAATTCCTGCGGCGCACGTATCTCGACTTGATCGGCCTGCCACCAACGGCCGACGACGTGCGCGCCTTCCTGGCAGACACGCGTGACACGAAGGTCAAGCGCGATGAACTGATCGACCAACTCGTCGGCAGCGATGACTACGTCGAACATTGGACGAACAAGTGGGCGGATCTGCTTCAGGTCAACCGCAAGTACCTGGCAGTCGAGGGAGCAACGGCATTCCGCAAGTGGATTCGCGACCAGGTCGCGTCCAACACGCCATACGATCAGTTTGCCTACATGATCCTTTCGGCGAGTGGATCGAATAAGGACAACCCGGCGGCATCGTATTACAAGATCCACCGCACGCCAGAAGACACGATGGAGAACTCGACGCATCTGTTTCTCGGTGTTCGGTTCAGTTGCAATAAGTGCCACGACCATCCGTTTGAAGGGTGGGTGCAAAACCAATACTGGGAAACGGCTGCTTACTTCGCCCAATTCGGGCTGAAGAAGGACCCGGCAAGCGGCAAGAAGGAGATTGGCAGAACGGCCGTCGAGGCGGGCAAGCCACTCTACGAGGTCGTCTTCGAGAAGACCGAAGGCGAGGTGCTGCACGACGAGACGGGCGCCGTCACTCCGCCCAAACTCCCCTTCGAGAGCCACTACGTCGCCGCGCCGAACGCCAGCCGCCGCGAGCACATTGCACGCTGGATGATCTCGCCTGGCAACGCGTATTTCGCCCGCAGCTACGTCAACCGAATGTGGGGATATTTGCTGGGACAGGGCCTGATCGAGCCGCTTGACGATATTCGTGCCGGCAACCCGCCGACGAATCCGGAACTACTTGCCCGTCTAACCGACGAGTTCGTTGATGGTGGCTTCGATGTCCAACATCTGGTCCGTACAATCTGCAAGTCGCGCACGTATCAAATGTCGATCAAGACGAACCGTTGGAACGAAGACGACACGATCAACTACTCGCACGCGAAGGCTCGTCGCCTGTCGGCTGAAGTGCTGTACGACGCTTTGCATAAAGTGACGGGATCTATCTCGAAGTTCCCGGGCGTTAAACCCGGGACGCGAGCGGCTGCGTTGGTCGACGTGGGCTTCAAGGAACCGAGCGGCTTCCTGGCCAAGCTCGGTCGGCCGCCGCGCGAGAGTGCGTGTGAATGCGAACGGCCTACTGGTATGCAATTCGGCCCTGTGATGGCGTTGGCCGCCGGATCGACAGTCGACAACGCGATCATTGACCCGAAAGGCGACATCGCCAAGTTGGTCGACACGGAAAAGGACGAAACGAAGTTGATCGGCGAACTGTTCATGCGAATTCTCAATCGTCCAGCGAATCAGGGGGAGATCAATGCGGCACTGGAGATGATGCGCACCCTGCCGGCCGAGCACGCTCAGCTTGTCGCGACCATGCACGAACACGAACAGAGTCTCGCCCCTATGATCGCCGAACAGGAAAAGAAGCGGCAAGCAGAGATCTCCGCCGCAAAGACGGCACTCACAGCTTACGAGACAGAGATTGCGTCGCGCGAGGCTGAGCTCGACAAGCAACACGAGGAAGCAATCGTCCAAGCTGATGCTGCCTTGCAGGAATACGAAGTGACGGTGAACGATCGACTTGCGGCCTGGGAAGCCAAAGAAAGCAAAGGCACTATTTGGACGCCGTTAGATCCGTCGGAGGTTTCCTCCACAAGTGCAACGACGCTCACCAAACAAGAGGACCTCTCCGTCGCCGCCACAAGCTCGAATGGTCTGGGGACATACACGGTCGTGGCCAACACCGAACTGACAGGCATTGCGGCCGTGCGTCTGGAGGCGTTGGCGGACGACCGGCAACCGAAGAAGGGACCGGGCCGTGCCCCGGATGGTAACTTCGTGTTAACCGAATTCGAGTTGTCTGCCGCGCCCAAGTCCGATCCCGGCAAAGCTACTAAGATCGGTTTGGAAAACGCTCAAGCCGACTTCAGTCAGGACGTCTACAACGTCGCAACTGCAATCGACGGCAACATGGCATCGACAGCAAACGGGTGGGCAATCTCCCCGAAGTTCGGCGTCAATCACCTGGCATCTTTCGAGTTGAAGCAAGATGTGGGCTACGACGGCGGTACGATCCTGACATTCCTGTTGCACCAGCAGTTCAGCAGCGGTCAACATTCACTTGGCCGGTTCCGATTGTCCGTGACCACTTCGACCGGGCCGATTCTGCTGGAGGGTCTACCAAAGACCGTGACTGACATCTTGGCCGTCGCGGCCGACCAGCGCGATGACAAACAGAAAGCCGATTTACTCGCATACTATCGCGGCGTAGACGGCGAATTGAAAAAGTTGCAAAACGCGTTGGCCAAAGCAAAGCAGCCCCGCGCGGTGGATCCGAAGCTGAAGCAATTACGCGACAAGCTGGCCGAAGTCGGTAAACCACTGCCCGTCGATTTGAAGCTGGCGCAGCTGCGAGCGGACGCTAAGTTGAGTGAAACACTACTGAAGAAACCGCGGCTGACAGCTGCCCAGGACGTCGCCTGGGCACTGATTAACAGCCCGGCTTTTTTGTTCAACCGGTAATTGTCACGGAGGCCCACACCTGATTGTGGTCTCGTTTGGCAATCGTTTTAGTGCGACGGGAGAAGCGTTCGTTTAGCCCGACTTCCGGCCTTCGAATCAAATTGAAAGTACCAGTGGAGAATTGAACCATGCTCGTCATTCCTGGACAACTTGGCAAGGACGTTTGTGATCGCCAACTCGGTTTGACACGCCGAGATCTCTTGCGTGTTGGTGGTTCCGGTATGCTAGGGATCGGCCTGGGGTCGATGCTGCAGTTGCAGGCTGCTACCGCCAAGGCGGCGGGAGGTGCGACCGGAAATGGCACGGCGAAGAGCATCATCTTGATGTTCCTGCAAGGCGGCCCGAGTCATCTGGATCTGTGGGATCCGAAACCAAATCTGCCGGACAACATGGTCGGTCCGTTCAAGGAGATTTCTACGAAGTTACCCGGTGTGAAGTTCACCGAGCTGCTGCCACAGCTTGCCCAGGTGATCGACAAAGCATCACTCGTCCGTTCGATGAGCTACACACCGAGTGGGTTGTTCAACCACACGGCCGCGATCTATCAGATGCTGACCGGATACACGACCGACAAAGTTAGCGCATCCGGCCAGTTGGAACCTCCTAGTCCGAAGGATTTTCCCAACTTCGGATCGAATCTTGTTCGCCTGAAACCGTCGAACGTTCCGATGCTTCCGTTCGTCATGCTTCCCAGGCCGCTGCAAGAGAGCAACGTAGTTGGCAAAGCTGGAACGGCGGGGTTCTTGGGTCGGGGCTACGATCCATACTATCTGTATCCCTCCGGTGACGACATGAACATGAAGAAGATGGATGGGATTAGCGTCGACGATCTGCAGTTGCGTCCCCAAGTTCACGCCGGCCGGTTGCAGCGCCGTGCCCGACTTCGTGATGTCATCAACAAAGGTATGCCGGTTGTAGAGAAGGCAGTTAGCGATTACAAGTTGAACGAGTACTACGGTCGCGCCCTGGAGTTAGTGACATCTGGTCGTGCACGAGATGCTTTCGCATTAGATCGTGAGTCGACGCAACTTCGGGATCGCTATGGCCGCAATACGTTTGGACAAAGCTGCCTATTGGCACGACGCTTGATCGAAGCCGGCACGCGCGTCGTGGAGGTTGTCTGGCCCAAGGTTGCCAACTCGGACAACCATTCTTGGGATGTACACAAAGGGCTTACGAAGCGGCTGAAGGACCAATCGTCACCGATGCTCGACGCGGGGCTGTCGGCGCTGATCGACGATCTGGACCAACGCGGCATGCTTGAGGAAACAATGATCGTCGCGGTAGGCGAATTCGGTCGTAGTCCGGAACGAGGTGTCAGCACATCGGGCAACGATAACAGTTCCGACGGACGCGATCATTGGCCCTACTGTTACACAGCACTCGTTGCCGGCGGTGGAATCCGGCGCGGCTACGTCCACGGCGAGTCCGACAAAACCGGCTCCGCACCGGTCGACAACCCCGTGCATCCGCGCGAGTTGCTCGCCACGATCTACCACGCCTTCGGCATCGACCCCAGCATGTTGATGTACAACCACCTCAATCAGCCGCGCGAGCTGGTGAAGGGCTTTCCCGTGACGAAACTGTTTGGATGAGCGAATTTCAACGGATCAGGGCAACTGGCTGGCCAAGAGAACTATCTACAAGCCGCCACAGCTGGAACGGGCGCGCGGTATAAAGGCGCGCGGTAAAGGGCGCGCGGATTGGCACACAACCACACCGTGGCGCGTCGGTCTGCTCTTGCCGCAGAACTCGTTCAGTAACGTTCAGATGCAATCCGTCACGTTCAGACGCAAATAGCACGCCAATTCGGCCAAAGTGGACCCGCACCCCGTTCGCGTCCACATTTTTCGGAATAGAATTTGCTGTTTTGACGATGCAACTTTTTGGCTCCAAACGAGGCTCAAGAAATGGCGATTTCCCGGACCGTGGCGCAATGCCTTACTGTGTTGATGTTCCTGGCGATGCCTTCTATCACGGCTGCACAGCGGCCGATCCCCATCCCCAAGGACCAAATCAGTTCGGCGGGGAAGATCAAGGCGGTGCAGAACGGAGTGTTTCACGTCGCCAATGTGGGCGGCGATCAGTGGCTGTTGAAGATTGAAGCGCCGGCGAACGAGATAGTTTTGAAGGGGAAGGCCACACCCGAATGGTTGCGGCCTGGGATGCCAGTGACATTCCGCGGCACGTTCTTTAAGAATAAATCGGGCCAGCCACAAGGTGAAGCTCAAAAGCCGATTGACGAACTCAAAGTCTTCTCACTGCGGGAGGATTCGAAAGCGGGCCAGAAGGAAGAGGCTAAACGCGGTTCGTTCCTGACGGGTGGTCCCAAGAAGGATACCCCCATGGAATCAGCACCGTTCACCGTCACGGGAATACTAGTTAAGTACAAGGGCGGAAAGATGACGGTATCTACTGGCGAGACACAAATAAAAGCGCAAGTGGCCAGTGATGCGAAAATTGACGTTGACATCAACGATGCTCGCTTTGCCCGCGAGGGGGACGAGATCGAATTCGAGGGTTGGCATTACGTTGGCCAAAAGGAACAGATTCACGCCACTAAAGTCTGGATTACCGCCGCGCAACCGCTGGGTGAGAAAGACGCGAAGAAGCAAACGATCGCCAAGAGCGGCCAACCCACTCCGGATGCCGGTTCGGAAGAACAACAGATTGCGGCTCGTCAAATCCAAATCGCGATAGGCCGAGCACGAAAACTATACGATGCGGGAGACTACCCAAAGGCTGCTGGAGCGGTCGAATCGATCCTTACCGATTGGAACGCCCTCTTCGATTCCGGTGAAGCCGTCGCCGTGAAGTTGCTGCAGCCACGTTACAAGCAACTCAAACTTGTGCACGCCTTCCTCGAAATGGAAGGAGTGGACCTGCCGGCTCTACGTGAACTGCCCGAGGCCGCCGCAACACCTTAGGATCGTTCGAGGAATTACTGTCCGATAGTCGCCTTTCGCTCCGCGAAAGGAACGTGCTTTCGCGGAGCGAAAGACGACAATAAAAGATCGAACACTGCTTAATGTCGATTTCCGTTTTTCCCGTGCCGCGCTGAACAGTTCGGATGGACCGGGCGAATTCGGATGAAGACGGTCACACGCCGATCGTCGGTTCTAAGGTGGTTACGATGGATGAACCATTTTCGCTCGGCGGTGGCGTTTCCCAAGCCCGTCGCCCAGTCCGCACCACCATCAACCAGCCAAAGGCGACGAAGGCAAAGATCCGCAGCGCTATCGCTGACCAGGCGGGTAGCGATTCGGAGATGTCGACGATCATTGCTGCGTCTGGGGTGCCGATGCCGAACACCGGTGGCAGGCGAAACCAATAGTACGTGATGATTGCTGCGGCCGCGAAAACGCTGCCAGTCAGATGCTCCCTGGTCGGCAACGCCCATCGTAACAACAGGAACACCGCCAGCGTCGTACCGCCGCCAGCGAAGGGGATCCCGTATGCGATGTGTAGATGGTTGAACCCCTCCCAACCACTATAGGTCGGCACGTTGTACCAACCCCACACAAAACCCGGAAAGAAGCCGGTCAGCGCAATTCCTACGGTTTGGCCGAGTTTCGTGTTCAGGGCTGTCAGGGGTGTCAGACCAGGAGTGGATTCCGAGCAGGGCGCGACGCAGTTCAAGCAAGTCGAGCAATGAGCGTTGGGGACCGATGCGACGGGGCGTGCCCCGTAAAGCAACTCGACCGGATAGACTGGACACAGGCTCGCGCACCAACCACTCTTCCATCTAAAGATCGATCCCAGACTGATTGCCAGCAATCCCACAACCGCCAAGATGGCGGCTAGAACCGGGCCGTTGGTATCCAGCAACACCTTCCGGAACGGCACAACCACTATCAACAAGACGACAGCGCCCAGAAACAATCGGCCTCGCCACGCGGGCGACAATCTTCTGTCTTGGGACAGGCCGAGGTGATGGGGTAGGAGCGACATGCTGCCAAGTGGGCAGACATTGCGCCAGATGCCCGGCGCCAACACTAGCAATGCGGGCGTGACAGGAATCAAGACGTTCCACAGCAGGTGCAATCCAAATGGCGGCTCGACGATCAACGCACCCCAGACGAACATCCCCACAGCCCAGACCAAACCCTGTGTCAACCGCCAGAATAGCTGCGTGCCTTTCGACATCCGCGCAGGACCGATGCCCGTGGCCATCTCATACTCCAGTCAGTGAATACTGGAATCTGTCAGTCGTCATTTACTGTCTTTGGAATTCCGGCGAGCCGAGCAGGATGCCGACGATGTATCGGCCGAGTTGTTCGGGTTTCGGATTCGTTCTTGCATACTTGGCGACGACCGCCTCCAGCGCCTCGGAGGTCTTCTCGGTGTGGCCCCCGGGCAGAATCCGCTGGGTCAACACGTCCAGCCATTGAACCGGATTGTCTGGCTTGAGACCCTCCCAATACGAATCGGGAATGCGGACTCCGCGAATCTGTTCCAATCCCAGGCCCAGCGCAAAGCGCCATCGCGGTGCCATCACACCCGGATCACGCCAGGCGTCAGCCTGGTCATAGTAGCCGGTAGGGTCTTCGCACTGGTAGATTGGCTCGCTCATCGACACAAGCGCCTGGTGAATGCCTCCGGTCGACTCGATCTCCGCACCGGTCACTCGCAACGCGCTGACTACGAACTCGAAGGGCCGCTTGAACTTCGACTGGTAGTTCCTCGGATTATAGAATTCCTCGTCCGCGAGCAATGCCTTGTAAAGCTCCGGCAAATTCGACTTCTTTCGCATGTAGACCTTCGCCAGGCGCTCTACCATTTCCTCCGACGGAGTGTCCGAGACCAAGTGGCGGCACAACTTATAGGCGATGAACTTCGATGTCCCTTCATGGGAAACAAGCATGTTGAGGACGAACTGTCCTTCCCGTTCCGGATCTCTCGGAATTGAAGGAACTCGCTTACCCAGCAAGAGTCGTGGCTCACTGCCGTGCATATCCTTGCGGAACTCAAAGACGATCGGTTCGTTTGGGTTCTGCTGCACGGTCCATCCAGTGAGGATGTTTGCCACGGCGATGACGTCGTCTTGTGTGTAATCGTTGTCCACTCCGAGCGTATGCAGTTCCATCAGCTCACGGGCATAGTTCTCGTTAATTCCCTTCATCTTGGCGATGTCGACCGCCTCCATCGCCGCGCCAAAGTCGCGTGTCGAGAAAAGGGCTCGTTGGGCCGCGGCGATAAGCGTCTTTTGCGGGGCTGCACGGGAAATGTAGTTATCCAGATACACGAGCATCGCCGGATGGCGCGCCTGTTTGTTCAGCATTGCGTACATCGTGCCCAACGCCTCAGCACGGATCACGTCGCGCTCATATTCTGTGGCGTAGAACTTTACGTTCCCTTTCGACACATCAATGTTGAAGTGGTTCCGCCAGAAGTCACAGGCCACCTCGCGAAGTTGATTCTGGCTGTAAACCGCGGTTAACAGCACTGTGTCCTTCAGATCGTTCTTTGGCACCTCGTGCTTGGCTCGTGCCTCGGCCCGCCTCTTCTTTTCCTCGGGCGTGGCGTTTCGTCGTAGCGGAGGAATCGGCACGCGGTAGGTCTGGACGATTTCCTGGTTACTCATTGTCAGCGATTCGATCTTCGCCAGTCGGTCCTGCAAGACGTCGGTCTCTTGCGCTCCCGCTTCGATCTGTTGCTCGATCCATTTATCCAAACCGAGCTGCTCGACCTCGTAGATGGTGTCGTTGGTGACACCGAAGGTCAGACGGCTAAGCGCATGATGAATCCGTTCGCGCTGATCGAGCGGCTTGTCCGGGTCTCGCCAAAGAGTGGGCGTTCCCTCACGGGCTTCACGGCCGAAGTTGGTTTTTTCCTCTTCGTCTTGTGCCGATGCCAGCGGGGCAATAAGTAGCAAGCCCAAGACCCAACATGCTGATCGGTGGTTGAACATCTGGTCCATGGCGCGTTCTCCTTGGGGGATGGAATGAGAGACCAATCGCGCGTCATGATTCAGGGGTGGAACCATGCACGACAGCCTCGCGTTCTCAGTGAGCACTGCGCGACTCCCGCGCAACAGTCGACACTTCCGTGTGGCCTTCAATTTTAAGCACGTCACGTGCCGAATGGTGATTATAGGCGATATCGAGTCCACATGGCACCGGTCAGTGTGTGGCGATCTGGCCCACGGCGAGCGATATCGCGCACACAAGCGCGCGTATTGGCGCTATCGGTTGTCTCAGGCGACTGTTTCACGCGAGTTTGCTGTCGCAAGACACACTTTGGTCAGCGATTCCCGGAACGGTATTAAATCGGTGGAATCCAGGGAAATGGGCCGCTATCAGTGCTACCGTTTCTAGGTG
>JASLPZ010000620.1:0-703 GCA_030744725.1 Pirellulaceae bacterium
ACCAAGGGATACGCTCGAGGTGCTCGATCCTGACGTCGGCCGCTGGGAGAGATTGGCCCAGATGTTGACTATCTACAATGGCCGCATATTCGCGCCAAGCTAAGCTTGGGAAAGGGGGATGAGATGTAAAGTCATTCTGAAACCTTTCATCGGAACCCTGCGGGTAACCAATCCCGTCCAGTAGAGCCTGACCAGCACCTGGAAGCGAGTCTTGCGTTGTGGTGGGGTAACCCATCCGACGAAGCGTAGACAGCGAGCTCGGAAGCCCTGCTATGGAGCTTCGAAAGCATCAATGCGGGAGCCTTCGTCCTATAAGCAGCGGGGGCCGTGCGGCCGTCTCGTATAGGTCTGAGACGGACCGACCTGCCGGAGTCGAAGATCAGGGCAAACAGCAATTGGGGTTCCCCAGGAACTTGGGAGATCCTGTCGTCTCCACCGAACAGCGCGGTCGTGGGGAGTGCCGCAACCGAAGTCTTCCTGGTCCACCGGTTTTGATGTTTCGGGCTGGTGGGAGCGAACTACGAGACGTCACGGATGGTATCGCCAAACGAAGGCAACGAAGTGCGGCGAGACGGGCGGCAGGAAGTCGTAGCGTCCTGATAGTATCGTCGAAGCCGGGGAACGGGGCACCGCCCGGACCCGGTGGAGAGAAGCGGGACGCCGGATCATGGACCCGTTGATGGGAAATACGTCGAATGCCTCG
>JASLPZ010000621.1:0-675 GCA_030744725.1 Pirellulaceae bacterium
TGTACCGATTGCTCGGATTCACCGGCTACACCGACAATTTGCTCAAACTTGCTCCCGGCCTAGTCCTGAATTACGTTTGGTGGGAGCGTGAGCATCATGCGATTGATTGCCCTTTCATGCGAGGTTGACGATGATCGACAAGAATTGCCGGATACTGGTTATTGCATCCCTAACGGTGCTTACAAATCTTGCCCCTATTCGTGCGGGAATTCTCAGTGGTCATTGGTACGTCGATCCATTCTTTTCGCGAAACGGCCAAGCGATAGGGCCGCAATACGGCGTAGTTGACTCTTTGCACCATGGATATCACCAGTCGTCAGGCGATGCCATGTTGCACGCTCACCAGCTCGTGCACGTTCAGAGTTCACCGCGCGTGGTAGGCGGCGTTCAACAATATGGACACTGGCAACATTCTGGGCATGGCCTCGCGCAACCTCAGCCGCAGGGGACCCCTCACAACGGCCCCGCCATGTTCTTGCCGCCACATCACGCTCAGCACCCCGTCGACAGCCCCATGCCCGCACCTCCAATTGCGCAAGAAGAGTATCAACATGGCCAGCCTCATTTACCCGCGGTCGAAGTCATACAACGTCCACACGACGTGCACCAGCCTGTGCCGCACGGACACATTCACTCGCCCCCGCACGGATACGGTGTTCGTTCCGCGGCCGGAGT
>JASLPZ010000622.1:0-669 GCA_030744725.1 Pirellulaceae bacterium
CACGATCCTTCGGAGCGATACGTTCGAGGAACGATTCGTTCGGTGAACGCATTGAGTTCCCGCTTCGTTGGACGGTACGACATTCAAACCGAAGATGATTCGCTCGAATCGATCCTCGACGAGATTGCCGGCGACATTTTGGAGCATGAGAAAGAAACCAAGTAAACACAGAATTGGTTCCTTCAACTTTGACCGAGCTCTCGGCGCCATCCAATTCATGTTGCCCAAAGACTTGAGGCCATGTCTCGTGAAAGACGACACAGGTCCTGGTCCGACTCTGAGCGCTAGCGGTGAGGCTAGTGGAAGCCAACCGTCTCCACGGCCTTTTTAAGGCAGGATTCCTAGCGAGGCTGTGCCTCGGACCGATATGAGCTATCGCTCGGTTGCGACGAGGCGCTCCCGTTGGTCGATCGATTTGGCCGCCGCAAGAACCACTTGAACTTTGCCTCCAATTCGATAGCCTGAAGGCGGTATGGCGTTGGGAACGTCTTCGTCAACAAGCCACCCAACTTCAATTGGTCTCACTGCAATCGGGTAGAACACTATGAAATACAAGATGAACCTCGGCAGACTGGCGGTCGCGCAATCGCGTCGCAGAACACCTTCTGACGAGACATTCCGCCTGGCCGTCTTGGGGGATTTTTCCGGCAGGTCAAACAATGGTGACGT
>JASLPZ010000623.1:0-637 GCA_030744725.1 Pirellulaceae bacterium
GCAACCGCCCATTTGAACATCCGCTTGATTCTGGCGACATGGTCGTTGATGGTCCGCCGGGACAGGTCGGCTTGAATCATTTGCCCCTGGATTGATTGCAGCGCAAGCGGGCCGAAGTCTTTTGCGAGGTGACGACCGTACAGCCGTTTGACTGATCGGGCCGTTTCCACGATTAGCCCGTACTGCCGGGTCGGCTTGCCGTTTTTCACGTAATACGACCGGGCAAACCGAGTGTACGCCGCCAGCAGTTCAACCACCGTCCGGTCGTTTGAATCGGGCAGTCGCCGGCCGTTGGCCAGGAATTCGGCAATCAGGCGGTCGTATTCGGCCTTGCTGGCCCCGGTGTTCCACTTGCCCAGGTAGATATCCTGGCCGTTGATCGTGACGACGGCCTGATTCGTGGGCTTGTGGCGACGGTAGGAAGGGACGCGAGAAGAGGATGAAGTCGGCATGGGTGCAACCTCCATTTCACCGAATCCGGTAGACTACCGGATTTCGTAGAAACTTCAGGCCGCACTGCCGACCATCGGCAGGTAATCTAAAACATGATTTCGGCGGTATTTAGAAAAAGTGGGCGTACATGGATTCGAACCATGGACCTCGTCGTTATCAGCGACGCGCTCTAACCAACTGAGCT
>JASLPZ010000624.1:0-634 GCA_030744725.1 Pirellulaceae bacterium
GTTTTGTTCGCATCGCCTGATGGGATGGTGACCGTGAATTTCTTGTGGCAGGCGCCAATGTCTTCAATGTCATAAGAGACATCAAATTCATCCTCACCTTCATGATCGTGATCATGGTCGTGGTCGTGATCATGTTCGGAAGCTTCAGCTTCCTCTGTGGAGGCTTCCTGTTCGGAAGCTTCAGCTTCCTCTGTGGAGGCACCTTGATCTTCGGTTTCTTCGACTTCCTTGGTTTCGGTATCTTCTGCCATGGGTCTATGCCCCTGTTGGGTGCGGAGAGGGCCAATATGTCCGGAAATGATGACGCCCGGCACATCTGGCCGGGCGTTTAGAGCGGGTGATGGGATTCGAACCCACGACCTACAGCATGGCAAGCTGTCGCTCTTCCAACTGAGCTACACCCGCGAAAAATTCATAAACAGGCGAACCTTCCTGTCTTCATATATCAATAGTACGAGAGGGGGGACTCGAACCCCCATGTCCTTTCGGGACTAGATCCTAAATCTAGCGCGTCTGCCAATTCCGCCACTCTCGTCAACGCCGGGCAATAATGCCCTCAAAAAGCGCTTCCGCAAGACGGAATATCTCAGCCACTGACAGCAAGTACACCCTGTAGGATTCGAACCTACGACCC
>JASLPZ010000625.1:0-285 GCA_030744725.1 Pirellulaceae bacterium
CACCTCACTTCTAGATAATCGAGAATTGTTGTCTAAGTGATAACACTAATATCATTAAGATTTCTCCCAACGGCCGAAATGTCAGTTCACCAAAACAGCTTCTGGATTTGATATTAACTCCTGAATTCCTGATTTAGACGCTGGGTGAATTTTAAGCTATTTTAAGGACGGTCAATTTTAGTTTATATCTTGAGCAAAGCAGGCTCAAGTTTAACTTGACTGCACAAAATAGTTGCTAGTTTTTGTGCAGTAAGATAGCATAAATGAGTCGTGAATGAGGCCGTA
>JASLPZ010000625.1:295-633 GCA_030744725.1 Pirellulaceae bacterium
TTCTTTGGACGTGGGAGTTCGAGTCTCCCCTACGGCACCAGGCTAAACCCAAATTCTCGTGAATATATTTCGAAAAGTCCTCCCAAAGACTTTCCTGCAAAAAAGGCCAGATAGCTCAGTTGGTAGAGCAACGGACTGAAAATCCGTGTGTCGCAAGTTCGATTCTTGCTCTGGCCACCATATAATAATCAATAATTTCAACATATAAGAGGTAAAGTACGAAATCAAATATTTTCGTATTTTATAGTTCCCCCACCGTATCCCCCACCTGTTTTGTCTGTTTTCGTATTATATAGCTTGATTAAAATTCATCTATGAATTATTATATAATTAATCAA
>JASLPZ010000626.1:0-632 GCA_030744725.1 Pirellulaceae bacterium
TCGTATGGGGTCTTACGAATCTGGCAGCGGCCGGTGACGCTTCGTTGTTGAAGGTCGATCACCGAGGCCTGGTCTCACGAGCAGACCTGATTTATGAGACTCCCGCGAAAACACCCGTCGAAGGGCTGCCGATCGGCAACGGCAGGATGGGGACTCTTGTCTGGACCTCGGCAAGCACCGTTCACTTTCAGATCAACCGCAACGATGTCTTCGCGGTGAACAGTAAGCATACCGGGGCTCAGTTTGGTCCAACCGACTATTGCGGCGCTTGCGCGGGAATCGCCATCGACGTTGGCGGCCAACCGTTCAAGGTCGGCGAGGCGTTCAAGCAGCGGCTTTCACTCTATGATGCCGAAGCAACCGTTGCGGGTGAAGGCGTGCATGTTCGGTGTATTGTGTCAGCGGCGAGCGACGTGCTTGCAGTGGAGATCGACGATCGGCGCAGTACACCGCAGCCGGTTCGTTTGACCATTTCTATGTGGCGGGCTCCGAAGGTTGTCAACGGCAATCACGTCGCACGGTACGAGTTCGTCGATTCGAAGCACACATCGCTTTTCGTGCAGCAGTGTCAGGATAAGGACTACCACTGCCATTCGGCCGTCGCGGCCCGCTTCGTCGCGGAAGCAATTCGG
>JASLPZ010000627.1:0-304 GCA_030744725.1 Pirellulaceae bacterium
TCGCCGAGCTGGCCAAGAACACTCGCAACCGACGCCGCATGCTGTGGGAACAAGCCGTCGTCGACCGTTACCAGCGGCAACAGGCTGGGCAGGTGAAGCCGTACCGGATGGAACTGCACGCAATCCGGATTGGCGATGTGGCCATCGCGACCAACGACTTCGAGTTGTTCACCGAATTCGGCATCCAGATGAAAGCCCGCAGCCCGGCACTGCAGACATTCATCATTCAACTGTGCGGCCCGGGTTCGTACATTCCAACGGCGCGCGCCGCTCGCGGTGGTGGCTACAGTGCGATCGTCGAGAG
>JASLPZ010000627.1:314-631 GCA_030744725.1 Pirellulaceae bacterium
AGCAACGAAGTTGGCTCGGAAGGCGGGCAAGTGCTAACGGATCGCACCGTCGACCTGCTCGAAACACTCTGGCCTACCGCGGCCCGACCGTAACCAAAGTAGCAGGCACACTCCGTGTGCCGTCCGACGCTAAGGTGCACAGAGTGCCTACTACGATCAAACACGCGCAGAAAACTAATCCGATCAGCCTGTGATTCTATTGAGTTTCAACCAGGTAGGGCGGAACAAGCAGAACACAGTTCCGGGAAATCGCAAAACCGTTCAATGGTGTTGACCAAGAAGGGGTCGGGAGTCTTTTTGGGCAACGACTTACGATC
>JASLPZ010000628.1:0-630 GCA_030744725.1 Pirellulaceae bacterium
TCACGCCGCTGTTGTTCATCGCGTTGTTCGTGGGAGTCTCCGGTTGCGGCCAACAAGTGGCCGAGCAAGCCCGGCAGCAGGCTGAGGCGGCGTCAGAGGAGGCGCGAGCTGCGGAAGCGGAAGCAGAGCAATTACGTCAGGAACTGGAAAAGCTAAAGAAGAATTCCGAGGAACAAGCCGAGGCGAACCAAGAGACGGCAGAGGCCGAACCGGACGGTTCTGAAAGGTCGCCGGAAACCGAGCCTGGCACGGAATCTGAGCCCGCGCCAAAAGAAGAGTCTGCGACGTACGCATCACGCGTACCATTCGCCGTTGCCATCGATGATGTTGAACCGGTGGGGGCCGTCGATGATGAGGACCTCTTGACGGCTCAAGACAACAACGCCAATTGGTTGATGTACGGTCGCACCTACAACAGCCAGCGTTACAGCGGGCTCGATCAGATCAACAAAGACAACGTCTCAGATCTGTTGCCGGTCTGGACGTTTCAGACGGGTGTGCTGGACGGCTTTGAATGCACGCCCTTGGTGGTTGACGGCATCATGTACATCACGACGCCGTGGAACCACGCCTACGCGATCGATTGCAAGACGGGCTCGCAACTTTGGCACTACCAAAAGTCGCTGCCGG
>JASLPZ010000629.1:0-626 GCA_030744725.1 Pirellulaceae bacterium
CTGAAAAAATGTCGCGTTATTCCATTGATTTATGTATTCCCCGAGCACGTTTAACTAATAATTCGACCGGCGCCGCGGGACCCTGAAAAAGAAAAATAGTTTCCGTCCGCACTGTAGGAGGGGATAAGATGTGGAACATTGCCATGAATAGGTCGGGATTTTGCCGAACCAGGTTTTTTCAGGTCCTGGGCTGGCGGCGGTGCGATATCCTGGCGCCCGTTCGCCCTAACCTCGACCAGAAAGCCGATCACTTTTTGCGCACTTTTCGCGGTTTTCAGAAACCATCGTGAAAATACTCGTGGGCTGCCAAAAGTGCAAAAACTTGTTTGAAATCCCGCGATTCTGGTGTCTTATCTTGGGATTTTTATTCGCGGCATTTGGAACATGCTCACCCCCGGATTCTTGCTTTTTTGGCGAGATCCGAACTCAAATCTTGCAAACGGGCCCTTGTCAGACCCCGAGCTAATCCCAAAAGCGCTAATATGCAAAAAGATGCTAAAATTCCAAGGATTTTCATGCTTTTTGTACAACGTGGCCGCACGATGGTACCAAAATACCATCGTTGGCTTACGTTGTGGGAGCTGCCTCGGTTCATGGGCAAGAATATCACATCAGCTATGATATGT
>JASLPZ010000062.1:0-25115 GCA_030744725.1 Pirellulaceae bacterium
TCTCCGGTCGGCAGGAACGTGCCATCGCACGCGGGCTTCAAAGCGGACATCGTGATCCGTCACGTACCCAAACACGTTGTCCATTCCTGCGACACGGCCAATGACCTCCGGCGTCGCAGCGGGAGGGCCGGCGAGTCCGAATCGTTCCGGTATGCTCTGGTGCATCAGCAGTACGGGAACGGGGCAACGGGGCAAGACTTGCTCGAAATAAACGGCGACCGTAGATTCACATCGTGGCAGGCGGATGCGAACCAATTCGGCACCAACATTCGCGAACGCCTCGGCGCGTCTCAGCGTCTCGGTCACTGATGGACAGTCGATCCCACCCATCAGGTATCGGTTTCCGTCGAGCGTCTGCCCGACTGTTCGTGCGATAGCGAGCTTTTCATCTTCACTGAGAAACAGCTCTTCTCCAGTCACCGACCCAACCAAGAAACCATCGAGCGGCGTCTCCAGCCAGCGTTGGACGTTCCGAGCCACGGCATCGAGATCAACTCGGTCCGCGGAATCGAATGGAGTCACGAGCGGCGCATTGATGATCGGATCCGAACTGGGAATTGGCATTGAGATGGTCCTTCACACGGAAAGTTGCCTCGGGCTGATCGCACGGCTTCGAGACAGTAGAATGGTCAAGGCCATATTTGCGATCGCCATTTGAGCGCATTCGGTGTAGGTGTTGCGGATTTACAGCATTTGAAGCCTGAGAACAAAGCACCGCGCACGCTGCACGCATGTGCGACACGCACTAGCCCAGATTTGCTTTGGCCATTAACCCCGCCAAGTCCAGAGGAGTCAAGGTCCATGAGTCATCCGATCATACGATTGCCGTTCGCGTTGCGCTCCGCCGGACTTGCCTTTGCCCTGGCAGGTACCTGCGCTGTGGCACTGGCCGACGAGCGACCGAACATCATCCTGTGTATGGGCGACGATCACGGCTGGGACGAAACGGCGTACAACGGGCACCCTCACCTGCGGACGCCAGTGCTTGACGAGATGGCTGCCACGGGCCTCCGCGTGGATCGCTTCTACTCGGCATCCCCCGTCTGCTCGCCCACGCGTGGTAGTGTGATCACCGGCCGCCACCCGAATCGCTACGGGACGTTCGCGCCCAACTGGTCCATTCGCCCGGAAGAGATCAGCATTGCGCAGATTCTCGGCAAGGCGGGCTACAGGTGCGGCCAGTTCGGCAAATGGCATTTGGGCCCCGTAAAGGCCGATTCGCCCACCAATCCAGGCGCGATGGGCTTCCACGAGTGGCTTTCTCACGACAATTTCTTCGAGATGAATCCGCATCTCTCGCGCAATGGCGGGCCACCTGAGCGATTCCAAGGCGAAGGATCGGAGATCATCATCGACGAAACGATTCGCTTCATCGGCACGGCTCAGAAGAACAAGCAGCCGTTCTTCGCGGTTGTCTGGTTTGGCTCGCCGCACGAGCCGTACAGCGGTCTAGCAAAGGACCTCGCACTCTACAACGAATTGCCCGAGAGCTATGGCGAGCGCACCGTCAAGCTCACCAGCATGGAGACCGGACGTCCCGTCAAGCGGCGCTTCGATAAAGTGCTTCAAGAGCGGTTTGCCGAAATCACGGCAATGGACCGTGCAATCGGCCAATTGCGGCAGTACCTCACCAACCAAGGCCTTCGCCAAAACACGCTGCTTTGGTATTGCGGCGACAATGGAGTCCCGTCCAGCGGCCGCCTCGCGACTCCTTTCCGCGGTCAAAAAGGTCTACTGTATGAAGGCGGCGTACGAGTACCGGGCATCATCGAATGGCCCGCTCGGATTCCCAAGCCGCGCGTAACCGACGTCAGCGCAGTGACTAGCGACATTCTACCCACGATCTGTGACCTGGTCGGCCAGCCGCTGCCGGATCGGCCGCTCGATGGTATCAGTCTAAAACCATTGATCGATGGCCAAATGGCACAGAGGCCCGGCCCGATCTGCTTCTGGAACTACGACACGCGGCATGAAACCCAAAGTGGGTTTAGACCCTATCTCGATGCCAAAGATCAACAGGGAACCACTCCGTTGGTTAAACAGATGGACGGTCGCCTGACCCGCAACTTCCGCAGTTTGCACCACCCTCGCATCACCGCGGAGGACTTTGTCGGTCCCAGGTCCATTCTGGACCACGACTATAAGCTCGTCGTCGATGGGCAACGAGGAAGTGAGTCGACGCGAGAGCTGTTCAACCTGCGCCACGACCAAACCGAAACAACAAACCTCATCGATACCAAGCCGGAGATCGCCAAGAAACTTGAGCAGCAACTTCGTGCCTGGCAGCAGTCGGTGCTCAACAGCCTAACCGGCGCCGACTACCGGTAGCTGCGAGCGTTGACATGCAATCCATCTTTCACTTCATCTGGAATGAATAGGCGGCCCAAAAGCTCTCCCAATCGATTCCGCTGACGTTCTTTGCGCGCTGCATGTGGACGAGCCGAATCAACCAGAGCCCCGATCGGTCGAGCTTGAAGTTTACCTGGCCCTGATCGTTTGTTCTGCCTTCCTGGGTCTTCGTACTGTCGGCCTGCCGATTGTAGGCAGTAACCGACGCTCCACGGAGCGGTTGGCCTTCGAACAGTACGGACACGGTAAGTCGGTCTCCTTTCTTGCGAGTTGTCGGGTTAGCACCCGGCACGATTTCCAAGCGGTGTCCCATCTTTCGCGCATAAGTATCGTCGGATTTGTCGCCGACTTGAATCAGCGCCTTTAGATAGCGACGATAACGTTCGCGTCCCACGGCTGTATCCTCGCCTGCCACGCGTCGCATCTCGAGAATTGCGATCAGTCCTTCATGTTCCAGGTAGTTGTTGAACTTGACCGCCTCGATCTCGATGTGGCTCCAGTCGCGCTGCATCACGATCAGGTGATTACCGGCGCGCCCAGGAGCGATTTTGCAGACAGGTTTCTGGCCGTCTCTTGCCGTGGCTTTCAGGTCGCGTGATTTATGCTCTGAAACGATCTGAAAGACTCCGGTCTTATTCCGCTGAAACGGCCGCTCTGCTTCACTGATAAAATGGTCACCGACAAACAACTGTACATGGGTCGTCTCGCCCGCCGCCAAAAAGAACCGCTGCGGCTGCAACCAATAGTCATGTGCGCTGATTGTCTGTGTCGTTGCAAACACAACCAACATTCCGATTGTGGCCTGTTTCAGCATTACTCGGCTCCTTAAATGAACTCCATATAGAAGTTTTCGATGACCATGCACAATGTTATCGTGTCTTGAATGGGATGTGGCAAGCTTGTTGTCGAAGGTGTTTCGGTATCGCTCGTACAGATTCCCGAAAAGTAAGGGTAGGAAACGATGTCAAGAACCGTTTTCTGTTTCTTGGGGCGACTGACGTTTGTCATCATTGGACGGCGGCCAGTGAGCCTCGATTTCTGGACACGTACCAACCACCGCTCCAGTGGATGCCGTGGCTATTTGTCAGCCCATCCCTAGATCTTCCACGAAGCGAGCGTTCAAGACAACTTCGTCGCGATCAACGCCGAGATTCTCAGCGACTATTGGCGCAATTTCATCCAAGATGGAGCGGTCATCCGGCAGATCGCGATTCCTAACAGCAGCGGATAAACCAACAATCTTGAGCGTGATATCGCCCAACGTAGCGAAACCATCGGGAGGCACGATACAAAGCCGTGCAGTCATGAGATATAGCAGAATCACCAAGGCGAAAGCGATGAAGAACGTCAGCGGCAGAATGGCCCAGTCGATCACCCCTAGAGCCACCGCGAGAACCACGAGAGCTGCCGAAATAGACGCGAGGACGATACGGACAGGCTTGGGCCGACGCAGCGATCGTGGTGTGGTACGCAGCAATTCAGGCAGACGTAGCCAAAGTTGCCTGCGCTCCATCGCCGACAGATGATCGATAATCGCGTGGCTCGGCTTCATTTTGACGGCTTGATCGGCCACAACATCGCGGACCAAAGCGCGGAGCGAAAGGAAAGCGGGCAAAGCGAGGCATTGAGGCGACGACCCTGCGACGATTCGGCCATGAATCAACGCCACGAGATCGCCGACGGTGCGTATGTGCTCAGCCTCACCATCAGCAATTGTGATGCCGAAGTGATCCTCGACGTCCATCACGAGTTCAACTGCGTCAAGGCCCATGATTTCGATGAACGTTTCAGCTGACCGGCAGCCGCCAATCAGCGTTCCATTTGATTGCCACCAGATCGGCCGCTCGGTCCAGCGATCAGTTAGTCCTTGGCGTTTGGTCTTTGGATCACTATCGCCTCCGCCTTTCGCTTCTCCATCTTCACTTCGAATCCAAAGGACTTCAACAACGCGAAGACATCCTGATCTGCAAATGTGAAGCTGAAGTTGTATCGTTCCCGAAGTGCACACTGATTCAGAATAGGCCGGTTTTCGTGATCGGTAAGGAATCCAACTAACAATGTCATGCTAGTCTGTGTCGCCTGGTATAGGCCGTCGCGTTCGTCAACTTGGCGAATCTCACCCTCCGTGTCCCTCGATGAGCGTTCCCACGACTTCGGCACGCCAATCGCCTGGTTGCGAACGACAATGAAATCGGACATGACGTCGCGGATCGTGATTTCCAAGCCGAGCTTCTTCCCAAGCCCAGATAAGAGCGTGTCGCGCGTGAAAGCCGTGTCTGATAAGTCGATGTTGAAACGGACATCTGGCGGCAAATGACGCACACCAACGACGGGCAACCCGGGTGCGAATCTGTCAATGATCCGCTTTGGAGAGGCCCCTCCGAGTGCTATCAGCCGCCCGTTGAACTTTGTCCAGGTGAACGGTGCCACCGCTGGGACTTCAACAAAAACGTCGGTGGGAACAGTCTCCTGCGCGCTAGCGATCGAACAGTAAAAAGTGACTGCCGTAATGGCGAATGCTGCCGCTTTCACATTTCTCATCATTTGTCACCACACTGTAGGGACTAAAAACGAAGACGAATTTCGATCTATCCGGCTACCACTCGGTCACGTACCACTGTGGGGCAATACGCGTTGTCAAATAATGTGACGGCTGGCGATCAGTCTGATCGTAGTAGAGCCCGCATTCATCAATCAGTGCCAATTGTACCTTGGCGGGTTACTCAGTCGAAGTCATTTTTGTGCTCGCGCGACAGTTCCATGTGTACAAGCCGTCTGTGCCAGCGAACGTCAAGTTAATGCGGCGGGCGCGTTGAACAATTCTTTCAGGGACGGCGTGATCGCCCGCTCACGCTCAACGCTCAACGCCTGGTCACTGAAATTCCTTACGAACTGGTCAGGATACCAGGCCGAAATCCGAAGCGGCAACCTTTTATCGGCGTTTGACGAATCCTGGCTTCTGTCCGTGCATTCGTCGTCCGCGCACAACCGCTTCAATCCGGCAACGAAGTGCTCCCAGAAACCTCTCACCCAGCAATCGATTTTCCACCAGGTACGGCTCTCGTCTTTTCCCGCTGAAACGGCCGCCCTGCTTCACTAATAAAATGCTCACCGACAAACAACTGTACATCGGTCGTCTCGACGGCCGTCAAAATAGAACGGCTGCGGCTGCAACCAAATTGTAATGCGCACTGGTTGTTTGCGTCATGGCAAACGCAACCGATATTCCAACAGCCGCTTGTTTCAGCATGGCACGACATCTTAGAATCTTAGAATAAACTCCGCACGGAATCCTTCGATGGCCATACGCATTGTCATCGGGTCTTGAATGGGATGTAGTAAGAAACCAGGAGCATCAATCATGAGAAGCCGCCGACCGAAAAACCTGATCGCTCTTCACACCTTTGTGTTGATATTGGGGTTTCAGTTCCTGTTGCCGTGCTGTGAGTCGCACGCACAGTCGCGGCAGAAGATGACATTGGGCGATGTCGAGCGGCTATTCACGGAACTGTCCAACTGGGGACGGTGGGGAAAGGACGATCAACTCGGCACATTGAACTTGATCACGCCCGAAAAGCGTAAATCGGCAGCGAGGCTTGTTGTGGAAGGCGTCTCGGTTTCGCTCGCACGGATTCCCGAAGAGCAAGTGGCCGCTGATAACGCGTTTCCCTTCGTTCAGCAGATGCTGAAGACAGGTAACGAACCAGGAAATCAGTGGGCCATGGATAACTACAGTGTCAGCTATCACGGCCTCGCACACACACACATCGATTCACTCTGCCATTTGATTTACCAAGGCAAAACGTACAACGGCTTCCCCGCCAAAGAGATCACAAGCGAGGGAGCAAATAAGCTCAGTATCCACAATCTAAAACAAGGTATCTTTACGCGAGGCGTCTTAATCGACATCCCAAGATTGCGAGGTGTCCCTTACATCGAACCGGCAACACCCATTTACCCAGAAGAACTGACGGCGTGGGAGAATCGTGCCGGCGTCAAAGTCAAGAGTGGCGACATCGTGATCTTCCGTACGGGGCGTTGGGCAAGACGAAAGGCGAAAGGTCCCTGGAGCGTGCAAGAGGAAGGCGTGGCGGGCCTCCATGCCTCGTGTGCCAAATGGATACATGAGCGAGATGTCGCCATGGTCGGGAGCGACGCGGCCATGGACGTCATTCCGTCCGGCATTCCCGGAATATCACACCCAATTCACCTGTTGACGCTCAACGCCATGGGAATCCACATCTTTGACAATTGCGATCTGGAAGCACTAGGCGAGAAGTGCGACAAATCCGGGCGCTGGGAGTTCCTCATTACGGCGTCGCCCATCCCAGTGCAAGGCGGTACGGGCTCGCCTTTGAATCCCATTGCAACTTTTTGATATCCATGTGTCTGGGCTTTACCGCCACGGCAAGCGAACAACTGGGAATCATTCGATCACAGAGGAGCGGTTCATGATCCGCACCGTCGTACTTGCCATCGCCGTTGTCGCGGCGTGCGTTTCGGCACAAGCCGAACAGCCGGACGCTCAAGACGCTGGCACTACCAAGACTGATGTCAGAAACGGCCAGGACAGTGCTACGCAGGCGGTATCAGCACTCGACGACAAACAGGTCAAAAGGCTGGGAAGCTGGCGTGAGCACCGATTTCGTTTCGCGGCCGCCGCCTCTCTTCAAACGGACGATGATAAGGCCGCACTGGAATTCGCATTTGAAGGGACTGCCGTTGCTGTTCGTCTGGGAGGCCACAACGTGCCGGCCTACGGAGCACCCAATCTCGGTTCACTCATTGTGTCCGTCGATGGAGGGCCTGAGCGGTCGCTTACGCCTCGCTCGCTGCCGCGTGAGATCTTGCTGGCCGAGGGTCTGACACCGGGGCCGCACCAAGTGCGGATTGAACATCGTCGTGATGGTGAGCTTGCTGGATGCCGGATCGAGTCACTATGGACATGGGACCATCCTCGCGGAGAACTTCGTTTTCATGTGAGCGGTGAAGAGAACACACATCTGGTTGATTGTCGAGCGATCCTGCGGCGCGGCGATACGATTGTTAGAAACACACTCGTGAGAAACTGGATGACCGGACAGTGTTCATTGGCAGGTCTGCCGCCTGGTAGCGAGTACTCGCTGGAGATCCGGACGTCCGGCTGGCAAACCGCTCACACAGAAATGTTCAGCATCGAAGCGGGCAAGCCAACCGAACTGGCTCCGATCTATCTCCAACGATGTGCCTCCACCGTCAGACAGCGGTTTCGGTTCCCGATGTTGAATCAGCCAGCAATTCGCCAGCCTGGTGAGACATTTCGAGCTCGCTTCCTTGGCTTTGAAGCGACCATCGATGAGGTAACACTCACGCGAAAAATCGGTCCGGCGTTCATATCGCGAGTCGTCGAATTCAAGGAGGACGAATCTGCCGCGTTTTACTATGATCGCGAAGTCGTTGTGTCGTTACCTGACGACATACCGCCCGGTGCCTACGATTTGACCGTGCAAGTAACAGGCGGTCGTCGGACGGGATTCTGTCGCTCGCCTCGTAGCGTCCACGTGTTGGGCGAATATCCCAAGGACCCTGTTTTCGTCACGTTTGGGCATCTTGACACATCTGGGCAGTACCAGGCCGAGTATCTCGAACGCCTCGTCGAGATCACCAACCTGCTGGCTCCCGACATCGTCCTCTGCAGCACCGCTTGCAATCCGGCGTATCTATCGGGGGCACTCGCGGGGCTCGACATGCCCTATGTTATCAATTTCGGGAACCATCAGTTTCCCGGCCACGAAGCCTGGTACGGAGACCCCGTCGGCTTGATCGACGTGGGGCCTCACGTCAGCGTCTTGAACTTCGGCCATCCGTGGCACGCCGACCGGTCGCGCGCCCAGGCTCATCTTGCCTCCCGCCCAAACACCGCCATCCGTGTGATCAACGCCTTTGAGGGCAATGCACCGCTTGATCTGCTTGACCGCCATCAGGTCCGCATGATTCACGACGCCCATGGCATTGGGAAGAAAGTCATGGACCTTGGAGCGACGCCGACACGCCGCATCGGTAAAACCAACTCTGAGAGTTTCCGTGTTGTTCGATTTCGAGAGAACGAGGTCGAGTCATGCACCTACAACGGCCATGAAACGGCACCAATCCCATTTGGCCGCGACTCTCCCGCGCCGTTGGACGTTTCGTTTAGCCATCTCAACGACGGAAAGCAGACTACCAACACCGCAACCGTCACCAATCGGCTCGCGGACGCGTACCCAAACGGGCGAGTGACGTTTCTCGTCCCGGTCGGCAACTACGGCGTCACCGGCGGCCGTCTGAAATCTCAAGTCCCGAGCGACGACGGCCGCGCGGTTGTGCTCAGCGTCCGAGTTGATATTCCAGCAAACAGTTTCATCAAGGTCACCATAGCAAGTATCGATTAATGCTATATCATTTTTTGATTCTAGGGTTGAAGAAGAATGCTCGCCTGGCGAGATAGTCGTTAATCGCTTCGCGATCAAGACGTTTGGTTCGCGGAGTGAACCGCGACTATCAGGCTCGACAACCCTAATTCTTAGTCTTGACAAAGCACCGGGCTTTGTCTCTGGCGCGCAAACTCCCCATGGTAACCCCCTATTCCTCGAAGCTCTTGGCTGTGGATTTATCGAGTTTCAACCAAGCAGGTCGGAGCAAGTGCAGCGCAGTTCTGGCCTACAATAAGTTGTGAATTTGTGACGTGGTGGCTACCGTATTATCATGTCGTCTGTTAGAAGCGACCATTCGGCGTGTCACTGGATGTGACTGCCAGACCAACCATCGAGTCTGCGAGGAACCCATGAGTCGATTTTCAAGTCTCTGTTTCGTGGCTGCAGCAATTACCGTCTTGCTCACATCACGCTCCATTACGGCCGAGGACTGGCCGACCTGGCGTTACGACGGCCGTCGTAACGCGTCGACGTCCGAGCAGCTTCCCACGACTTTGCACCTGCAGTGGTCGACTCAACAATCCGCGCCGCGCATCGCATGGCCGGAGGACGCTCGACTGTACTTCGATGCATCACTGGAACCGATTGTGGCTGGGAAGACGTTATTCGTCGCGTCGAGCCGCAACGACTCACTCACCGCGATAAATACCGAGAACGGCAAACAACGCTGGCGGTTCTTTGCCGATGCGCCTATCCGCTTCGCTCCCATCGCTGTCAACAGGCGCGTTTACTTTGGCGCCGACGATGGTTTCTTCTATTGCTTGCAGGCCAAAGATGGAAGTCTCGCATGGAAGTTTCGTGCCGCGCCGTCCGATCGTCGAGTCATTGGGAACGAGCGGTTCACCTCCGCGTGGCCAATCCGAGGTGGCCCCGTACTCGCTGACAAAACCATCTACTTCACGGCCGGAGTCTGGCCGTTCGAAGGGACACAACTCTTTGCGGTAAAGACCGACGAGCAAGCACCGCAACCACATGCCGTGATGTTGCCCGACGAGGTCACACCGCAAGGCTATCTGGCAACGGAGGGTGGCCGTGTGTTCGTTCCGTCCGGACGAGACAAAGCCACTGGCTTCGAAATCGCTTCCGGCAAGTTTGTCAGCCTGAACTACCAATCACGTGGCAAGACTGACTATCATGTGACCGCCGAAGGCGACTACCTGCTGCACGGCGACCGCATTTATGACGTGCCAGCGAAGAAGCTGCTTCCCAACGCAGCCCACCGGCCGATCTCCACGCGCACGTCCGTTGTTGGGACATGGCAAGGCAATCTCGTCGCCTATGACCTCGCGGATCCACAGCTTGTCGAGAAGAAGGACCGTAAGGGAAAAATAACCAAGGACAAAGTGCTCAAACCGTTGTGGACTCTGACGGCCAAGGCTCTCTCCGTCGCGACAAAGCAACCCGAAGACGCGATCTTATCGGTCGAGCTTAGCGCCGGCAACACGTTCTACGGTTTCCACGGCAACAAGGTGCTGGCGGTCAAGATCGGCGATGACGCGAAGCCTGCGGTTGCGTGGACGGCGGACATAGCCGGCAGTCCAAGCCGGATGATTGCCGCCGACGGAAAGCTGTTTGTCACCACGCGCGAAGGTCAGATCCATTGCTTTGGTACCCAGTCTACGGGCGCGTCGGTAACGCAAAGGAATGAACGCCCAAAGCCTGGCGCATCGGACTGGGCGGATCGCGTGGCCGACTGGCTCGGCAAGAACGACGACACAGGTGGATACTGCCTGGTCGTGGGAGCGGACAGTGAGGGGATTATCAATGAGATTGTGCGTCAGTCGGAAATGCACGTGGTCGTGCTTGATCCATCGGAATCACGAATCAATGCACTGCGGCAGCGTTACGACGCCATGGGACTTTACGGCACTCGCCTATCGGCACTTGTGGCGGATCCAACGACAGCGAATCTACCACCCTACGTGATGTCGCTCGCGGTTTGTGAATCGACCGAAACTTGGACAAAGCATTTGGCTTTCGTCGATCAGATTCATCGATGCCTCCGGCCTTACGGTGGTCGGGCAATATTCGGTCGGGAAGGGGACTCCGTCGCTGAATTGCAGGATCGAATCAAGCGGTCCGAGATCACCCAAGCCGAATTGCAGCTTCAAGAATCGTTCACCGTATTAACAAAGGCGGGGGACCTTCCTGGTGCCGCGGACTGGACGCACGAGTACGGCGATCCCGCGAACTCACTGATGTCTCAGGACCGACTCGTCAAAGCACCGCTTGGTGTGCTCTGGTTCGGCGGACCCGCTGCCGCCAGCGAGCTGTTCTTTAATCGCCACTTTTGGCCGCCAAGCTTGACGGTGAACCAAGGTCGCATGTTCTTCCAGGGGCCCGAGGTTTTTGTGGCTGCCGACATCTACACGGGTCGTGTGCTTTGGAAGAAGAAGCTCCCGAAAGGAATCAGCCCGGGCCGCCAGGGTACCTACTTTGAGAAAGTTCGCGTCGGTTATCACTTCTTGGCAGCCGATGATGCAGTATATCTTTCGGACGGCAATCAGTGCGAGAAGATTAATCCCGCCACCGGCGAGACGCAAGCGACTTTTCGATTAAAGCGCCCCGATGCCCGTTGGGGGACGATGCGCATCTGGGAGGACCGGCTGATCTGCACGGTTTTTCTGCCCGACGCAAAGGGCGAATATCAACCCGAGGAAATCGTCTCGATCGACCGCAATACGGGCGCTCAGGTTTGGCGACACGAGGCTGAGTACACCGCGCCGATTGCGGCTCTAGGTCGCGAGACGGTTTTCTTCTACGACGGCATTTTGGAGGGGCTGCATGACGCCTGGAAACGCAGGGGTCTTCCGCCCAAGACCGGCGAGACAGGGTACCTCAAGGCGCTCGACATTCGCACGGGGAAGCCGATTTGGCAGAGCGGGACGAGCCGTGCGGTGACCTGGCTGGGAGTTTCTTCGCAAGATGGCGTGCTGGTGGCCTCCAACAAGAAGGGAATGGAAGCCTGGGATGGCAAGTCAGGACAACCGCTTTGGGAAAAAGAACAGGAGGGTAAAGGTTTCGTAGGTCACCCGGAAAGTGTGTGGGATAAGGTGATCCTGTGGAACGACCGTATTATCGATCAGCGCGGACCTGGCTTGGCGTACGACGTGAAAACCGGCAAACAGTTGATGAAGGATCATCCGCTGACCGGTCAGCCGACACCGTGGGAATTCACCAAGACGGGTCATCACTGCAACTATGCAGTTGCCAGCCCACACATGTTGACGTTTCGCGCCGGCACGGCGGGCTTCCTCGATCTTGAAAGCGGCACTACAGGGCGCCTGAATGGATTCCGTTCCGGTTGTCGCAACAGCTTGATACCAGCCGGCGGTGTGCTCAACGCGCCCAACTTTGCGCACGGTTGCATATGTCATTACTCCCTGTTCACGTCACTAGCTCTCGTCCACACTCCTGATGCGGATGTCTGGACGTACAATGCGTACAAAGCACCAAGCGGACCGATCGATCGACTGGGTGTGAACCTGGGAGCTCCGGGCGACCGCCAAGACAGGAATGGAACTCTGTGGCTAGACTATCCCAGTGTCGGCGGGCCGTCACCAAAGGTCAACATCTCCGTTGCCGGCGAGAACGTCCAGTACTTCCGCGGGCACAGCTTGACCGTTGACGGCGAATTGCCTTGGGTGGCTGCCTCGGGCTGTGAAGGCCTGACGTCGATCAAAGTTCGTGTGGGACAGGCAAAGGCGAACCAAGAGTGTCGCGTCAAGCTGTTTTTCTCCGATCTCGGACCTGGTGAAGAGGGAGATCGTGTATTTGACGTCGCCTTGCAGGGAAAGCCTGTCTTACAGAAATTCGACATCCGCAAGGCAGCCGACAGCAACAGTCACGGCGTCGTCCGCAGCTTCGACAGCCTTGCGATCAACGATACGATCGAAGTCACATTCAAGGCGCTCGCCGGTAGACCGTCGCTGGCAGGAATCGAAATTGTGGCGGTGGAAGACTAGTGCTGTATCAATTCTTGATCTTAGGGTTGAAGAAGAATGGTCGCCTGGCGATATAGTCGTTGATCGCTCCGCTATAAAAACTTTTGGTTCGCGGAGCGAACCACGACAATCAGGCTCGACAACCCTAATTCTTAGTCTTGACAGAGCACCACGGGTCCGTCATTGAGCAATCAAATCATCCACGTCCGCTAGCGACACTTTGATTACTTCCATGGTCTGCTTAGCACCCGAGAATGCGATCAGCAAATGACTGTCGTGTTCGATGATGTGCGGGTAGTCGACATGACGGCCACCGACGAGGTAGAACAGATGCGTGTAGACCAAACCGTCGACGCTTATTGCTAACGTCAGCGGATCACGGCGGCGCGGGTTCGAGTTGGACACGAGCGCATAGTAGCCACGTGAAGTGCGTACGGCGAAAAACTTGCTGGTGGCATCTGGAAAATTGGTCGTAACAATTCTGCTCCAACTTCGACCACTGTCTGTCGAAAAAGTTCGCAATAATCGCTTCGAACCGCCATTGTCCCGAATCAAACCAACGAGGTTCTTTCCGTCAGGCAGGACGTACCAGTACGGTTCCTCAGGTTGCTGTTTTTTTGAATAGCTGGCCAGTGGTTGGACCGTCCAACGATCAAACGCTTCAACACCGCCGACCAGCACCGAAACTTGCCGACGGTGGTCGCGTCGGCTCATCATCCACTGACCGTTGGGCAGCTTCTTTGGCGGAAAATTGTTCATGGCGTCGTCTCGGACCGTGCCATGCGCAACCCATTTTCCCTGTGTCTCGTCCCAATGGAACGCTTCGAGGCTTAGTCCTTCCCCGGGATATCCAGGTGCATTGAAATGAGTGGCCAGCGCCAGGAGTTCGCCATCGCGGACCCAGAAGCCACGCGCAATCCAGCCGAAACCTTCGATCCGCGGCGGACCCGATAGATCGTCAGGCTTGCTCCAGTTCAACCCGTCCGCGCTTGTCGCGAACGACACTTGTGTACCTGGCTGGTCATGTCCGGGCACGATGTTGCGATGCTGCGCGGGTGTCGCGTCCGTCCGCGGAACACCTGGCCCGTCGCTCCACATCGCCCAATAGTGACCGCCGTGGTGGACCAAGTACGCGTGCTGATGAACCCACGTTCCACCACGATCGCGGACATCGCTGACAACAGCGTGCTCTGAAGGGATCTGCACCAGGCGGGCATCGCTGTTCTTCCTAGATTCCTTCCTGACGCGGGGCAAATCGAGCATGAATGTGCTTTCCGGATTATTCACCGGATGCGGCACGTCAGGTTGTTCGTCGGCAGCCTGAGTTGAGACATGCTCCACTTCGGTCGCAACAATCGCGCCGGACGAGGCGATCAGCACGACAACACAGAGCTGACGGAAAAAACGAACACGTACCATTGATCAGTTGGTCCATACCATCCAGATTTTCAATTGGCCACGCCGACAAGGGGGAGCCATCCAAAGGCTATTTGCCACGGGAAAGCCACCTCTCTTGACGACCAGCCGAGAGTGCCCGCAACTCGTTCACATTTGGCACTTTCGGATCGGCGTTAAACAAAACGACGTGAGCATGGTACCATGATCCCGGTGCTTAGGCTCGATACTGTTCAATGAGGTGACGTTAGACGAATGGTGACGGGGTCGGGCATCGCAGTCATTCAACCCGCAAGTTCCCTGCTTGCAACAATCGAGTCTCATCATGAAAACCATCTGTCAATGTGTCCTGGTACTGGTGACAGCGGGTACTTTGACCGGCAATGCTGCGGCGCAGAGCGACCTGCAGAAGGCGTTTGTCAAGTATCCTGATCGACCGGCGCCCTATCTGCGGCGGTTGCACGCAAAGCCTCCCAACGGCATGAAGGGGACGCTCTCATTTCGCAGGGACTTTCCCGGTGGTTTTGCCGCATGGCAGGATGCGGCGCGGAAAGAACTGCACCTGTTGTTGGGGCTCAATCGTATTCGTGAGGCTACACAAGCGCACAACTCCACCGTACAGCTGGGACATGTGACAGCCGAAGATGGGTACACGCGGCAGCGGGCCGACATCCAAACCGAACCGAACGTGACAATACCGTTCTGGCTGCTGAGACCGGTCGGACAGGCAAGCCAACCACGACCTCTGGCAATCTGTGCGCACGGTCACGATTCAGACGGATGGAACAGCTATGCGGGTGTCTACAAAGACGAAGCGCATCGCGACAAGACACTGGCCAGGGACGGCGATCCTGGAGTTCAAGCTGTACGACGCGGCTTCGTCGTGCTCGTCCCCGCTACGCGTGGGCTGGCGGAAGCAACACATATCCCAGACCTGAAAAGGCGTCACGGCGATCGTCCATGTCGAGCTCAGTTGATTCACTGTTTGCTGGCCGGCCGTACGGCGGTAGGCGAGCGGGTGTGGGACGTGCAACGGTTGCTCGATTGGGCACTCGTTGAACTGAAGGACATTGATCGACAGAGAGTCGTGCTGCTGGGCAACTCCGGCGGCGGTGTGCTGACAGTGTACGCCGCAGCGTTGGATGAACGTATCACGGTGGCAGTGCCGAGTTGTTCGTTTTCGTCGTTCACCAGTGAAAGCGGTTTCATTTTTCACTGCGACTGCTGCTTAGTGCCAAGCGCGCAGGTGAAGCTCGGCGACATGACGGATATCGGCGGCCTCACGGCGCCTCGCCCGTTGCTTGCTGTCCATGGCCACAAGGATGGTTTGCACTCCTATCCTGATGTAGAACGAGCGATGGCACGCGTGCGGTCCATTTATCAGTCCGCTGGTGCCCCGGATCGTTTTCGCCACGAGTGGGGTGCAGAAGGTCACAAGTTTTATCCGGCAATTATGTGGCCTTTCATCGAAGCTGCACTTGGACTCTGAGAGACACCACACGTTTGCACACACCCCGTTGTGGGCCGGTTTCCCGACCGGAGGAAAGGTCAATCGGTGAGTCGTGATCCGACACCGCGGCACGGCCGGGAGACCATGCCACAACACCAGTGGAGGAGAGCGTACGACAACACGGTGGATTTCTCACACCACACGTTGTGGGCTGGTCTCCCGACCAGCCCACAGCCCACGTTCGGGAGCCTTTCAGAATCGCACGGCCGTAAAGTCAGGCCGTGGGTTTAAGACGGACTGATCCGCATCACCTGGAGCATTCCCAGAAGTTAGCGAATCGGGGACAGTTGCAACAGACGGGTCGCGTTGGCGTAGTAGATTTTCTCCAGCACCGGCTCCGGTAGAAAAATGCCGTAGATCATCCAGAATCCTTGGCGGTGATGGGACTCGGCGGTGTCGAAGTACTCGTCATCGGTCTCCAGGAAGCGGTAATACAGACGATATGCATCCGCTTTTGGAGTCGTGTCGGTGCCGAACATGATGCGATCCTGATATTTGATGAAGAAGCGACGGCAACTGTATGGCTGACGCCCCAGCTCCGAAATGCGAGCATCAATGTCGACATAAAAGTTCGGGTATTTGTCGAGCCACTTCCCAACCGTTTCGAGGTCTTCTGGGTTGTTGCCGAAGTGCGCTCCGATGAACGTGGTCTTCGGGTGTTTTGCGATGGCTCGATTGCGTTGTTCAAGCAGCTCGTCGCGAGACGGAAAGTTGTCACCGTGGAAAAGCCAGTTGGGATGTTTGTTCAATTCGTGCCAGCGTTCGTTATTGCGATCCAATGGAGTGAAGAACGCCGCTGGGTCCGACGTGTGTATCATCACTGGCCGGTTCATCTGGCCGCATAGTGCCCAGATCGGATCGAGTCGCGGGTCGTCGATGGCAAGCAGCTTGCGCTGGCTGTCTCGATAGAAGAGGCCGAGCGACTTGTGGAACTTCAACCCTTTGGCACCGGCTTCAAAGCTCTTTCGCAGCCGAGCGGTCTCGCGTTCTGTCCAGTCGTCCTGATCAAAGCCACGGAGGTCTATCAAGGCAAAGGTCAAGAATCGTCCGGGATGAGCATCGTCAAGTGCAGCAACTGTTTCCTTGAGTTTGTCATCCCACCCACCGTCAAGATTGATAACAGTTCGAATTCCGGCGTCATCCATTTCCCTCAGATAGCGCTTTACTCGCTCTTCAGTGAGCGTCTTGGCACCTCCGCCGAGATGATTGTGGACATCGATCACGGAAAACGCGGGCGTGTTGATTCGCGTGACTTTCGTTTTCAGCATCGATCGCGGTTCCCAGTCACGCAGTTTGAGGTCACGAATGTCGCCTTTCGACGCATCGGACTTCGCAGGGGCGTTCTGGGCGAAAGCGTCGCAGATGGTGATCACCAGCATGGCGCAACCAACAACGAGTCGCTTCAATATCGATCTTACATTCATTGGAGGACCCTGTTCCTTTTAATAAGACAAACGACCGACGGGCAGGCGTTCACACGAGCAGCTCGTAACTGCACGGTGCGCTCATTCGAATTCCAAGGTGCCAAACTTCTTGAAGTCGTGAAAGCTGGCCCCAACGCGAGCCCAGTCCCAGCCCGTAACCTTCTTGTCATCGTAGTCGACGCGATAGAAGTTTGCTCGCCATCGCGTGCCCGATTTCGGAGGCACGTTGCGCAACGGCGTCAATAAGTCGTACGGGATAAATACTTCGGCGCGCCATGCGGTTACGATGCACATCGATGTATTCTCGCCTCCCGTTGCCGACACACTCTTCTGAATCTTCCGATCACCTTCGTAATCCCATGGTCTCCAGCCAAGGAAGCGCCCGTCCAGATTTGGGACTAGAATTGGCAGCTCATAACCGAGAGGTGAAATCTCGTACTCGAAGTAGACTGGGTGTTTTTCATCCGTCCAAAAAAAACACTCGAAGACATCTTCGTTCCACAAATGTAAGAAATCTTCCTGCATCGTAGCTGTCAGGGTCTGGTCAGATCCAGCAAAAAGCACATACACGCCTTTAGCCGAATACAGCATCTTGAAACGAGCCGTATAGTCGTGTTTCCCGTTGGGTCGACGAGTCAACGAAATCCATTCGGCATTTTCCCATGCTTCCGCATCGCCATTTCCACTCACTTTGAAGTCGACGCAGCGTTTGACAGTGAGTTTCGGTGGAGTCGACGGCACGGTATCATCGGCGGTCACAACGCCTGACAGCCCGGCGTACACCACAATTGATACCAATGCCGCGACTCTCAAACTGACAATTATCAATGAACTCATAGGCTGCCACATTCGTATCTCCCTCGATTTCGCAGTATGGTGTTGGGGCTTGGCCATGATGCAGCACTGAATTGTGCCCGATCGATGGCCGATTTGAAAGCAGGCAGCTGACGAGCTGAATCCATCAGCCTTCACGAACCGTCCGAAGTAAAACGAACCGCCGTGTTTCTCGCCGCAACAAACCTGTTAACGCTCCCCGACTATCTCATCATCGCGCTGTACTTACTCGGCACGATTGCGATCGGAGTCACAATAGGAATCCGAATGAAGACCGGCACGGACTTCTTTCTGGGTGGACGGCGATTGCCGTGGTGGGCAATTGGGATGTCGCTCGTGGCTACAGATATCGGCGGCACTGACATCATTGGTGTGGGCGGTGCAGCATATAGTCACGGATTGGCAGTGGCCAATTTCGAGTGGATCGGTTGCGTCCCGGCGATGATTGTCGGCGCGTTTGTCTTCATCCCGTTCTTTTACCGCGCCGGAGTCTATACCATTCCAGAGTTTCTGGAACGTCGCTACAACGCAGGAGTTCGCACGGTGATGGCCGTTTGCTGGCTGCTGTTCATGGCCTGCAACTTGGGAATCATGCTGCTGGCATCCGCCAAGATGATGTCGGCAGTCTTCGGCTGGAACGAAGCCGCGTGCATCATCGTGACCGCAATTCTCGTAGGAGGCTATACGTTTATTGGCGGCCTGGCGGCGGTCGTCTACACCGACACGATTCAGTGCGCGGTGATGATAGCCGGGTGCTTGTTGATACTAGTATTAGGACTGATCAAGGTCGGCGGCATTGGTGAGTTGAAGGCTCGCCTGGCCGAAGCCGAGGTTCGTGAAAACGCCGCGGCCGCCGTTGAAATGGCCAAAGTGTCTGAAGATCGTTCAGACACCGTTGAAATGACCGTCGTGACTGAGGCATCCACGACCGAACGCACGTCATTGATCTTACCAGCCGATACGCAAACTCCTTTCCCGTGGCCTGGTATTTACTTCGGCCTGGCACTGATACTCAGCCCAGCCTACTGGATAGGTAACCAGGCGATCGTGCAACGATCACTTGGAGCACGAAGTGAGTTCGAGGCCAGGGCGTCGTACATCTGGGGAGCGTTGCTGAAGAACGTAATCCCACTGATTGTTGCCGTACCTGGGCTCATCGCCGTCGCCCTGCTGCCGGATCTGAAGGACGGAGACTCGGCCATCCCCAATCTCGTGGGTGAACTGCTCCCAGCCGGACTGCGAGGTCTCTTTGTCGCCGCGTTTTTAGCGGCGTTGATGTCGAGCATCGACTCGTATTTGAATTCCGCAGCAACGCTCGTTTCGAACGACTTGTACAAGCCATTCATTAATCGAGACGTAACAGACCAGCAACTGCTGTCGATCGGTCGCATCACCACAGTCGGCCTTGTGGCATGGGCAGTTGGCTTTGCGTTCCTGCTGACCACGATGAGTGAAGCGTCCGGCATCTACGCCATCTTTCAAACGCTGATGGCCTTCTTCCAAGGCCCCGCATTTGCCATTCTGCTGATCGGAATCCTCTGGCGACGAGCAACTGGCAACGCTGCGCTGATTGCATTGTTATCCGGCATCGCCACTTCAATCTCACTGTACGCGTTGAATCAGCCTGCGGTCTTCGGCGCGCTAGGGCTGGAACCGCTGTTCAAGATCCAGGAGCCGTTTCTTTACTTTTCCATCTGGGCTTTCGCCGTAACGGCCGTCGTGCTGGTCGTGCTGAGCCTGCTGAGTGGCCCCGTTGAGGCTGACAAGTTGCAGTACGTCTTTGGCGGCCATTCCGAAGCATCGACGGCCGCTGCCGCCGACGTCCAAGCGGTTGCGACAGAAGCGAAAGGAGCAGCGACATGACGCCTCTCCATCAGTTTGGTGAACTGCTTCGCCAAAGCCTCCAAACCATCCCGTTATCGCTGGTGCGAATCCTGTTCGTGGCGAGTCTTGTTGGGTTGCTCTTTTGGGTGCTCAGGCTCCCACAAACTGCGACAACTCCGCCGGCGGGTGCTAAACGTTGGGACGAAAACCTGAAGACAGGGGCTGCCATCGCGCTAGTCATTCAAATCCTGATCTATTCGTTGCTTTGATTCGGCAGATTTCGACCAGGCAAGTAACTCGAGAACATCTCTGCGTCGACATCGTTTCCAGCTTACGATCGTTCGATGAATTACTGTCCGATTGTCGCCTTTCGCGGAGCGAAAGACGACTATAAAAGATCGAACACTGCTTAGTGCTGTGTCATTTTTTGATTTTATGGTTGAAGAAGAATGGTCGCCTGGTGAGATAGCCGTTGATCGCACCGCGATCAAAACGTTGGGTTCACGGAGCGAACCACGACAATCAGGCTCGACAACCCTAATTCTTGATCTTGACCGAGCACTAGGCCCAATACCCGTCTATGCTAAGATGCACAGGCACTTGACCTTTTTGCGAGACGCAAAGAATGGTATCCGCGATCGAAGACAAGTTGAAGTCGAATAAGGTGGACAATCGAGCCTTTGGTTACTCAACTGGAAAGCGACGCGTTCTAATCTTCCTTCTTGCCTACGATGTTTCGCTCGCCGTTATCCGCAACTTCATGCCCGAAGATGATCGCGTCCTAGATTATGTTGTAGGCCTGCCAGTGTTGATTCCAGTGATCATCTGGTGTCACATCGATGCCAAAGAGCGCAAGCACAAAATCGGAATATTCATGAAGCTCAGCTTGGTGTTTCTTTTTGTTATTGCATTCCCGATCTACATTTTTCAGACTCAAGGCCCAAGCGGCTTCAAGACGTTTACCTTTGCGATATTTTTCACGTCAGGAACCGTGGTGTTGTTGTTCTTGCGATTCTTTTGATTGGACAACGAAAGCACTCTCTGGGAGGTACCGCAATGAGTAATGTGCAACGATTCGGAGCAACGGGCGACGGCACAACGGATGACACCACAGCAATTCGCCACGCGATCCGCGACGGCGACGGGGTGCTACATTTCCCTCCTGGCAGTTATCGCATTACGGCGCCGATCGAAATCAATCTCGATGAATCTGGCCCGATTGGGATTGATGGGACCAGCGGCACAGCGCGCGTGCTGATGACGGGTCCAGGTCCGGCGTTTCGCCTGATCGGTTCACACGGCGGGACCGGCGATCCGAATTCAGTGAAAGGAAACGTCTACCCGAAGCAGCGGTTGCCCACGATCAAGAACATCGAGATAGAAGGCGCTCACCCGGAAGCGGACGGCATCGAATTGATTCAGACGCTGCAATCCATCTTCGAGGGCGTCCTGGTTCGCCGCTGTCGCAATGGGATCCGCTTGACTCAGCGGAATCGCAATGTGCTGATCAGCCATTGCCACATTTATGACAACACGGGCGCAGGAATCTTCCTGGACCATGTCAACCTGCATCAGATCAATATCTCCAACTGCCACATCGGTTATAACCGGTTAGGTGGAATACGAATCGAAGGCTCGGAAATCCGCAACTTGCAGATCACGGGAAACGACATCGAATACAATAACCATGCTTCGCACAACACCGAACCCGAGCCAACGGCCGAGATCTACGTGGACACGACGGAGCCCGGATCAAGCGTCAACGAAATCACCATTGCCTCCAACACGATTCAAGCCACTTCTTCGCCAGGAGGCTGCAACATCCGCGTTCGAGAGGCGGCCGGCGGCTCGGCTCGCCCGCCCGGGCTATGGTCTATTACCGGCAACATCATCGGCAGCCAAGAGAACAACATACATCTGACCGGTTGTTATGGCGTCTCGCTCAGTGGCAACTGTATCTATTCGTGCGGCAATCGAAATCTGCTCATCGAAGACTCACGCCAAATCAACGTTGGTACGAATACATTCCGGCGGCACACGCCGCGAATGGGTACGGGAATCCGTATCGTACGATCGTCGGATGTCACGGTCACCGGATGTTCGATCTTGGATGAGCATCCCGATGGCCAACCATCAGGTGCTTCACTGTTGGAACTGGTCGCGTCCAAACGGATTAACGTCTCGGGCTGCCAGTTGCTGGACGGCGTGCCGTGCGGCGTCGACGCGATTGACTGCAGTGACGTCAGCATCACCGGGTGTACGATTCACGACACGCGCGAACAGCTGCAGTCTCGTCATGCGGTTCGTTTCACCGGCACGGGGCGCGGTAATCTCGTCGGGATGAACTCAGTCGGTGCGACAACGGAGTCGGCCTTCGCGCTGGACGAGTCTGCTGGGGTCACCGCCGAAGGCAACGTGCTGAAATCGTGAATCCAAAGCCGTGAACTGAGTCATTGGCGTATGCAGCTTGAGCATTCTCAGATCCCGCCCCAAACTCGGTGCCCCTTGTGGTACACTCCGATAGACACGTCGCATCGCTCTGAAGCGTGATGCAGATTCTCGCACCCAATAGCACGGAATCAACAGCCATGCCCATCACCTCCTGTCAAACCACGACATTCGTTTTACTCTTGGCAAGTAGCTATGTAGGAACCAATGTCCAAGCAGACTGGCCTCGATGGCGCGGGCCGGACGACAATGGCAGTACAGAGGTCGGCACGTATCCCGCGCACTTCGGCACGAAGAACGAACTTTGGCGGACTCCTCTGCCCGGCAAAGGCTGTTCTACTCCGATTGTGTTGAACCGAACCATCTATCTTACCTCACCAGTGAACGGGAAAGACGCCATACTCGCCATTGACTGGTCTGGGGACAATCAGTGGAGCACGACGTTCGGCAACGAGAACGCGGGTAGACACCGCAACGGCTCTGGAAGCAATGCTTCTCCCATCACCGATGGCAGGGGCATATTTGCGTACTTCAAGAGTGGTACGCTGGCTGCTGTCGAACTGGATGGATCCGTTCGATGGAAGACGAACCTTGTCCAGCGATTTGGGAAAGACACGCTCTACTGGGACCACGGAACATCGCCCGTGCTGACAGACAAGTATGTCATCATGGTTCGTATGCATGAAGGCGAATCGTGGCTGGCGGCCTTTGACAAGACTGATGGTGACATGGCATGGAAGGTCGCCCGCAACTACTCCACGCCGACCGAATGCGATCAAGGCTACACCACACCACTGGTAATTCAACACCACGGCAAAGAGGCTCTGCTGGTGTGGGGAGCAGAGCATATGACCATTCACGACACTGCCAGCGGCAAGCTCCTTTGGTCTTGTGGAAACTTCAACCCCGCCTCAAACAGAATGTGGCCTGCAATCGCCACACCCGTGATCGTTGACGACATGGCCGTGATCTGTTTTGGACGCAATGATCGGTTTCAACCGAGGCTCCATGGAATCCGACTCGGAGGCAGTGGGGACGTGACGACGACAAATCACGCTTGGAAACGAGAAGATGTTGGTACTTTCGTGCCGACACCCGTGGCATACCAGGGTCGCGTGTATCTTGTCCGAGATCGCGGTGAGGTCGAATGTATCGATCCCGTCACTGGCAAGACGATCTGGAGCGATGCGTTTCCCAAAAGCTCAGCCAAGTTCTATGCGTCGCCACTAATTGCCGGCGGAAACCTGTACGCGCCACGTGAGGACGGTGTGGTCTTCGTGGCTGCCGTGGCGGACGACAAATTCAAACTACTCGCCGAGAACGACATGGATGAACCGGTGATCGGATCGCCGGTGCCAGTATTGAATCGCATCTTCATTCGCGGCGAAAAGCATCTGTTCTGTCTGGCATCGCCAATGGCTGAGAACTGATCGACGCGAGCATACACAAAGATCCTGTGGTTGAGGAGGGACGATGGGTACCGACCGTGGAGAGCGTGAGCACGAGTCTTCCAGCTCCAACGCCGCCTTCACTGAACTCGTCGAATCGCTCAGGGTAAGCGAAGCACGTTACCGTGAACTTTTTGAAAATGCGAATGACTTGGTCTTTACGGTTGACTTTGAAGGTAGATTCACATCGGCGAACCGGGCGGCCGAGGAGACGACAGGTTTTTCGCGGGACGAGCTTATCGGGGCGGATATCTCAGTAATCGTGCCACCGCAGCATTTGGAAACAGTGCGCGAAATGATGCGTCGTAAGATCGAGACGCACGAACGAACTAGATACGAGACCGGAATCGTGGCAAAGGATGGCCGCTACGTTCCCATCGAAGTTCATTCGCGACTGATTTACGAGAATGACGAACCAGTGGCAATTCAAGGGATCGCCAGGGATATTTCCGATCGAAAACTCGCTGAGGCACAATTGAGAAACACCGTTGACGAGTTAGAAAGATCGAACCAGGAACTACAACAGTTTGCCGTAGCCGCTTCGCACGACATGCATGCGCCGCTCCGTCGCATCGTTGACTTTGGTGCATTGGTTCAAGCAAGAAAGGCGAGTTTGCTAGACGATGAAGGACGTGAGTGGCTCGACTATATCGTCTCTTGTGCAATGCAGATGCAGCAATTGATCGATGATCTGTTAGCCCATTCGCGTGTTAGTGCCTCGTCGAAACCTGCAGAACGTGTCGACTGCGCGTCGGTCGTTCGCAATGCGATGAGCAACTTGGCTGATGCCATCCAGGAAAGTGATGCTGAATTGCGGATTGAACAACTTCCCATCATCATGGCAGACCGAGTAGAACTCGTACGGCTGTTTCAAAACTTGATCGGCAATGCGATCAAATATCGGAGCGACATCCAGCCGCTCATCGAAGTGAGTTCTGTGCGCCACGGTGACGTGTGGCATTTTTGTGTCAAAGACAATGGGATCGGTATCGCGCCGGAGCATCACGAGTGGATTTTCGAGGCTTTCCGGCGACTACATAGCGATGAAGAGTACGCGGGTACGGGCATCGGTTTGGCGACTTGCAAAAAAGTCGTAGAGCGTTTAGGTGGACGAATCTGGGTAGAATCCGAATTGGCTCAAGGATCCAAGTTCTTCTTCACACTTCCAATCAGCCGCCGCCCGTAGAAAGTCCGCCATGGCGCACCACCGTGCGCCACAGAAATCTCAGCCCGCACAGGTTTTGTCACTCTTGAATACTTAGAGAAGACGGAAGCGAGCCCTTCTCTCCTCGCAGAATTGTTCGCTTTGGTCATTTGGGAGAGCCTTGGCGAATGATGACGGGGTCGGGAGTCTTTTTCGGCCATCGGCGTCTACCGATCGTAAGTCGTTGACCGAAAAAGACCCCCGACCCGAATGGCATTAACAACTTCGTAAGGGATGTTGCGCGAGTCATTAAGCACCGCTACGACTGCTGTGCTGGCTAGAC
>JASLPZ010000630.1:0-624 GCA_030744725.1 Pirellulaceae bacterium
GGCTGGGGCGGTTGAGCCTGCCCATCGCAATGAGCGAACCCGGCATATTCTTGTCGCACCCCGGCAGCGTCACCACCGCGTCGTACCACTGGGCGCTCACTACGGTCTCGATCGAATCGGCGATAATCTCCCTCGATTGGAGGGAGTACTTCATCCCCTCGGTGCCCATCGAGATGCCGTCGCTGACACCGATGGTGTTGAAGATGAGGCCGACCATCTTTTTATCGGCGTTGACGCTCTCCTTGACGAGATTCGCCAGTTGATTGAGGTGCATGTTGCACGAGTTTCCCTCCCACCACATGCTGGCGATTCCGACCTGGGGATTGTCCATGTCCTTCTCGTCCAACCCGGCCCCGTAGAGCATCGCCTGAGACGCCGCCTGAGAGGGCGGCTGGGTCACGCGCTGGCTGTATTGGTTCAATCCTGATTTCCGTTCCGGCATTTATATTGCCTCCCGACAAAATTTCCGGCCGCGCCGACCCTCTTACAGGAGAGTCGCTGGCGAACCGATCCACTTGATTCTTAAATTCCAGACAACTTAATTTCAGGACAACTTAACTCCAGACAAGAGGGCTCGGCGGGCGCCGCCCCTCCCATTTATTTTTTGTCCAGATAATCCTGAAG
>JASLPZ010000631.1:0-613 GCA_030744725.1 Pirellulaceae bacterium
TTCGCGCCGCTCATGTTGGTCGCGAAGCCCCGCTCGCGGCCGACGTCGCGCAGGCGGAGCGGCGTGCCGTCAGATCGTTCCAGCACCTGGTTCGACATGCCGTCGTTTCCAACGAGCACTTCGAGCTGGCCGTCGCCATCGACATCGAGCATGACGGCATTGAGTCCGTAGGCTGGCGGAATGCTGGCCGTTGCATCGGGCCTGTCGAAGGTGCCGTCGCCGCGGTTGAGCAGCAGCACATCGGCTTGCGGTTTCATGCCCGCAGGCCCAGCAATCACCTGCTGCCCGCGGAAGGTGACGGGAGGTGGTGGAGGGGCATCGAAGTCCCAGTCGATGTAGCGGGTGATGTACAGATCGAGGTCGCCGTCGCCGTCAATATCGCCCGGTGCCGCGGACGTAGACCATCCCGGAACAGCGATTCCGGCGGCGGCTGTGCCATCTGTGAACGAACCACCCTCGTTGAGAAGCAGCACGTCATCGCCGATGCAGGTGATATAGAGGTCACTGTCGCCGTCGCCGTCGAAGTCGGCCGCCGTTGCGGATGTGGCCCATCGCCGCAGGCCGATGCCCGCCGCCTCTGTCATGTCGGTGAATCGCAGCGTCCCGTCGTCCG
>JASLPZ010000632.1:0-612 GCA_030744725.1 Pirellulaceae bacterium
CAAAGGAGCCGGCCCGATGAAACACATCGCTGCCAACCTGACACCACTTCTTACCTGCCCGGCGTTCATGCTCTGGCACTTGGCGGGAGCGGTCATCTGCATCCCGGCGCTCCTATACGCCGGGAATTGGGCTGACCCCGAGGTCGGGGGCTACGTGGCCACCTTCATCCTCCCCGCCTGGTCGGCGTGCGTCCTCACTTCCCTCCAGAAAGACCTTCTGCACAAGCCGTTCACTTTCTGTCTCCCGGGACATCGGGACGTGCTGCGTCGTACAACGTTCGGGGTGGGGATCGCGGAGCGAAAGGCGACTATCGGACAGTAATTCCTCGAACGATCCAAACGAGTTCTCAAGGCGCTTTCGGGTGCTTCAGAAAACGTCGGTCCAGTCGTTTATAGCCTGCCGGCAAGATGATCACACGTGTGCGAACTGCCCCTAACAACACATAGGTCTTAAATCTGCCCTGGGCATCGCTCAGCACCATATCGTTTTGAAATCCGACTCCGTACGCGCCCACAATGAATTGCCGACAACTCATCATTCGTCAATCGTGGTACATTGAGCGATTGTTGGGTCGACCGTAGTGAACATGCGGCTGACTCATAATCGCACTT
>JASLPZ010000633.1:0-610 GCA_030744725.1 Pirellulaceae bacterium
CACGGACCCCTGGGGGGCTCCCATCTTCGGCGTGCTGTATCGCGCGCCGTCCAGGATCCCCCCATGCAGGCATTTGCCGACCAGCCGCAGGAGCGACCCGTCGACTACCCGTGTCCGGAGCATCTGCGAGAGCTTGGTGCGATCCAAGCTGTCGAAGAAGGACTCGACGTCAGCCTCCAGAATCCAACACCCCTCGCCACGATGGACGATGTGGTCCAGACGTCGGACCGCATCGTGGGCGCTGCGCCCGGGCCGGAAGCCGTAGGAGCAGTCCAAGAAGTCCTGCTCGTACACTGCCTCCAGCACCTCACGCACAGCGTCCTGGACCAGCTTGTCCTCGAACGCGCTGACCCCTATCGGACGGGTCTTGCCCGGGCCCTTGTCGATGTGCACACGACGGATCGGCTGATGTCGATACCGCTTGGACCTCAGCCGAGCATGCAGGTCCTGCAAGCGAGCCTGCAGATCCACTCCATACTCCTCCTTCGTGACTCCATCCACGCCGACTGCCGCATCCTTACGCATGCGACCGTACCCTCGCGAAAGAGCCGCCACATCGATCAAGTACGCCAGCGAGTTGAACCGCGCTTCGGGTTCTCGCTTCGCTCTC
>JASLPZ010000634.1:0-595 GCA_030744725.1 Pirellulaceae bacterium
CCGGCAGCGAGTCCCTTCTCCCTTCGCAGACTTTTTCGCTTTTTAGTTGTTAGTTTGCTACGGTTTTCACATCCGGTCACCTCTCCCCCCTTTTGAGTAGTATTTGAAACTCTGGTTGCGAAAAGGAGACCTTCGGTCGGCGTCGTGCCCCGGTCGTCGAGAGACCCGGGCACAGCAGGTCTGGAAAGGGAATGACAGGTCTGGAAAGCGAAGGACTCGGTTGTGGCAGGGTCTGCCGCGTCAAACCTGCAGTCTCAAGGGATATCACCGCGAGCGTCGAATTGCCAGACTTTGATTGAGTCTTGTTTGTCGTCAACAACCTCGATGCGCGTGACATCCGCGCCTGCTGGCGGCAACAGCAGCCGCAGCTGAATCACCGTTCCGCGAGCCGGGAGTTTGACGGTGTGTTGTGTGGACTGCTGGGAGGCGGGGCAGTCAAACGAAACGACCTGGTTGCGAGGGAAGTCGTCTTGTCCTTGTTCACGCCATGCAATGCCCGCAACTCCGCCGGTTTCTGATCGCAACCGCACAGTCGCCTGTAAGGGAATCGGCAGCTCGAGGCGCGACGCCGCAATGAACGGCCGGCGATTGGTGC
>JASLPZ010000635.1:0-590 GCA_030744725.1 Pirellulaceae bacterium
GTGTTGCCGGCGTTTGCGTAGTCAGACCAGCCGTGGAAGTGGTCAAAGAACTTGATGATCTTCGTCCGGCCTGTGTAGGCCCGTGCCATCCGCATCGCCATCATCACGGCCTCAGTGCCCGACGACGTGAAACGGACCTTCTCAGCACAGGGGATGAGCTCCTTCACGAGGTCGGCCCATCGAATCTCGAGATCGGACGATGCGCTCAGGTGCGTTCCGAGGGCCATGCGGTCCTGGACAGCCTTCACGATGACGGGGTGGGCCTGGCCCAGGATCATCGAACCGTGGCCGGTGTTGTACTCGACGTACTCGTTGCCGTCGACATCCCATTTTCGGCCGGCCGAGCCGTGGGTCATGTGGACGGGGAACGGAGTCATATTGCGGGCCTCATGCGTGACGCCCTTCGGGAAGTTCAGCTTCGCCCGTTCATACAGCTCCGCCGATTTCGGGTGCAACTCGTAGTAGCGGTCCTCGATTGCGGTCCGAGCCATTGGTCAGGCCTCCGTGTTTGCGTTGCGTATGTGAGAGCGTGGTCGCGACGAACCCTCTTTCAGGCTCGTTGACGAGCCATTTCCAGAGTCGATTCGCTG
>JASLPZ010000636.1:0-586 GCA_030744725.1 Pirellulaceae bacterium
CGTGGGCGAAACTGGACGCCACGTTTTCCATCCAGTTCAACAAAGGCGGCTGGTCGCGCAACGGGCCGATCCGATGCCATCTGCCCAATTCGACCCCGGCCTCCTCGATCTTCTCCCTGGCAGCATTCGATCTGTAGAGATCGCCAAGTTCTCTTTCTTGAATCCCCTGAAGTGACCGCAGCAGTCGACCACCGGCCGCATCGTCCTTTCCCTTTTGCGACTCGCCTTGAGCTGCCCAAGCGGCCGCGGTCAGCGAGATCACAATAGTCCATACGACTGGGCCTCGATGCATGATCATCTCCTTGCCATCTTCGAGTCGACGTTGACGATCGCGCGCAACACCTGCACGTGCGCGTCCACGTTGGGATTCCACGTTCACCGTTTTGTCCACGACCAGCGTGGGCCTTTCCGATGTTTCTAACCTGACTTAGCAGTGTTCGATCTTTTATTGTCGTCTTTCGCTCCGCGAAAGGCGACTATCGGACAGTAATTCCTCGAACGTTCCTTAATGCTCGGGTAAAGCGTCTGTTGACGTATCATGTGCTGTGGCCGTAATGTAAAAAAAATCTCCAGCCATCCACCTAAC
>JASLPZ010000637.1:0-583 GCA_030744725.1 Pirellulaceae bacterium
TCCGATCCCGAACGCGAAACATCTCCAGCATCCCTGGGTTTGCCAGCGGCGCTCGAATCAGCCAATTGCCGACGTTCGCACGGATACGTTCCCCTGGCACGCCACCAATCTCGAACGTTGCTGCTGTGACACGGTCAAACGCCATCGATCCTCTTTCCCGGTCTTCAGCACTCGCCGCGCACGCAAAAGCGATCGACCAGAGAAGACCAGGCAACGCAAATTGACGCAGACTGGGCATACCAAAACTCCTTCAATCACCGGGCCGAATTCGACAAACACGGTTTTGATGGTAACACGGCGTCTCCGAGCAAACTAGCATCGACGGCAGCCGAGCTGGGCTGGCAAGACGGCGAATGAGGGTTACCATGGTGTGCGTCCCATAAATCGTCGCCATGCTTGGCGGCGACAGGATGCCCAGTTGGATTGACTTTGGAAAGGGGTCGGGAACCAATAGTGCGAAGCACCCGAAGGGCCGTTCCGGGCCACTGGTTCCCGACCCCCTATCCGAACCGAAAGCCCATGACTGCCGCGAAACTCTCTCGAGGGTCCTCTCATGACGGCCACACGAACATCGATAAGTTGT
>JASLPZ010000638.1:0-577 GCA_030744725.1 Pirellulaceae bacterium
GGCCAAAACAGACTTCGTTTGGCGTCCAACCATCAAGGGTGGTGTGCGGACGATATTCGTTGTAACAAGCAATGTAGAAGCGTAGCTCGTTGCGGAATTCGCGATGGCGTACCGGAACTGTAATTCTTCGAGTGCATTCGTCTTTGAGCGTGCGAATTAGGCGCTCCACGACAGCGATGCTTCCGTGCTGTCCGACGGCGCCGTAGCGTGGTGGCTCAATGCCATCGCATTCGACCCAACGGCGGAACGCGTCGCAGTCGAAAATGCTGTCGCGATCACAGACAATGTATCTCGGCGCATCCGTGCAACGCACGGTTCGCCTCAGGAATGCGCATAGAACTCGGCACTTGGGCTTGTTGGTGCGCAAAAATCGCTGGACCAGCACACCCGCCACCAGCCTCGTTAATGAAACGCCCGCCGAAGAAGTACCGCCGTGGCCTGTAGGACGACCGGCACGTGACGATCACCTGCCCCCTCGCTTTTTTTCTTCAGCGAGATATTCTTGATCGGCCTGGCTAAGCTTGGCGACGGGAACTTCTACGCGTTTGCCGTCCTCTTTCTCGACCACGGCAATCTC
>JASLPZ010000639.1:0-574 GCA_030744725.1 Pirellulaceae bacterium
GTAGCCCAAGGTCTGCACGTAAAAGAACTTGAGTCCAAAGAACATCGGCTGGAAGGTGCCCTTGGCAACGGCCAACTCGTCGCGCACGTAGAGGATGTAGTCTTCCACTTGGCGCTCACTGAGCTGATCTGGAGAGACCATGTAGTAGGCAGCTAACTGACGAACCGCCCGCAGATACACTCGCTGAGTTCCTTCATCCAACCCGGCTAGTCTCAGGTCTCGACTCAAACGCTCTCGAAGCTCTGACATTGTGATACCCTTTCGGTAAGAGAAGCGAACTCCAGCCACCACACACGGCGGCCGGAAGCCCACCAGTATCACACGCCAAACGAACCAACAGACAGTCCCGGCCCCGGCTAAGAACCGCTCACCACTCCCGCGGCGTAGCCGCTTCGTCCAACTGTCATGCCCCTGATAGCTTCAGAAGACTGCCCCTTTTAGCGACAGTCTTTTGAAGCTGTCAGTGCTGTTACGTTTTTGCGGCCTTTTGTTTCCTTTGTTGGAGGATTTTGTAAGTCGACACATTACCTCCTGGAGTTGTCATCTTTCTTCGCTTTCGCCTTTTCTGCTCACC
>JASLPZ010000063.1:0-25062 GCA_030744725.1 Pirellulaceae bacterium
CAAGAACAAGGACGGAAAAATTGCCGAAGACGAGTGGGCAATTCAAGCCCGCGAGTTGGACAAATATCGAGCGGGCTATGATACGCACGGAGTACTGGCTATTCGGCTTGACGGCGAGGGCATGCTCGGCGGCGACCAGCTGCGAACACTTGAAACACAGGGCATCCCAGAAGTTCCCTCGCCAGTATGTGACGGCCGAAATATCTATTTCGTGAAAAACGGTGGCGTTCTCACGTGCCTGGAACTGAAGACGGGCGAACTAGTGTACAGAAAACGAACTGGTGGCCGGGGAACTCACTACGCTTCACCACTGATCGCGGACGGCAAGATCTTCACCATCGCCGGCAACGGACAGATCAGCGTACTTACGCTCGGCCCGAATCCCAAGTTGCTGGCAACGAATGATATGCAAGACGGTGTTTACGCCACCCCAGCGATCGTCGATGGAACCATCTACGTGCGGACGCACTCGGCACTGCATGCCTTTGCGGAGGCCAGACAATGATGCACTTCGTGCCCCACGCTGGCTTTCACTTCGTACGTGCGGCGACTGGGATGGCCTTGGCGTTGTTGCTTCCCGTCGTCACGATGGCAAGCGATCTTGGCAATGGTCTTGCCTCTTTCATCCAGGAATCATGTGTCGACTGCCATGACGCGAGCACGGAAACGCGTCTCGACTTCACTAGGCTTGCCAAAGACTTTGAGAAAGCCGATGCGTTTCGCCAATGGGTCAAAGTTTACGACCGCGTCAAACGCGGCGAAATGCCGCCTCCTGAGGAAACACAACCCGATAAGGCAGTTCGTGACAAGGCGTTGTCGTACCTTGAGGGCGAACTAAAAGAGGCCAATCAGCGATTACAAAAGACGATAGGCCGCGTTCCGTCGCGTCGCCTGTCTCGGTTGGAATATGAACACACGCTGCACGATCTGCTTGGTATCGGTGGCGACATCGCCCGGTACCTTCCGCCAGAAAACAAATCGGACACGTTCGACGTCGTCACCGCGAAGCAGGACATGTCCAGTGTGCACGTCAAAGGCTTCCTCAAGGCCGCAGACATCGCCCTTGACGAAGCGATTCAACTCGGCGCCAAACCGAAGATGGTGCGCGAACTTGACTATGTGAATTCGCGTTTCATGCAAATGTGGTTCGAACGCCCGGTACGCCGAGGCGGTGGCACGGTCTTCCGGGCCGGAGACGATCTCATCATGTTTCGCGGTCAGAACTACAACCTGCGTTCTGACCACAACGGACTGCGGATTCCTGTCGCCGGCCGATACCGCATTACCGTTACCGGTTCGGCGTATCAGCCGCGATCCTCGGTCACGATGAGCCTCAGGCGCCAAAACGACGTCCAGGGCGACAGCGAACTCTTTGCGGCCTGGGATGTCGACGAGAAACTCCGCACGGTTTCAGCGACAAAATACCTCCGCCCCGACGACTACTTCTACGTAAGCGCCGACGAACTCGAACCGGCGCCTGACGGGAAAGTCATTTACAACTCTCAGCCCGCGAGCGAATTCAAAGGAGAAGGCGTGCGAGTTCGCAAGGTGCTTGTCGAAGGTCCGTTGGAGTCCACCTGGCCTCCGCAACGTACGCGAGCCCTGTTCCCCGGCGTCGAATGGGAACCTGCTGCAAACGGTCGCTACTACAAACCGGTGACGACAAAGTCTGATTACGAACATATTCGCGACGCTGTCGCAGCGCTCGCACCCAGAGCCTTCCGACGCCCGGTGACTGACAAAGAGATCGCAGACCTCACCAATCTCGCGATCCCGAATCTCAAAGCCCGACGCGGCTTCATCGCCAGTGCTCGCGTTCCATTGCGAGCAATTCTGGTTTCGCCTGAGACCTTGTTCCTGACGAACGAAACGGGGCCAGTAGAATCAACACTGACTGATCATGCACTCGCCAGCAGGTTGGCCTACTTCCTCTGGCGCAGCCCTCCCGATGAGGAGCTGCTTCAACTTGCCGATGACGGAAAACTCTCCGACACAAAAACGCTGACCGCTCAGGTCAACCGCATGCTGTCAGACGCGCGTAGCGAACGGTTCATCAACGAATTCCTTGACCAATGGCTGGACTTGGAGCTGATCGACGCCACAACGCCTGACAAGTACCTGTACCCGGAATATGACGACGTTCTGCGCCGGGCCATGCTGGCCGAAACGCGGCTCCTCTTCCGACATCTCATCAACGAAAACCTTAGCATCGCCGATCTCATCGATTCTGACTTCACGTTCCTCAACCGGAAACTCGCCGAACACTACGGCATTCCGAACGTCGAAGGCGAAGAAATGCGCAAAGTCGTGCTGGACGAGGACAGCGTTCGTGGCGGTATTCTGACGCACGCCAGCATCGCCAAAGTGACGGCCAACGGATCCGTCACGACACCCGTCAAACGCGGCAGTTTTGTTCTGACGAATCTGCTGGGGCTGCCGCCGAATCCGCCTCTCCCGGGGGTCGGTTCCATCGAGCCCGATACTCGAGGAGCCACGACGATTCGCGAGACACTGGCAAAACATCAGACGGTCGAGGCATGCGCCGTTTGTCACCGCCGGATTGATCCGCCGGGATTCGCGCTGGAATGCTTCGACCCCGTGGGCACTTTTCGCACTCGCTACCGCGTCAGCAAGGGCGTCAAACGAACCGCCGACGCCGGACTGCGATTCCTGCATCAAGACTACAAACCCGGCCGGCAGGTTGACTGCAGCGGCCAGACCGAGGACGGATTCACGTTCACCGACGTTCGTGACTTCAAACAGCACTTGATGAAGTCGAAGGAACAGGTGGCGCGAAATCTGGTGTCAATGTTGATCACGTTTGCCACCGGCGCTGAAATCCAGTTCGCTGACCGGCAGGAAGTGGAGGCAATTCTGCAACGGCACGAGAGCGCAAACTACCCGTTGCGCCGATTGATTCATGAAGTTGTCAGCAGCCGGATGTTTCGATGCCGGTAGGAGGAACGATGCACACGCCAATTTCACGACGCACCGCGCTGCGAGCATCCGGGGTGGCATTGTCGTTGCCGCTGCTGGATGTGATGAATCCGGCGATTGGGTTTGAACGTGCGGAGCAGCCGAAACGCATGGTGATGATTTGCAATGCGCTAGGTTTGTACCCTCCGTCACTGTTCCCGAAGACGTCTGGAGCTGACTACGCAAACACGGAGTACCTCGAACTGCTCAAGGAACACCGACGTGACTTCACGCTGTTTTCCGGCATGTCTCATCCGGACCAGAACGGCAAGGAGCCTCACGATACTGAGATGACCTTTCTGACGGCGGCGATCAATCCGGGGCTCGCAGGCTTCAGGAATACGATTTCCGTTGATCAGGTGGCGGCGACGCACCTCGGTCACATCACGAGGTTTCCGTCGATCACGCTGGGAAGTAACACTCGGGAAAGTCAGTCGTACAACAGCAATGGCGTGATGCTGCCAGCCGATAATCGCCCATCGCGGGTGTTTGCGAAGTTATTCCTGGCCGGAAGTCCGGAAGAACAGCGGCGACAAAGGCAGAGACTCGCGGACGGTCGCAGCATTCTTGATGCCGTTGGCGATCGGACGAAGGCGCTCAACCGTCGAGTCAGTGGAGGTGACCGGAAGCAACTCGATGAATATTTCGCCGCCATCCGCACGGCTGAGAAGGAACTGGCTGCATCCGAAGCGTGGCTGGATCGCCCAAAGCCTGAAGTGAACGTCGAAGTTCCGAAGGACATTGCGGAACCGTCGGAATTGCTCGGCCGCATTCGTGAGCTGATGAATCTGATTCCGCTCATGCTGCAGACCGATTCAACGCGCGTGGTCAGCCTGATGATTCAGGATCACGGCGCTGTGCCCAACATTGCCGGTGTCCACGGCGAGCATCACCCGCTGTCTCATCATGGGCAGGACCCCGCCAGGATTGCCCAACTGAAGATCATCGAATCCGGAATCCTCTCAACATTTTCGGACTTCCTGACGCAGCTTGGACAGCGATCGGCGCAGGGAACTCGGCTGCTGGATCATACAGCCGTTCTTTTCGGCAGCAATCTGGGCAATGCGAACGCTCATGATCCGACGAATCTTCCAGTCATTCTTGCCGGTGGCGGCTACAAACACGGGCGATACGTGTCGTTTGACAAAGACCGTAACACCCCGCTCTGCAATTTGTTTGTGACTCTGCTGCAGCGCATGGGTGTGGAGACGGACAGCTTTGCGACGAGTAATGGTGCGCTGACTGTCACGTAGCGGAAGTCGTCAGGACTTTCGGTGTGCTGTGATTGCCGACTACTTTTGTAGTGTTGTTCTTGTGACGGCACGTCTGCGCCTTCCTGCGCTGACAACTACTGGTCGCAATGGCGCGGGTCTTTGAACAGCGGAGTGTCAGAATCCGCAGAACCCCCGCTGACCTGGTAAGTACGGCTCACTCGCCCAAAGCTCGGCGGACTACCCAACCGAGGCCCAGCTCTGCTTAGCGTCTTCAGCACGCGCACCCTGGGGCACATCGACATAGCGTGTAGCGGGTCTTTGGCCCTTCTCTGTTCGATGCGTCGGTCCACGACAACAGCAGTTCCGAGCCGGTGGACGTGATCGCTAGCGAATCAGAATGAAGGCGCGTGGACGAGCGTGGGACCTCTTGACTCCAAGTCGCGTCGGGTTGTTTCACCGAAGCAGATCTCTGCGTTTTGTAAAGCTGCGGAGGAGTGCCAAACCGAAGCAAGTTAACGCAGTCGTTTCCTCAATTCAGGCGTGAAATGATTTCACGGGCGGCTCTACTTACGCACATACACGTAGCACTCCAGTTCTTCGATACTCACCGTGCGATTGCCGAGGCGCTGGGGTTGATCGCTGATGACAGCCTGGTTGCCTGATTTCCCGTCAATGAATAGCCGTCCGGTGACCTTGCCGCCAGCAGAGTCTTGGTCGACCGTTACGGCCAGGTGATGCCATTTGCCATCAGTTAGCGGCGCTTCTGTGCGGGCGGTCTCAAGCGAGCCGGGTCTGACAAGGCCGAGAAGGACCTCTTCCCCAGTGGCGACCTCGATCGTTTGTGTGGCCAGCACCGCCTTGGCTCGATTGCTGCTGTACTGCGGCGAGGGGATCGGTTCGTTCGACATCGCCCAGACCGTGTGGTTCGCGGACCGCGATGTCGCTTTGAACCAATACGCGATGGTCAGGTCTCCGGCTGGTTCGCGCATCAAGCGTTGCATGTCACTGGCATGCACCTTCAGTGTCGCGTCGTTCTGCGTAAAGTCGCCGGCGCCTGTGCCGATGCGCGGAGCCTTCGTGTCTTGCGTCACCACGGCCCCCGCTGGTCCGGTCTGCCGGGCGGACTTACCGCTCGTTGAAGTGTTCGCGCCCAAATCGTTGGCCTTGTCGAATTCGTAAAGCACCTGCAAGCTGTCAGCCAGTTCGGACGAATCAGGTCGGTTCGCCTTGAGAGCTGCAATGCCGACACCGCGCAACCCGTGTTCATGCACCTGCTCGATCTCCTCGTCGCTTAGTATCCGAGACCAAATCGCAAAATCGTCCAGGTATCCATTGAGATCGACGGGGCTGACGCCGCCTTGATCATCGGCTTGGACGCCCAAGACCATCTCGACGAATCGCAACGGTTTCGCAGAAGTCGCGCCCGCTGCCGGCAGCAGCCGCACCGTGAGCGAATTGTCGCCGAAGACGAGTGGCTGTTTGCGACCCGTCGTTTCCCAATTCATGTCGATCACGTACAGATGAAACGGTGGAAGCGTATCGCCCTCGTAGACGTTCTGGCCGTTCTTGTCGTACACGCGACTGATGTAATCGATGGGGACATCCGCGCCGTTGATGCGGATCTTCAACACGTCGTCTTCAGACAGGCCGATGGCCTTGAATTGCATCGTCGTTCGCAGCTTCTTATCGCCGAAGTCTTCAGCCATACGAAAGCGGCGGCTGCCTGCGAGCTCTCTGGTGTCCCGATCCAAGTAGATGTTGTCGTCGTTCGAAAATCCGGTGGGCGATTTGCGCGGCTTCTTGTAAATCGAATAGAACAGGTAGTGTCGATCTCGCTGGCTGACCTCTTCAGGATCACGTAACTCACGCAACCAACCTAATGCCGCGGGCCACATGTAGGCGGCGCTGGACGATGACCGGTGTGCCGTGGCGCGCCTCGAAAACCCGCGCTGATAGTTGTACGGTGAAACTCCATCGGCGCCGAAGCCGTAATAGTTCTGCGCCGCGGCTCGATAGTTCGCCAGATTCATCAAGCGATAATGTTCATTGGGCCCGTCCATCGAGATCATCGGGTGGATGGCGGGATAGATCTTGCAGTTGGTGCCGGCCGCCAACTTCACGAAATCCTCGGTCTTCATGTTGGTGTCCGAGTGGAAGAAGTCGGATGGCACGACATAGTCGACCAGTCCTTCTTTGACCCAGGTCGCCAGGTCAAACCCCAGATAGTCGCACTCCTTGATGTTCTGAGGCAGCCGCACGCCAAATTCGAGCCGATCAACTCCCCGACGCTCGGCCGCTTCGTCCAGCAGCTTTCGGGTGCGGCGTGTAAAGTCGGTCAACAAGTGGGCGTTGTTCTTCCCCTCACCCGGTTTGAACATGTGGCACCAGCGCATGTAATCGTACTCGACCCCATCCACTTCATACCGGTCGAGAACCTCTTTCACAAAGGTCAACATCGCCTCGCGCACTTCGGGAATCGCGTAATCGTTGCCGGACCCCAGCAGTGCCCACTCCGGATGCTCTTTCGCCAGACCTTTGCGAGGCCCACCATGCCGATCGTTCATGCGGATATCGGCAATGAACTGCATGTCATGATGATGGCAGCGATCAATCAAAACCTTCAAGCAATCCACGCCCGCTTCATCCATTGCTGGTGGACGCCACGGAAACAACTCGGTGACCTTCGAAGCTGGCAAATCGCTCCAGAACGCGGTGAATAGACAATAGCTAATCGCATCGACGTGGGCCGCCGCCTCTTCATCGACCATCTCTTCGAGAATCCGCTTGCTGAACTTCGCCGCGGGTTGGGGGATTTCGCGGTTGGGCGAGCCATAGTAATTAGTATTCAGGATGGTCGCCCACATCGTGACCCCATCCCATGCATGAAGAATCCGCTTCGGCGGAGACTCCTTCGCCTCACCAGGGCCAGCACAATCTGCTGAAGGCGTTGCAAACCCGTGAAGAGCCAGAGTTGCCATCACGCACAGACTTAGCCTTCTCGTCATGCTTCGTCCTTTCGTTCCACCGTCGCCAGCGATACTCATCTCGACACCTCGACGATCGAGTTCATTGGTTGCAGCCGTGCTGCGTTACGTTACGCTACAGGGCGATTCGTGCGAACATCCAACTCGTAACCGCACGATACACGATCTGCTGGGAGGAATCGAATGAACCGTCGTGCGAGCAGTGAACGGCGATTCGTGTCACAAGTAATGGAATCATTCAATGGTGCGTTTTGACCGAGGACGGGACGGCTTAACTATCGCTGTTTTTGTGCTGGTTTGCGGTCTCGTGACGGGCTGGCCGACGTTTGCCCGAGGTGACAACGGATCGGACTGGGAAAAACCGTTTCGGCCGGATGAGCACACGGTTGTGCTTTACCATTTCGACGAGGGGCATGGGAACGATGCATACGATGCCTGCGGCGATGCAGAGCTGACGCTGCGCGCTCACAAGGCAGCGCTGTGGGGCTCGCGTCCGGGGTTTGGTACGACGGCCAAATTCGCGCGGAGAGCGGACGACGCCGATGTGCGGGTGGGGCCGGTGAACTACGACAAGCTCCACCTGAAGACTTGCACCGAGGCGTGGACGATCGAGGCCTGGATTCGCTACACGGGCCCCGGGGGGCAGGAACAGGGCGGTCGCACGTACGCCAACATCTGCGGCACGGACGACGAAGGGTTCGGATTGCGCGAAGGCATGCGCGGTGGTTACAGCTTCACGCTCAATCTGGGGCGAGGCGGCGTCGGAAACCGCGCTGACGGTTTGCTCCCGACCGGGCGATTTATCGCGTCGTCTCAGTCGACGGAGAATTTCGGCACGAGCAGTTTCCTCTTCCCGTATATGTGGCCGAACAAAGTCAAAGGGCGACACATTGCCGACGACAAGTGGCACCACGTCGCGTGGCAGTTCCGCTACAAAGATCAGCTGAACGCGTTTTTTCTCGATGGCCGGCTGATGGCGAGGATATCGCTGCACGATCCCGGCTCGCCTGGCATCATCGTGAATAACACGAAGAACGTTTGCGTGCCCTTCGCCGTGGGCGGTTGGATTCACTCGCAGGACCCGCCGTTTTACATCAAGTCGGGCAACTTCCAGGGCGAGATCGATGAGCTGCGAATCTCGAAAGTCATGCGTTACCCGGTCGCGAGCAAGCTGGCAATCGTCCGCCAGAAGCTACCGAAAGCCGGGCTAAAGATTCCCTACTCGGTCGAACTGGCCACAGACGCGGCCGCGGGCAGCGTCCGCTGGAAACAGTTGGCTGGCACGCTGCCGGAAGGACTGGCCTTAGACGAGAAACGTGGGATCATCCACGGCACACCGGTGGAAGAGGTCGTCAATCGCACGGTCGCGATCGGAGCGACTGACGCAGCGAGGAAAAGCGACGAGCACATCTTTTCGCTGACGGTCGTTCGCGGTCGGCTGGTTACCAGATCGTTACCGCCCGCATTTGCAGGTTCGGTATACGAGACTGCGCTGAAGACGACTTTCATGGCCAGGCCAGCACGCTGGGAGGTCGTGACCGGAACGTTGCCCAAAGGCATCGCGCTCGACCGTGCCACCGGCAAATTGCATGGGACGCCGATTGAAGAGTGCTCGGCGCGTGTGGCGATCCAGGTGACCGACGCCAACGGCGTACGTGATCGCACGGATCTGGTCCTGCGAGTGCTCCCGCAAGAACTGCGTGTGATCAAGGCCGATGCCAACACAGTCGTCCTCTACGATTGGCAAGGCCCCAACGGGAAACTGATTCCAGATCGCGTTGGCAACAAAGATCTCACGCTGACGTGGACCGCCATGGGCGGCGATCGGCGCGTCCCGTGGCCGGGCAGAAAGGGTCGCTTCCCGCAAGACAACGGTCACGGCGAGCACGGCTGGGTCACCAAAGTGAAAGGTAACCCTGTCCTCGATTTGAAGACCTGCAAGGACGAGTGGACCGTGGAAGCGTGGGTTCGTCGCGGCGGGCCGATTCAGGCGTATGGGAAAAAAGTCGATAAGACCCACCAGCCGTTCGACTACGGCCATATCTGCGGCAGCTACGACAACTCGAAACGCGGCGTCTGGGAACTATACCTGTCCGACCACGATTCGCCCGACGGAAGCATGGCGCCGGGTGTCCACTTCCTCGGCGCCGAGCCGGACCAGGCGCTGATGGATCTGCATCCCTGGAAGCGTCCCGAAGGGGTCGTGGGAAATCTGAAAGACGCCGGCATCCGCGACACCGAGTGGCATCACGTGGCCTGGCAATACAACTACGCCGACGACCTGCATCAATTGTTTCTGGATGGGAATCTGATCTGGCAGATGCAAAGCCCCGACGGCCGCAAACTGGTCAACAACCGCAAGCACGATGCGCAATTCAGCGTCAGCACTCGGCTCGCTGGCGATGTCCTCTACGGAGTCAGCAACTTTCTGGGCTTCGGAAACTTCTTCGGGCAGATCGGCGAGATTCGGATCTCCAACACCCGACGCTATTGATCAACCACCGTAACGCGCCGCGTCAGCGAGGGAACTCGTACGCGGGCGATCGCCCTGGTAACCTGCAAGAGAGCGAAAGCATGTTTACCCGATCCTTCCACGCATTGATCCTGTTGACCTGTCTCTGGCCGCAAGCGGCTCACGCTCAAGCGCGCAAGGCTCCGCCCAGGGTGTTCAAGGATCTGAACGATGCAATCATCGGCGACGCGCTGATCATACGTGCGAACCGATTATCGTGAACGATGAAATCTGGTTTTACTACACTGGGTTTTACTACACTGGGATTGACGCAAAGAACTGGTGGAATGTGCCCTCTCGCTCGACGAAATCGTCGCCCGGATTTCGGGAGCACTTCAGGCCAACTTTTTGGAAATCGATGATGTCAGAACAAGCTACCTCACGCCGCCAGTTCCTGAGACAGTCCGCCATCGCAACGACTGTAGCGCTGGTGTGCAGTTCACGCGATGAGCAGGCTTCGCTGAAGGCCGCGGAAGTCGATCGATCCATCACGGTCAAGAAGCCGCCTGCGGCACGGCAGATCGATGTCCTGTTCGACTCGGCAAACTACACCGCCTTCCCGCATGTCTTGCGGCTCGATGGTGACGAGTTGCTCATGGCATTCCGCCAGGCACCCGCACAAAACCAAGTTCGCCACACGCATCCGCGCAGCGTGATCACGGTGATTCGTTCCTACGACCTGGGCGAGACATGGGACATCGAGAACGCTGGTCAACTCGCCGCGGGCGGTGGCCAGGAGTTTGCACCGATCTACCTCGGCGACGGAGTCGTCGGCGGACTACTAGCCATGCACGAAGTTGTTCCCGTTAAAGAAAGTAAGCGAACCGGCGTTCCCCACATCCACAAACACGAATACCCGTTCCGCAATGTTGGCGGATTCTGGTGCTGGAGCGACAACTCCGGTCTCACTTGGCCACTGCAGCAGCACGTCTTGTTCGCGCCGAGATTACAGACTTGCTCGACCGCCATTAAACTCGGCGCGGGGACATTACTGGCTCCCTGCTACGGCAGTCACGAACGAGAGATAACGGGCGTCTCGTCCAACGTTTTGTATCGATCCGATGACAATGGCCAGACGTGGTCAACGCCCACAGTGATGGCCAAGGGAACGAAAACCACGCGCGACTACTACGAGCCGGTCGTCGTTGAACTGAAGGACGGGCATCTACTGGCGATGCACCGGGTAGGCCGCTGCCAGGACGGCAGGAACGGTTTGTTATGGCAAAACGAATCGCGCGACGGCGGGAAGACGTGGACTGAACCCGTTGAAACAAACATCACTTCGGGAGCCTGTCCACGCCTGCTGAAATTGACTGATGGCCGCATTCTGTTGACTTGCGGTCGGCGATTCAATCCATACGGACTGTACGCGAGGTTGAGCACAGATGAAGGAAAGAATTGGAGCAAAACGTCGTGGCTGCTGCGAGCCGCACCCAACAGCAACCAGGGATACAGTTCATCGGTTGAGATAAACCCAGGCCAAGTCTTCACGGTCTGTTATGAACAGAACAAGGATGGCGTGACCGGCATCACGGGCACGTTTTGGAGTGTACCGTCTAGTTGACCGATCCTACTCCTTCGGATCGAAAACCCTTCGGATCGACAACATTGCGCAGATCGGAGTCGAAGGCGGCGTCTCGGATTGTACTTTCGGCGTTGACCGGTTTCGTGTTGAGCCGCCACTCGATCAATCCGACATCACGCGGAGCCTGGGGACTGTCTTTACCAGCCTTGATGCGGTATCCAGTTCCAAAGGCCGTCAGGATCGCACCGTCGCGCATCAGTGTGGACGACGTTGCCTGGCTGCTGGGCCACCAGTAGGTCTCGCCCTTCCGTTTACCGGACCAGACATGCAGTAGATACCGGTGATCGAGGTCCCATGTAGCGCCGTGGTCGTGGCTGACCACCGCCTCGATGCCGAATTGCGGAAAGCCGTCTTGGTCGTCGACATATCCCAGTCGCACGACGTAGGTCATGACGATGTCCTCGTTGGGCATCAAGACCAACGACGGGTGATGGCGACCGTAGTCGTAGAGTTTCGTGACGGCAGACCACGTGCGGCCGTCATCCTTGGAGATGGAGATTCCCAGCCCTTCGTAATGGTCCAACGTCTTGCCCTTCAGCCGTCGCGGAACGTCGGTCCGGCAGGCTGCCAGCAAATCGCCATTGCCGGCACGAAACAAGTGAGCCTCATTAATGCCCTGCCATTGCGGAACCTTGATTGATTTGCTCCACGTTTTCCCATCATCGACGCTGAAACGAATGTAGGCCTGCGAGCTGGTCCCTGATTGCGCGTAGCCCGTCTCCGCAAGTTGCGTGATCCTGCCAGTCCTGGGATCACGATCAACTAGTGGCGGATCCCAGATCGACCAGGGCGTTTCGTCTGACGTCGGTGCAATCGCCACGGGCTCACCCCAGGTTTGGCCATCGTCCAAGCTGAACCACCGCGCGGGGTGTCCAGCTCCGACGCTGCTTGTCTCGTAGAACATCAACTTCCCTTTGCCGTGATAAGCCAGGCCTGTTCCCATACTGATCGACGGTTTGCCATCGTCGCCCGCGCGCACAGGACGAGGATCCGTCCACGTCGCTCCGCGGTCGTCGCTGGTCAGCACGAAGGCGCGATGCGGATAGTCACAACCAACCAACATCAGCAGCCGGTCCTTCTCCGGCATGTTGACCATGTAGGGAACGGCGACCACTCGATTCCAACTCTCGGTAACGATCTGAAATCTCGCGGGCAACCGAACGCTATTTGCCTTACCAGTCAATTGCCGGACTTCGTGCGGCTGCCAGCCGTTCGCTCGCGAGGGAGCCGTCTCGTCGCTCTCTTTCTTGACGCCCAGGTCGCGCAGCACTTCGAACGGCGGTTCATAGGCCGACTTGCCGCCTTCACGCGATGTGAAGAAGTTGAACAGGTAAACGCCATCGGCTCCAGCTTTGATGAGCTGAGTTGCCGCGTGGCGATACTCGTCGGCGGTCAGATTTTTCGCCCCGCCGCCTTTCGTGCATTCGATGCCGCCGTAGACCGGCACGGTTGTGATGGCCTGCTTCCACTTGTCAATTGGCAGATCGCCGCGTTCGTATAGGAATTCAGAAACCGCGACGAAATCGACCCAACCGTGTTTGACCCACGCGGGCACGTCACAGCCGATTTTTCTTGCGGATTCGGGCGTGGGTGGAGTGCTACCGAAATTCGACGGCGGGCGCACGGAGAGCACCAACCGCCGACCGCGCTTGCGACCGACCTCGTCAAGCATTTTGCGCACCCGCTCGACCAGCGAATTCATCTTTGCGACACGTTCGTCCGTCGACCCGTCTTTGAAGAATCTCGGGAAGCGATTGAAGTCGAGCTCAATGCCATCGCAGTCATAGCGCCCGACGGCTTCTTCGATCAGCCGGAACGTGTAGTCGCGGACCTCGGCGCGTGCGAAGTCCATCGCCCCGCTGCCCTGATACTGTTTTGTGCCCAGCCGCCAATCCGGATGGTCGGCCAGAAACTGCGTCCGCAAGAAGTCAACGCCATGATCGTCGTTCATGCGATACGTCAGCAGTGCTTCGCGGCCGCGCCGCTTTGTTTCGGCCAGCATGATCGCGTACGGATCGACGTCCGCATCGAAGAAAGCTTGCAAGTTGGCGAACCGCTGCTTTTCCGATGCGGGCCATTTCGCTCGTTCTTCCGGAGTGGAATGAGTGCCACGCATCGTGCCGACTTTCGTCGGATAGTACATGACTTGCGCGTTGATGCAGACCAGCACTGTATCGACGCGGCTCCCTTCATAAGCCACCTCTTCAATCAACTGCTTCACGTCGTCAACGTTGACCGGCACCGGTCCCTTGCTGCCGGCCTTTGTCGACAGGCACGAATCGCCGTCGAAGTTGTAAAGCACACGTCGGGATCGCGTGGATTGTTTGACCGGCTCTGACTCGTCTTGAGCTGACGCACACGGCATGACCGTGCTGACGATAAATGTCCAAAAAACCAGAGAAGGGAATCGGCGAGTGAAAAAAGACATGGGATGTCGTCTCCGATCTGAACATTCTCTGTTTGCGCAGCCGTTTGGTCTATTCGGATGTCGTCAGTAGGTACACTTTGTCAAAAGTACCCGGATCTTCGTGGTTGAAAACTGCAATGTACAGTGCATTTTTACGTGGCGTGAGGTAGTACGGTACGACCTTGCTGGGAAGAAACGAACTCAGATCATCCCAGGTTCCTTCTTTCAAGTCCTGCCAAGTCTTGAAGCGAATGAACTTGTTCTCGTCGTAGTCATTCTTTCCCGCATAGGTGGGGCAGAAGTAAGATGTGGCGTACCAGTGGCCTTGGAAAAAGTCCACGTCGTTTAGCACCAGCCCGGTCGACTTCCAACTGCCAGCCACTGCATCTCTCTTTTTCTCGAAGCTGTTGTGGATTTTGTACTTCTGTGTGCCGTAGTCGACGACTTCGACCACAGCCCCAACACTTGACCCAATGACGTAGAGCCTGCCGCCCACGATCGTCAGCGCGCGTGAATAGCCCAGGTGCTGGGACAGATCCAGCGCGTCTGCTGTCTTGCCCGCGGTTTTGAACCGAAACACTTGGCCACTGTCTGGATTGAGCGAGTACAGCCAGCCGGTGGATTGATCGAACACGATGTCGTGCGGGCGCTTGAGCTTGGTATCCGCCAACGAGGTCAGACTGGTTTTTACGTGGGAACTCGCTGGGTCACGAAAAGTGATAAGCCGATGGTTCCCCGTGTCCGCCGCATAGAAGAGCCGATCGTGCGGGTTGAAAACGACCGAATGTGCGTCGTTCAATCCTTTGATGGCCGACTCGCGAAACGGTGCCTGTGAATCGGTGCGATAGAACAGCCGGCCGCCCGCGGTCACAATCTCGGTCTTGCCGCTAAAGGCGATGTGCGTGCATCCCGGGAACGAATCTCTCTTCGGCGCATACTTCGTGACCTGAATGTGGTTCGACAAGCCCTTGCCTTCGGCGCCTGCAACGACTGCATTGACAAGCCAAACCAAATTCAGAATGGCGAAGAACATTCCGGTCACCTTCATCCGATCCTACTCCTCCGCGCGCCGTCCGCTGGTAAGATCGCGTGCCGTTGCCTGGCGATGCGAACACGACTTCGCTTCCAGTTGGGGTGAGTCCTTTGCGCTTTCGGCGAATTGTAACACGATCGCCGGCGCTTCGCTCTTACTTGGAATGGCTGTCCTCTCGAAGTATGCCCGGCTTTTCGGATGGGTATACTACGGAAGTTTGTGCTAAAGGACGCGAATCTTCACTCGTTTCAATTCAAAGACTCCGGCCAGCCATCATGCCTCGCATTCGCTTCGCCGCTAACATCTTGCCCCAGTGTCACTTCTTCTTGCTCCTGCTGTTGGCACTGTTCACAGGTCCGCAATTCGGGCTGGGCCAGGACAATCGGCTCGTTAAATTCGAATCGGGCAGACGCCAACTATTCCTGGATGATTATGCGATCAGCAGTGTGAAGAACCTTGCCAGAACGCTGCATCAACCAGAGAAAAGAGGAGCCGTTATTACTCCGCAGCGGCCCTGGGAAAAGTACCTAGTGCAGACGCGCAGCGTGCCAGCCTGGGACGAGGAACGAAACGTTTTCCAATTGTGGGTCAACGCGATTGATCGTGAACCGGATTTCATGGCCGGGCCCACATACTTTGAAAGTAAAGATGGCATCCACTGGACGAGGCCGATCCTGCGGCAATTCGAGTATGGTGGTTCGCGGGAAAACAACATCCTCGCTTTCGATCCAAAGCTGAAATGGCCTGCGCGGGCAATTACGAACGTGATTCGCGATCCGCATGACCCGGATCCTGCACGACGTTACAAGGGTTTCCTGGGTAAAGGCCGCGACCGACGGCCAATCGTGAGTCCCGACGGGATCCACTGGGAAAAACTGAACGTGCCCGTGCTCCGATCCAGCGACGAGTCGAACCTCAGCTATGACCCTCTCGCGCGCATTTTTGTCGCGACACTGAAACACGGTGGAAGATTCGGCCGCGCACACGCGATTTCAACGAGTCGCGACTTCGAACATTGGACGAAGCCCAAGCTGCTGTACCAAGCCGACGTCGAGGACCAAAAGCGAGGCAAGGCGAGGATTCTCGCTCGTCTGGCCGACCCCAAACTGCAGGATCCCGTCTACAACAATCCCAGCTACTACAAGGTCGACATCTACAACGTGGGCCTGTTTCGCTACGAGGACCTGTACATCATCTTGCCGGCGATGTTCCACATCACGGGCCCTCGCCCGAACGGCAACGTGGACGGGTTCAAACACATTCAACTGGCCTGTAGCCGCGACTTGGATTCATGGACACGGCTCGGTGATCGCCAGCCCTTCATCGACACGTCGCCGGTGGGCGATGCCTGGGACACGATGGTCATGCTTCCGCCCAGCGCGCCGTTGGTGCGTGGCGACGAGCTGTGGTTTTACTATTCGGCAGGCAAATATCGCGGCACACCGCCAAGCCCCCCGCCGCACCGGGGTGCTGTCTGCCTTGCTGTCCTCAGACGGGATGGGTTTATGTCCCTTGATGCCGGCGACAAGCAAGGTACGCTCACGACGAAACCATTTGTGACTCGCGCTTCGGCGCTGCACGTGAATATCGACGCGGCTGGTGGGGCCGGCGTTGTGGAAGTGCTTGACCGGGAAGGGAGCGTCCTAGCCGTGTCGAAGCCGATGTCAAAAGATGAGCCACGGCGGCGCATCGCTTGGGCGAAAGGCGACTTGGCGGACGTTGCCGGGCAAACGATCAGGCTTCGCTTCCATCTCCGCAACGCGCGGTTATTTTCCTTCTGGCTGGATGGGTAGCCGTTCACAGTTTAAAGAGGAGTAGGCTTGGGGCGGGTTGGTTTTGAAGTTGGCCGGTAATGGGAGCGTGAAGGACTTGGTGTCGAAGCGACGGAGATTGCTGGCTCGCGATGTCGCCTTCGGCTTGCCGTTAAACGAAAGAGAGCGAATCCTTGAGCGGACAAAGAGCGAGTCAATACCGCTCTGAAAAGACTTTCACCGCGGTCTGCACAACCGTCTTGTGCATTGCCAAACGCTCTTTGAAGTTCTGCCGCATACCGGTTTCGATGGTGAAGCCAGGGCCGTAGTGACGGGCGGCGAAGTCGATCAGATTCAATCCTTCGCCGCGCTGCGAGGCATCCAGCCAAAACACGCCCGGTTCGAGCCTCTCGAAAAACGAACCCGGACTGTAACTCTCGTCTGGGAACGAGGCTCTAAGGGCTGCCACGGCCCGAGCGGCTTCGCTTGCCATGCGGCGTTCCCAAATCTCATCCTCGTCTGTTCGTTGTCTCCTGGCCGACATCCAGAAATCGTCACCGCCATATTCGTGCAGATCGAATACCAAGCGAGGCTGGACTTCCGCCATCAAGTTTCGCGTGCAGCGGACTTCGATCGGCGCCCACTTGGTGTCATGAAAACGATTCAGATGCAGTACTTCACCGTCGGGCGTGACGATCTGTGTGTAAGCCCGCTCCAGCGGCGCGGCGCCGGGCGAGTCCGTGCGGCTGGAAGGGAAGTACATGCGGCGGCCCTTGAGTGGCTCCAGAAAGGCCGTTCCCTTATCGAATTTGCGGTAGAAGCTGGTACTGGCATAGCCATATTCGCCGATCAGCACTAGCAGTCGGCCATCGACGTCGTACAGTACTTCGCCTTTGCTACGCAGCAACGGCTCAACCTCTTCGATACTCGATATCGACGCTTCGTCGCCCAGCCCAAAGCTCAGCACATGGTGGAATCCCTGCAATCCCATTGGATCGCGACAGGGGATTACATAGACCTCATGCTCCGTCTCCAACTCGTCCAACAACTCGACAGCTGCCACGACGCCAGCGTGTTCCGTCGAATGGCTACCCGCGCCAATAAAGATGGCAGGCTTCTTCTTCCCGCCCACCTTGACGGCCACCATTGGCGAGCCATCCGGGCAGTGTCCCAGTACTCGCAGTTTGTGGCCGCGCTGCCGGATGTGGGCCAACAAGTCGGTGTAGCAATGAAATCCGATCGACGACTCGCCGCCTGTCGACTCTGGGGACGCGTTGGCTGGCGGCAGTGCCGTCGTCGTGGCCGCTGCCAGCGTGGCTCCACCAAGTGCGAGCAAGTGTCGGCGATTCAAACGGCCAACCGTGCAAGGCGACTCGGACATGCTGCTTCCTCCGATACGTTTGTGGTAGCTGCACTCTCCAGAGTGCGGAAGATCCGCGTTCTGGTGAACTTAGAACAAGCCGGCGATCGCGCGGCCACTGTCGGTGAAGTCGATCGGACGCCCGTCTGGTCTTCGCAGCCGAGCTGCCGTGTTGATGCCAAGTTTGCGATAGATCGTCTCGGCATAGTCGGCCGGCGTGTAGCGAGACTCGACGACTTCGCCTCCGTCCCGGTTGGTTTCCCCGATCACTTGGCCGCCGGGAACGCCAGCACCGGCAAAGGCGATCGACATGGCTCGCCCCCAGTGGTCGCGGCCGCCCCACTTATTGATTCGCGGCGTGCGTCCCATCTCGGTGACAAAACAGACCAGCGTTTCGTCCAACAGCCCGCGAGCATCCATGTCTTCGACCAACGCACTCAACGAACGGTCAAGACTGGGCATCATGATCGGATGTGGCAGACCATAACGCTCCTGATTCCGCATCGCCTGCGGCCCCCCGCAGGGTCCGTTTTGATAAATGCCTTCGTGATGATCCCAATTGAGGAACACACCTTTCGGCTGTCCGTAGCCGGGACGTTCGACGTGTTCGGGTGGCTGAATGACGGTCACGGTTACGAACCGCACACCCGCCTCGATCAACTTGCGACCCAGCAGGTAGCAGCAACCGCGGTGATCACGCCCATAGCGGTCGCGGATCTTGTCGGGTTCGCGGGAGAAGTCGAAGGCCTTATGCACGCGGGGACTAGTCAGCAAATCGAAGGCATTCTCGTAGTAACTCTCGAGCGCTTGAGCAGCATCGAGTCTACCCAACGCGGCCCCGTTCAAGCCGTCGCGGAGCTGTTGTCGGATCTCCAGACGCTGACCGTTCGTACCGGGCTGCGGAGCGAGCGACGCCACCTTCCATGTTGGATCAGCGAGATTCTCCCCCAGGTTCTTCGTGCCAAGCTTCCAGGGAGCACGGCTGGCCGGCAAGAACCCAGTACTGGTAACGTGGTTGGGCATGTTGATGCCGGGGCAAAAGATGTACCCCGGCAACTCGCGGCACTCACTACCCAATGTGTGCACCGCGACCGAGCCAATGTCTGGAAAGTCGAAGGGCGCATCGAACGGATAGCCTTTGAAGAATTCCTTGCAAGCATTGGGGTGACTTGGAGCCTCGGCGGTCGTCATCGAGCGAACCACCCCCAGCTTGTCCGCCTGCCGCGCGAGCAGCGGCATCAGGGACGAGAAATGCACGCCGGGAACATTCGTCGCAATCGGTTTATAAGGTGTGCAATGATCGGCTGGGGCATTCGGTTTCGGATCCCAGGTATCCATCTGGCTGATGCCGCCTTCTTCATAAACGACCAGCACCTGCTTGGCTTGCGCTTGTGCCGATGTCGTACCCGCTGTCGACTCAAGAGCCAGCAACTGGGGCAAACTATGACCCATGACGCCCGCGCTAACGGCTTGAAACAAACGGCGTCGACTGATTGGCACTGAGCTGGTCATTCCCCACATTCTGGCGCATCGAATACTGAACCGCAATTGCGCCAGCTAACTTCCCCGTCGGCGACGGCCTCGCTCACGTTGACGGGGCGTATGGATTTCGGTCCTGGTTTCCAGTGGGGAAACAAACTTGAACTTCACCGAGCTGTTTTCTGCAAGCGTGTATTCCACTGAGCGTTTCTCCCCAAACACTTCGTACCGAATTACGTAGCTCCCCGCCTCTGGGTGTTCAAAACCGGTGATCGTTGCGCCGCGGAGAGGGCGCATTGCAGGTCGAACACCTTGGGCGCGCGGTTGTGGATCGACCTGTCCATTGCGTTGGACGACTTCTCCATAAAAGCCGCCATTCAGATAGGGATACGCCTTGGTCGCGTGGTAATGGTAGTTCCCCTTCGAGTCCGTGTGCCCGTTGAGTCGGTCAAGATTCCTCGGTGGCTTTCCATCTGGATCGCTGTAGCCGTAGATCGGATAGCCATCGAGGGCGACCGCGATGGGGTTGCCTTCTCCTACAATCTTCTCCAAGTGCACAGGCGCGATGTGATAGTGATAATCGTCCGCTCGACCGCAGTGCCCTCCCCATTGATCCAGTTCGCCAGCCTTCAGCGTATCTGTGCGGCCATCGTTCTTGATGGGATTGAAGATCGGCACGCCGTTAACCGCCAGCGCGATCGCGCCGCGAAAGAAGTTCGATCTTGCCGACAACGGCTTCGTCGCCGGCATAGGATGTAACGGAACTCGCCAGGCGTTGTCGCCGGTGTACGGCTGAGGCAACGGAACCTGCTGTTGCCAGGCAGTTATGCCCGTCATCATCGGATGGCTGGGCATGCCGTCGGATTCGACAAGCAAGTAGTCGCGATCCCAGCGAACCTTCACCTTGTCAGCGAACGGTTCGAAGAACTTCGCCATTTCAGGCTGGTCTGTGGCGGCAGGCTGGCGTTGAACGACGAATCGTATGTCCAGACCTGCGGTGTTCAATCGTTTGATCTTCTCGCGAGTCTGAGGCGACGGTACATGCGAGTGCCCTTCGTGGGCGAACGTCGGCGATCGTAGTACACAGGCGATTGCGATGGCGAGAGTGAGTTTATTCATCGTTCATGCTCTCCAGTGGAGATGTTGTGATCAATTCGTGCCCCTCTTGCCGCGCCGTCGATTTCCTCCCCCGCCGCGCTGTGGACGCTGCGGCACGACATCGGTCAAGCCACGGAAGTCTGGGCGCTGTTTGCCATCCGGTGGCGACTTAACAACGGTCCTGAAGATGACCACGTTGTCCAGCTTAATGTCGTCCGACCAAATGAACTTGGCACCCTTGAAGTCATGCTCGTAGAACGGCTCCTTGGGACCGACTTCCGCCTCGGAGAATTCTTTGGCGTTGGGCCACTGGCTGTCATCGAAGTCGATGCTGTACCAGTTTTTCGGAATGGGGATGTTCTCGACCTTCGGATTCTCGGTGTCGCCGTTTATCGGTCCCCAGGAGAACTTCTTGGCTTTCCATTTAGCGTTGGTCGCCGTACCATCACCGAGCTTCACAATGAAGCCGCCATCGCCGATGTTCGTATTGGCATACTCCATTCCGGTCTTGGGATCTGCGTTATCGATGCCCATCGCTGCGATTGTCATCGGATAAGCTGGCAGAACATCGACCGACACCACGTTGTGCGGCACGAACGAGATCGAATCCACGGCAACCAGTTCTCCGTTGATGTACAACTTGAACGAGTTGTCCGCGTAAACGTTTGCTTTGATTGTGTCGTCGATGCGAGGCTTGCGGATAGACCTGCCCGGCCCTTGGCCGAGAACGAAAGCGCCTAGCGATAAGAGCGTGGGCAGGAAAATGAGTAGTCCTACGTGACGCAGCATGTTGTGATTTCCTGAAAATGTCGGCGAATCTAGACAAAGAACAACGACTGAACGGCCACCCATCGCACCGTTACTAAAGTGAGCACCAAGCACATCCACCAGGCTGCCTGTTGCGCGCCAAGATACGACCTCTTCGACCAGAGAATCCCGACACCAAGCACGGTGGCAGTCAGCTTGAATGTGGATAGCATCCACGGTTTGCTCAAGAGTCTCTCGCCAAACGGATTGACTTCCAGGAAGTCGCTGGCGGTCGTCGCAAACAGTGTGCAAGCCAAATCGAACACGCTCAGTGCGACGATCAACACGAGGGCACGCTTGACGAGGCTCACCGCTTCGGTTGACTGAACGAGTTGCGACCAGCGTCCGGACTCTGGCCGATGATTCAGCAGCGTCCCAACCGACAACGCGACAAGTAGCATTCCCGCGACGCTGAGCGTATACATCCTCTTCGCCGACGTGTCGGGCGGAGCGACGTAGACGGATTGACCGTCTTCCTCCTCGTCAAGCTCTTCGCTGTATTCATCAATGAACTCATGCAAGCTATCCGTCGCTTGAAAACGTCCTAGAACTCTTCGCCATTGCACTGTTGATATTCGGTGAGGCATGCCATCGTCCGAAACGTCAATGTCCCAGGCGATCGCTGCTGCAACACGATCATCGAGTGACTTCGCGTCGACTAGCGACTTGAGAAATTCGGCGGCATCACAAGAGTCAGCAACAATCCTTGTCCGCCCGTCGAATGCGACGATCGCGTAGTCATCGAGCAACGAACGCTCGATATTCGCAATGAAGCGATCGGGGTCGGAGCCAACCGGCTTACGCTTCTCCCTGCCGTCCCGTGTCCGACCACCTGGCAACTCGGCGATACGTTCAACGTTCACGAGCACATACCGGCCCTGCCTTCCAACCCGATACGGTAAGTCCAGTCGGCGTCCGGCAACAATCACCGTACCCATTTCGATTGGTGTACCGTACACAACCTCGCGTTCTCGCGGCGGCTGAAGAGTATCGATTGCATCGATCGGCTCCTGCGCGCCGGCAACCGCAGCCAACATCACCGTAGCGATGAATACGAACGTTGAAGGTTTCACTGTTTCTCACCTCCCTGCTTTCGGCCTCCACTCTCTATTCTGATTCCGGACGTTGTGGCCGATCTCGGTCCTGTCCACGCCCTCGATTCCCGTCTTGGCTCCGATTATCGCCCTCTCGCCGTCGCGCATCTCCTTCGCCTTCACGGCTGCGATTGCCACCTTGCCCGCCGCGACGTGTTTGGCCGCCACGCCTGTCGGTGGCGACGCTCAGTTCTTCGGCGGAGAGCGCACCATCCTCGTTGGCGTCAAGCTTCTTTAGTACGGCAACTGCATTGTCGATTTCCTTGGCCGAGAGTTGTCCGTCCCGGTTCGTGTCGAGCAACCGGAATATCGCACTGCCGCCTCCCTGACCGCCGCGCCGGCCTCTCCCACCTTGGCCACCGCCCTGGCCGCGGCGACGCCGCTCCTCGTCGCCGGCTCCACGTTGCCCGCGGTCATCTCGGTTACGTTGGCCTTCTGCTTGACCTTGCTCGCGGCCGTTTCGATTGGCACCACGTCGCTCCTGCTGAGCGCGAGGTTCGCCGTCATTGGGACGTGGCTCGTCTTGAGCGCGTGAGTTCTGAGCAGCAGCGTGAGTGAAGAACGCCACCACAAGTGTGGCCGCTGTTGTTCCGATTCGTTTCATCGTGGCTTCTCCTTGAGATCCTTTAGTTGGCATTGGCTAACGGGAGCGAGCTTCGTCGCGTGACAAATTGCCATCGCCGTCCTTGTCGAGCGAACGAAGTACGGCCGGGAGCTTTTCGAGTTCCTTGGCTGACAGGCTGCCGTCATCATCCTGGTCAAGTGCTTCGAGAAGCGAGTCTCGCCGCGAGCGCGGCGCTTGCTGATTCGATACCGTGGGTGTCCCGGCTCCCGGTCGAACTGTCGGCAAGTCGGCGTCGATTCCAGTGAGGTAATCGGTTAGCTGAGCGTCGAGTTCCCGAACCTTGGCTGGCAGTGAGCCTGCAAGATCATTCCGCTCGCCAATGTCTTCGGAGAGATCGAAGAGCAACCGCCTTCCGTCTTCGTAGACGCGAATAAGTTTGTAGTTGCCCGCAATGATCGACGAGACGGGGCCAAGAGAGTCCTTGTCGTAGTGCGGAAAGTGAAAAACGATCTCCCCATGTCGACGTGTCACGCCTTCCGATTTCGGATCGGCGAGCAACTCCTTCAGGCTCCCGCCTTCGACTGCGGAGGGCAACTTGTCGCCAACGCCGGCCAGTTCGGCGATGGTCGGCATCAGATCGGCTCCTGTGACCCGCACAGTGCAGTGCGCGCCGTGCTTTGCCGCGGGACCGCGGATGAAGAGTGGGATGCGAATCCCGCCGTCCCAGAGCCCTCCTTTGCCGCCTTGCAGCGGTCCGTTGCGACCGGGAGTGCCGTGGTCAGCGGTGTAAATGACGTAGGTGTTGTCAGCGATATCAAGTTCATCCAACTTGTCGAGAACCATCCCGATCGTGATGTCCATATCCAGCGCAACGGCTGCTGCGCCTACGTTTCGGTCGTTTCTGCCGAGACCAAGTCTTAAGACCCGCTCAAATGTTTCGCGCTTTGCGTCGGCTTGCGATCGACCACCGTAGTGTGACAGCTGCAAGTAAAACGGCTTACCGGCCTTCGTTTGCCGCTCAATGAAGTCCACGCCTCGCTCGGTGATCCGATACGCCTGTTTTGGATTTGGGTTTCTGGAGTTCTCCGGCCCACCGTTGCTGGTCGCGCCGTCCGACTCGTCAAAGCCGTGCTGGCGTGGGTGCATTCGCCCGACGTGCCACTTGCCAAAATGCGCGGTCGCGTAGCCGGCGTCCTTTAACATTTCCGCAACGGTCGTGATCTCTGTTGGCAACTCCCGCACCACGCGAGGCTCGATCAGCCTTCTCCCCGTGTCGCCACCCGGTGAAGTGAACGTCATACGCAATTGCGCGGGGCTGATCCCAGTGAAGTACGTCGCTCGTGAAGGCGTGCAACGTGGTGATGGTGCATAGAAGTTCGAGAAGCGAACCCCTTCACGAGCAATCCGCTGGAGATTTGGCGTGAGGAAGGAACGGCTCTTCGATTCTGGTTCGCTTGGGTCGAGTTGTACCGACGTACTCGCCCAACCTTGCCCTTCGCCTTGGATGAACACGAAACAAGGCTTCCCTGCAGTCTGTTGAGCGAAGCTGTCCACTGGTGGAGCCAGCGCCAGCAGCGCGGCAACGCTGATCGAGAGCGATCTCATTGACTTGTCCTCCTCGACTTGTCAGCCGTCAGCATGTACGAGAAACTCACGTCGCCATTCCTTCGGTTGTCGCTTTCACTTTGCGGCAGGTAGGCTCTTACATAGTCAACTCGCGCCGAGCCGCCATCAACACGAACTCGAATGTGCCCGCTGCTGCTCTGCCGCTCGCCGCTCAAATAACCGTATTCTGCCGCGTTGCGAGTATTGCCGAATCGCGGATGACCAGGCTGTGGAACGAGCTGATAGACGATGCCGTCAAGGTCCTGCTTGATAAACATGTGGTCGTGGCCGTGGAAGATCACGCTCACTCCGTGATCGACGAGCATCTGATGAACTGGTTTGCCCCAACCTGGGCGGTAGCGATCAAACTCGTCACGACCCGCTGCGGACCTGCCCCCCCATTCCCAGAAGCGAGCCGCCTCGGCGCCTCCACGTTGGCTGGGCACGCTTCCACCAACGAGGTGATGGAGGAAGACGAATCGAAGCTTTGCATCGCTCTGCTCCAAGGATCGCTTTAACCACTGATACTGGTGCCCTCCGAGTGTCCAATGCCAGTTGCTGCCTGAACCGCCGCGCGATCTGGTTGTCGTAT
>JASLPZ010000640.1:0-571 GCA_030744725.1 Pirellulaceae bacterium
ATCGAAATTAGTTCCAAGTTCCAAGTCCCGAATTCGAAGTTCCAAGTTACACAATTCCAAGCTCCAAGTTCCAAGTGCCAGGTTCAGGTTCCAAGTTCCAAGTTTCAGTGTCCAAGACCCAGGTTCCAGCTTCCAGGAACTCCCGACTCACCCCAATCGCAATTCCAAGTTCCAAGTTACTGAATTCCAAGTTCCAGGTTCCAAGTCACACAATCCCACGTTCCAGGTTTCCATTCCCATGTTCCAAGGTCCAAGTCCAAGTTACAAGTTCCAAGTCCAATTCCCAAGTCCAAGTTCCAAGTTCCAAATTCCAAGTCCCAAGTCCAAGTTCCAAGTCCACGTTCCACAATTCCAAGTCCGCGCACGCGTTCCAACTGCCGTTGCGTTATGGAGGGGGGGCCGTCCCCGGGTTTATGCGAAGCCCCTATTAGGATTCCATACTGTACAGCCCGCTGTGCTCCACGCGCAGTCGCTCGTCGTCGCTGAGCCCTATCTGCGTCACGTCGCTGGCGAACGCGGCGGCGACGACGCCGACAGACAAAAGCGGGTGCAGCAGCACGTCCCATCAATC
>JASLPZ010000641.1:0-294 GCA_030744725.1 Pirellulaceae bacterium
GATCAAGAGAAACAACGGGTCGGTCTCGGTGTCAAACAACTGGCCGAGGATCCATGGGTCGCCGCCATCCCGGATGCGTATCACCCCGGCATGGTCGTGCACGGCACGGTGACCAAGATCACCAACTTCGGCGTCTTCGTCGAGTTGGAGACTGGGCTCGAAGGCCTTCTGCATATCTCAGAACTCTCCGATGAGAAGGTGGATGATCCACAGGACATCGTGAAGCCCGGCGAAGCCGTGGACGTCAAGATCCTTCGTGTGGACACCGACGATCGGAAGATCGGCCTCAGCCTC
>JASLPZ010000641.1:304-562 GCA_030744725.1 Pirellulaceae bacterium
CGATGCCGCCAGAACCGAGGACGAGCAGGGCAAGGAGGCCGGATCACGGCCCCCCAAGGCAGATACACCAACCCGCGGCGGCATGGATGACCATGGCGCGCTCGGTACCGACAAGATCGAACTCTGATCGGTGCTCACAACCAATCTTCGCGGCTCCCTGTCTCTCTCGGCAGGGAGCCGCGTTGTTGGATATCCGGTGCGAAGCCCGCGAACCTGGGCCTGGTGGCCCTGCTGGCGAAGCGGCTCTAGCACATGGCT
>JASLPZ010000642.1:0-558 GCA_030744725.1 Pirellulaceae bacterium
ACCCAACTCGCGGAAACCCTGATCAACATGGCCGCATAGCCTAACCTGTTCTCAGAAAGTGCAGAAAGATCAGGACGAGGAATAATCCTCGTCATTCTCTTGGCCCGCCTGCGCCGGCCAATCGCGACCTGGAGGAATACGGCCTGGGCTGAGACAAAGCGTCTCGGCAGCCTGGCCCGCCCTTCGAGTTGCTACAGATCCGAAGCTGCCGGCGAGTTGGACGTTGCTTGCCCGCTGACCCTTGCTCTGCGACGGTGTCCTACGGCAGTTGCCGGATCTGGCACACCCGTTCCCACCGTCGTCACCAGGTCGCGTGAGCGTGGCGAGCACCTTCATCTCGCGGGCGGCGGACCGAGCGCTTCTGTTGCGCCCCAGGTAATCGTACCCGCCAGCCGCTGCAGCCCACCGCAGGCAACATCCAGCCCAACCCGACTCCGCGGAACAATCGCCGTGCCGAGCGGTGGTGTTCCACGCGCGGTGTTTGAACGGTCACTCGCCACCGGACAAGTGGCAGGCATCAAACGATCGAAAATGGCTGGTTTAAAATGATCGGTCCCA
>JASLPZ010000643.1:0-557 GCA_030744725.1 Pirellulaceae bacterium
TCGACAAGCGCGATAAGTACACAGGGCTTGAGTCCCTGCTGCAAGAGGTTTTCCCGATCGTCAGCTACGACGGGAACATGCAGCTGGACTACCTGTACTACAAGCTCGACGAGCCGCGCTACACGCCGATGGAGTGTAAAGAACTCCGTCTGACGTTCGGCATGCCGTTTCGAATCGGTGTGCGCCTGGTGCGTCAGGACGTGGCCGAGATTCCTCAAGAGGAAATCTATCTCGGCGAAGTCCCGGTGATGCTGGGCGGTGGCGAGTTCATCATCAATGGTGCTGAACGTGTCATCGTCAACCAGTTACATCGTTCGCCCGGCGTGGACTTTTCGATTGCGTCGGCCGAAGGCGACAGGCCGTTGCACTCGGCTCGCATCATTCCCGAGCGAGGTTCGTGGATTGAGCTTGAGGTCACCAAGAAAGATGTGCTGACCATGCGCATCGATCAGTCGACGAAGATTCCGGCGACCACCTTCCTGCGTGCGATCGACGAGAAGCTTTCGACGACCGAAGACTTGATCCGAAAGTTCTACGACGTCAGCAGCGTTAAGGTC
>JASLPZ010000644.1:0-555 GCA_030744725.1 Pirellulaceae bacterium
GAAGGGTTGTATCCGCTTACTCATACCATAGCAAGCTTAAACAGTAGAGTTATCATATGGTAAGTCGTTGTTAACACAGTAATTATTGGCGACCCCGGCAGGATTCGAACCTGCGACCTGCGGATTAGAAGTCCGCTGCTCTATCCAGCTGAGCTACGGGGTCAAATCCCGAACGGCCCGAAACTATTCGACCCGCCCGAAGCGGAAATTGTCGGCATAGTTCTTCGGCCGCACGCGCCGCGGTTTCGGCTCGCGCACTTGGTAGGCCAGGCCGAGCCGCTCGGCATAGGCGACCGCCTGTTGCTTGCTGTCGAAGCGTAAACACAGCTGCCCTTGCATGTCGCCCGAGCCGATCCAGCCCATCAGAGCATCGGCCCGTTTCGACTCAGTCGGCTCGAACTCGACGAGCCATTTCCGCGTATTGCCGCGGCCCGATTGCATGGCTGTTTTCGCCGGCTGATAAATTCGTGCTGCCATTGGATTGCTCAATGCGGTTGCTGTCGATAATGGCGTCAAGTATGCTCTTTTTGGTTAATTTTCAACAGCCAAATTCAA
>JASLPZ010000645.1:0-554 GCA_030744725.1 Pirellulaceae bacterium
TGCTGCTTGGCGAGCCGGACGCATCGGGCCGTCGTTCGCCGATTCCTATCATGGGGTCGGAGTACGAATTGCCGATCGATGTGGCGATTATCGCGTTGGGTACGGGTGCCAACCCGCTGGTACAGTCAACGACGCCAGACCTGGCAACCGATGGCCGCGGCTATATCCTGGCGGATGAACAAACACTTCGCACATCAAAACCAGGAGTTTTCGCCGGTGGCGACATTGTGACGGGTAGCGCCACGGTGATACTCGCTATGGGAGCGGGCCGCCAGGCTGCCAGGGCGATCCATGATCATCTTACATCGGGTTCCTCACCCTGCTAACGGATTTGGACCGGTTTGACTGCACGATTGAAGGGTGTGAAGAAGGAGAATACGAGCTATAGCAAAACGGACACCGCGTGAAAGACGAGAAACGTCACACAAGAGGTAAAGCCAAAGAGGGGCAGCCAGATCGCATAACGAGGCCCTGCGCCCTGGGGATCGGGATGGCGGTGTTTGATGACCAAGAGTGAGAGATTGACGAGCGCATAGATGATGAGCAGGATCGTA
>JASLPZ010000646.1:0-554 GCA_030744725.1 Pirellulaceae bacterium
CGAGCGTCGCAAAGCTATGCTTGAGGACATTGCCATTCTGACTGGTGGTACATCGATTAGTGAAGACATCGGAGTGAAACTCGAGAATATTAAGGCAGAGGATCTTGGTAGCGCCAAGAAGGTGATTATCACCAAGGATGAAACTACGATAATCGAGGGTTCCGGCCAGGGCTCTGATATCGAAGGGCGCGTTGCTCAGATTCGTCAACAGATCAGCAATACGACATCCGACTATGACCGCGAGAAGCTGCAAGAGCGGCTCGCAAAGTTAGTTGGAGGTGTTGCAGTGATCAACGTTGGTGCTGCCACTGAGACTGAGATGAAGGAGAAGAAGGCTCGTGTCGAAGATGCCATGCACGCGACTAAAGCAGCTGTTGAAGAGGGCATAGTTCCGGGTGGTGGTGTCGCATTGCTACGTGCACAGTCTGCGGTTGCTGCGGTCGAGGTGGAAGGAGATGCGCAAGTAGGTGTTGGCATAGTGCAACGTGCAATGGAGGAACCTTTGCGTCAGATCCTGGTAAATGCTGGCGCCGCCAGTCCTGATCTCATCATTG
>JASLPZ010000647.1:0-552 GCA_030744725.1 Pirellulaceae bacterium
CGAGTTATTGATCATCGGTGTGGTTCTCGTTGTTGGAGTCCCGTTGATCGCCCTCGTTGCCGTCGTCGCTGCCAACCGTGGGCAACAACAGACCATGGAATGTCCGAAGTGCGGCGAGAACTCGCCACGGTCTAACTTCTGTCCGCACTGTGGCGCTGGGCCGATGAAGGAAGGATGAGTGGGGATGTCCGATCTCGCCCCCACTGGTGTCGGACGTCGGCCAAGGTGGAGATCGGCCGTTCTGGCTCGCTTTCACGGGCCTGACCAACGCGGAATCGGTAAGGTCTGGATGCGTAGAGACTTCAGCCGCTGGTAGGGATTTCCTCACGGTATTCATGTTCATGCGGCAGCTTGGCGACGTAGCCGAAGAACCAGAAGTAGTAGCAGCGTTTTGCCGTGCGATTGTAGTTGAGTGGATCAAACTCATAATCCCACTCATCGATGGCAACGACCAGCGGCAGTGCTGCGGAAGCGCCATTTACATTCCGTGTAGCATCGGCAACACCCCGCCAATTCACATATGTATCGACGTCCGAAACGCCTGACCTCTTC
>JASLPZ010000648.1:0-553 GCA_030744725.1 Pirellulaceae bacterium
CCTCGACAGGATGCGCGTCCACATGGGAGGTCGAAGCAATCACCAGGCCCGTTGCTGCTGCAGTCAAGGCTGTCTGCTTTATGAAATCACGACGGCCATTGTCTGTATCGGAAGTGCTCATCAAGGGTTGTCTCCTCGCTGTTGAAGGTTGGTTTTCGGAAGATGTCTCTTTAGCGAAGCGATCACTTTGGAGTGTTCGGGAGTTGGTGCCTCTGCCGCGAGGTTTTTCCATTCATTCGGGTCGGACTGGTGATCGTAGAGCTCTTCGCTGCCATCCGCATACCGAATGTAACGCCAACGCTGGTCGCGCACTGCGTGGTTATTCTGCCCTAGCGTGGAGATGGCGACGTTTTTCCAATCCGCGTTCGGGTTTTCGAGCAACGGCCGCAGACTGGCACCCTCAAGTTTGGGATTGGCGGGCAGACCGCAGAGGTCGATGAGCGTTGGATAGAGACTCAGCAACTCTACCGGCTTGTCGGTCTTGGCTTTCACGCCGCCGGGAACGCTGATGATGAGCGGGACACGCGTGGTGCGTTCCCAGAGTGAGAACTTC
>JASLPZ010000649.1:0-552 GCA_030744725.1 Pirellulaceae bacterium
TGGTAGACGCTTTTGTCTCGGCCATACGAAGGAATGGTCGAGCTTCGAGAACCCGAATCGGATAGTCAATTTTTGGGTCCGTCCTCGATCGCAATTCTGCCGATGTTGGATCCGACGCAACAATTGCGGATGTCAGCCATCCAATCATGGCGAATTTGGCTAGGATTTCCATCTATCCGTCCGTTGTGAGGGCGTGAACCTGTCTTCAGCAACTGCCCGGCGCTGGGACGACCAGCGACCCATCCATCGGCACCAACGATCGGCAAGCATGACCGGCGAGCGTTAACCAGTCAAGCATTTCATTGGTTCATTCATTGCTTCATTGAGACGGATCCTCGACCTCCGCCGGTGTGCTGGGCGTTAAGACGGCCCTGGTGGATTGTATAACGGATGACGAATGTCTAAAAACGCCTTTGTGGGATCGACTAAGGATCGTTCGAGGAATTACTGTCCGATAGTCGCCTTTCGCTCCGCGAAAGGAACGTCCTTTCGCGGAGCGAAAGACGACAATAGAAGATCGAATACGACTAACAGAACTTAATGATGGACGGA
>JASLPZ010000064.1:0-25051 GCA_030744725.1 Pirellulaceae bacterium
TCCCTACTGTCCATCCGCGAACAGTAGCAATTTTGCTAAACTAACGATGTACCAATTCTTTACCGTGAACGGTTACGAATTTTCAGTGCTCGAGGCCGATATCGACGAACATCGCAAGTCGCCGTTGTCGATCATGCCGGACAATATGTCGACGGTCCTCCCACCTGCGGATTTTAGTGATATGGTCAAGTACCTTTTGTCATTGCGACAGCCGGCAAAGAAAACCGCATCAAAACCGGAGCCTTGACCGTTCGCTGTGGGATTTGCATTCGGTCTTTCCGATGCCGGTGTTTGCTCCCATAATAACTGTTCCACGCTCACTATATGGAACACGCCCGTGTTGTCGATACTCGGTAGTCGAACGAACGATTTCTGTGACGGAATGTCACGGCGCAACTTTCTTAGAATCGGATCGTTGGGAGTAGGCAGCCTCTCGTTGCCCAGTCTGTCGGTCAAGACGGAGTCTCATGCTGGCGCCAACGGATTCTGGTAGAATGGCGCCTCACTCCAATCTAAGAAGTGCGACGGCGACAAGCAGGCTCGCCGCGAGATGGGAGCAACGAATGCAGCAGGACACGGCGCGGTCGAATTTCATGTACGATAAGGTTCCCTTTCCGGGAGCTGCGGACCCGGATTCGCACCCGCGCCGACTCCAGGCGATCGCGCTGTTGCTCGGCATGCAACCAGCCGAAATCAACTGCTGTCGCGTTCTGGATCTGGGGTGCGCGGCCGGGCGAGATCTGTTACCGATGGCTCAGGAGTTTCCTGATAGTCATTTCGTCGGTGTCGATCTTGCCGGCAGCCGCATCCGCGACGCTTCCCAGCTCGCAACGACTCTCGAACTGAAGAACATCGAGTTCCGCCATGCCACGATCACCGATGTCGATGCGTCGTGGGGCCAATTCGACTACATCCTTTGCAAAGGGGTGTTGACCTGGGTAGAGCCGGAAGTGCAGCAGCATATCTTGGAGACGTTTCGCACCAACCTCCGGCCCGGTGGTGTGGCCTTGGCCAGCTACAACGTGTTTCCCGGTTGGCGGCATAGTGCGGCTACGCGCGACGCGATGCAGTACTTCTTGGGACGCGTGAGCGATCCAGGCAACCAGATCGAGCGAGCCCGATCGTTGCTCGATTTTCTCGCGGATGCAACGACTGACGACTCGCCGCAGGGGCAAAGCTATCGCCACGATCGTGATATCCTGCTTCGGTCCACCGATGACAACGTCTATCACGACTATCTCACCGGTAACAACAATCCCATCTATTTCCATGAATTCCACAGCCGGCTTGAGGAACACTCGCTGCAGTACGTCGGCGAAACCAACTTCGTCAGAAACGGTATTGGACCTGGCTCGCCCGAAGTTCAGTCCGTGTTCCAACGTCTTTCGTTTGTCGAGCGGTGCCAGATGTCGGACTTCTTGCGCAACGAGTCTTATCGCAAGTCATTGGTCTGCCGTCAGGGAATCGCGATCGACCCCGATGGCGCCCCCCAACGCTTGAAGCACCTGCAGATCTCGCTGGTAGAGCTTCCGAACACTTTGCAGTTTGATGTCACCAGTGACGAGCCAGTCACGTTCAAGTACTCGATCGGTTCGGTGACCGTTGCAGCGCCGTTTGGGAAGGCGGCCTTGCGCCACTTGATCAAGATCTATCCAAGGACCATTTCAACGCACGAGCTCTATCTGTCCACGAAGAGACTACTCTCAACAACCGCGCGCGGCTGACAGCTGGTCGACACGTGTGACGAGGAGCAACTTGCAGAAGCGATGGTAGCCTCGATGTATGCTGGTCTTGTCGAGGTGTGTTCGCGTCCGCCCGAATACTCAGACACTCTACCGCAAAAGCCACGCGTCACACCGCTGGCACGACTAATGGCCACACGCTCGAGCAATGTCGTCAACCAATGCCACGAAAACACCCGCTTGACGAAGGTAGTCGCATACGTGCTTGCGCAACTGGACGGCACGCGCGACCGAGACGATTTGGTTCGGTCACTGCGGCAGGCGTTCCAGTCCGGAGAATTGGCCAACGAAGAAGACGCCAATTCGCCCGAGGAGCAAGTCGACACGGCGCTTGAACAGATTTGCGATTATCGGTTCCTTGCTCCATAAGTTGCGGCGAGACTCACGATCAATCCAGTTGCTTCTTACTGTGCGCACGCCTGAAAACAACTCTTTTTAGCTCAGACAAAGCGTTCTTTTTTTTGCGAATGAGAAACTGAATAGGTGCAATGTGAGCAATGACTACGAAAAGGGTTATGCCCAACTCGCACGCATGGTTGGCGAGGAGAACATCGAGCAGTTAACTGCGCGATTCAAGGCCGTGTGTCCCGATTTCGAGACAGAAGTCGTTTCTGTTGTCGGGGGAAGAATATGGACACGCGGTGGGATTGACTTGAAGACACGATCACTTTGCAGTATCAGCATTTTAGCGGCGTTGGGTCGGAACAATGCACTGAAACTGAACTTGCAAATGGCCTTGCGAAACGGTGCCAGCGTTGAGGAGATTTGCGAGGCGATCTTTCAGGTTGCCGCCTACGCTGGGTTTCCGGCTGCTTGGGATGCCTTGGAAAAACTGCAAGACGTGCTCGAAGAAGACGGTCCGTCAAGCCGCGCTGAGTGATCGTCGCGAGAGGTCATCCAATCCCACCGCAAGCCTGGCCGGCGATCGACAGGCACGCGAAGTAGCGATTCTGGTCTGGGGGCACTGGCGGTGTGTCACAGCTTAAGTTTGGGGTTGGTGCTTCAGCGGAATAAACCTCCAGCTTGCGACTTCCAGACGCGAAACCCACGGCAAGCGGGATGCTCACCCCACTTTTGGCTCAGACAAAGCACGAGCGACATTCGGCATCGTGAGATCTTGCCCTGCCGTTACAACCGGCACCAGCAGGATTTTCCTCCGCGTTTGCGACGGCCAATCACGATCTGTTCCTGATTCCGTGCCGATATAACCGATAGGGATCGGATTATCCGCAACGGAAAGAACTTTGGATGTTGAAAGTCGCATCGGGCATTCTTGTGATGTTGCTGGGGATATTGGCGGGGTGCCGAACGATGCCACCAATGTCGGTTACCAGCGATTGTGGCGAAACCGTGATGGCTGACCGAACGCCAATTGCGCACACGCAGCAGGTGCAGTCAGATTGGTGCCCCGTCGTGTTTGTGCAAGAGGATGCGGAGATCGACGAATCGGCAGGCCATCCCCATCGCGGTGAATTGTTGCCAATGTCAACACCCGTTGCAGGACAGAACCCACCTCTGTCGCTGGCCGACTTTGAAGGCATCGCCTTCCAAAGTAACCCCACACTGGCCGCTGCAGCGGATCGCCTGGAAGCCGCACGCGGATGGCAGATGCAAGCGGGGCGGTATCCGAATCCCATCGTAGGCTATCACGCGACGGAGATTGGGAACCGAGGTTCGGCGGGTCAGCAGGGCGGGTTCGTCAGCCAGCGATTCATCACAGCCGGCAAATTGCGGCTGGATCAAGCGATCGCCGGGAAAGAAATCGACGAGGCCCACTTCGGATTTCACGCGCAAGAACAGCGAGTACTCAGCGACGTGCGAGTTCGCTTCTATGACACGCTCGTCGCTCAGCAAAGACTCGATCTTGCCGAGCAATTGGGGCGGATTGGCGACAATCTTGTCAGGGCGACCGAGACTTTGCTGAAAGGCCGATTGGGAACAGAGAATGATCTTTTGCAGGCGGAGATCAGAGCCGAGGACGCCCACATCTTGCTTGACAATGCTCGAAACGAAAGCGTCGAAACGTGGCGGCGGCTGACGGCGGTGATCGGCCGACCGGCGATGCCCGTGTCGTCGCTCGTCGGAGAACTCGATGATCATCTAAAGCCGCTCGAATGGGATGAATCCTACGAAATGGTATTAGGCGGAAATCCAGAGCTCAACGCCGCTCGCACACGTGTGGATCGGGCGAGCATTGGCATTGTGCGTGCTAGAAAGGAGCCGATTCCAGATGTTGATCTCTCCATAAGCGTTCGACATCACAATGTCACACATGATGATGTCGCCAACGTTCAGGTTGGCTTTCCGATTCCCATCTTCGACAAGAATCAAGGCAACATTCGCAGGGCCGAGGCGGAGTGGATGGCTGCCAACAATGAAGTCAGACGCATCGAGCTGGACCTTCAAGACCGGCTGGCCGTTGCCTACCGTCGTTACGCCAACGCTCGGCAACAGGCTGACCGCTATCGCCAGCGGATGATCCCAAAGGCAAGGAAATCACTGGCGCTGGTTACCAGTGGGTACGAACAAGGGCAGGTCAAATACCTTACGCTGTTGACGGCCCAGCAGACCCACCTGCAGGTCAATCTGGCGTATCTTGATTCACTGCAAGAGTTTCGAGCGTCGGCGGCTGTCATCAATGGGTACCTCTTGAGCGGAAGCCTGGGAGTCAAGCATCAAGAAACAAGGGGCCGGCGATGAAAAGAAACTTACGCCAATGTCTCTCGACTCTTCTCTCTCATCTAACGTATGATGAAAGAAAGAACTGAGGTATCTCCGGATGTCCAATCGCATTGTTCCTATTGCCCTGATCGTTGCGATCATTGTCTGCCCATTTTTATGCCGTAACGGGCGCTGCCACGGGTGTTGCGCGGCAAAGAAGTCTGTCGAATCGATTTGCCCGGCTTCCGAAATGGGGAGCGGCTGCTGTCGGAAAAGTTCGAGCGACGACGAGGGGCAACGACCGTGTGATGATGCATCCGGCGCATCAAGATGTCAGGGAGTATGTGGCGGTGCAGTCCTCGAGAAGCCCAACAGCCTCTCAGCGCCGACTGAGATGCGGTATCGGTACGAGTTCAATGCACATCCATCTCCTCCTGCATCTCTGTTGGTCAATCGCCAGGCAGACACGGTCGTGCGCTGGTTCGATGGCAGCATGACACCCGGGCGGTATATCCGCACGCTGTACATGTCGTTCTTGTGTTAGTCCAGAGACGGGGGCAAGAGTCACGAGCCAAATCCGTCAGCGGTTTTGCGCAGTTGAAGTTTTGACTCTCGCCACCGAGGCGTGCCGAGTACTACCGAACCAGCACGATCAGGGTTCCCAATTCTCGGCGGTCAATCCTGGACCTCTCGATTCTGGAATCTCGACACTTGACCCTGTCCTTCCGCTTGCTCCCCTGGGAGTATGCAATCCGAAACCTGTTCCGTCGTCCGTTACGCACGTCGCTGACGTTTGCGGGGCTGACGACGGTGATCGTGTTGGTGTTCGTCGTCGTCGGATTTATCCGTGGGCTGGAGCGATCACTGGCGGTGAGCGGCGATCCGCGGACGGCGGTCGTATTTTCACTTGGCATGGGCGAGAACCTCGAATACTCCTCTATTCCGATGCGGACGAGTGACTTGGTGCCTGCGAGTGTCGCTGGGATTCAAGAGCGGTTTGGACAAGAGTACGTTTCACCCGAACTGTATCTCGGCACGCAGATGCAAGTTGAAGGTTACACGTCAAGAGACGATGGACCAGGGGCAAGAGACGTCCGCGAGGGCTCGATAGCCGAGAGTCGAGAGCGGGAGGTGTCGCTGGGGCTGGTTCGCGGAGTCACCCAGTCTGCGTTGCTGGTCCGTCGCCAAGTGGAGATCGAAGAGGGGGATTGGCCAAAGACGGGTGAAGTCATGGTGGGCCGGATGGTCGCTGCGAAACTTGGAGCGACTCCCAAAGAAACCGGCATCGGGCAGTCAATGACCTTTGAGGGCCGTACTTGGCGGGTCAGCGGCGTGTTCTCGGCTGGCGGCTCGACGCTTGAATCCGAAGCCTGGTGTCGTCTGGATGAGTTGCAACAGGCGATGAAACGTCAAGACCTCAGCATCGTTGCCGTGACGATCGCACCGGGCGGCGATTTCGCTGATCTCGATCTGTTCTGCAAAGAGCGACTCGATCTTGAATTGCAAACCATGCGTGAGACCGAATACTATGCTTCTTTGCAGAAGGACTATGGCCCGGTGCGGTGGCTGGCTTGGTTGGTTGTCCTGTTGGTCTCGGGCGCGGGAGTCTTCGCCGGGTTGAACACAATGTATGGCTCGGTTGTTGGCCGCATCCCGGAACTTTCCACGTTGCGGACGATTGGCTTCATGCGACGTGCGATCGTTGTAAGTCTGGTTCAGGAGGGATTGCTGCTGGCAGCTGCCGCGAGTCTGCTGGCGGCGTTGATCGCATTGGTCTTCGTCAATGGTACCGCGGTGCGATTTACGATGGGAGCGTTTTCGCTTCGCGTCGATAGTATGGCGGTGTTGATCGGCTGTGGGGTTGGCTTGATGCTGGGATTTTTTGGGGCAATTCCCCCGGCGATCCGCGCGTTCCGAGTGCCCATCGTCGATGGGCTGAGAGCGGTGTGATTTCCCTTACATGACTCCGAGGATTGAAAATGAATAACTGGAATTTGAAGATCTTGCTCTTGTCCCTGGCCTCCGGACTCCTGGTCCTTTCCGGCTGCGCGCAGGAAGGACCGGCCACAAGTACACCGTCAGGTCTCGTCACGGTCGATGGCTCGAAGTATCTGCTCGGCAGCGAACCGGAGAGTGCATCGGGGGTCATCAAGGTCCGCGACGAGGCAAAAGACCAAGATGATGTGGTGATCGTCGGGCGAATTGGCGGTAGTGCGAATCCGTGGATCGATGGCCGTGCGGCATTTTCTATTGTCGACCTGTCGCTCAAGTCGTGTGCCGAGTGTGGATCGGACGATTGCCCAAAACCGTGGGATTACTGCTGAAGTGAGTCCAAAGACCTGTCGAGTTCGACAGCACTGATCAAAGTCGTTGATGAAAATGGAACGCTCGTGAAGGCCGATGCTCGTGAACTGTTAAAGGTGAAGGAATTGTCCACCGTTGTCGTCAAAGGCAAAGCACAACGAGACGACGCAGGGAATCTGACCGTCGTTGCTAGTGGCGTCTTCATGAAGAAATGATGTGAACTATGGGTAAAGACGTTGATCTTCGAGAACTGGCAATCGATCGTGGCGGCACGGATCATCCGGGAGTGTCCGCATCTTCCCATCGGTTGCGGCGGCATCTTCTGACTCGGTATGTATTGCCACTGGTGTTAGTCCTCGGCTTCGTGTTGTTGGTGGCGTGGGCCTCACGCGACTTTATCTTCCCGCCGAAAGCTGTGACAGTCATCCCCGTGTTTTCGACGACCGCCGAGGTTCGCCTGGAGGGCACTCCGCTGTTCAAGGCGGCAGGCTGGATTGAACCCCGCCCAACGCCCGTGCGCGTTGCAGCGCTCGCGCCAGGTGTCGTTGAGGATCTGCTAGTCATCGAGGATCAGGCGGTCAAGGCGGACGAACCGATTGCTGAACTAGTAAAAGACGATGCGGAACTCGCGCATCAGCGGGCACTGGTCGACCTTGAACTTCGACAAGCGGAACTTGATGAGGCCAACGCGACACTCATTGCGGCCAAAACGCGGCTTAAATACCCCGTTCATCTGCAAGCCGCCTTGGGTGAAGCCGACGCGGCTCTGGCTACGGTTGGAACCTTGTTGAAGAACCTACCATTTGAAATCCTCCGTGCCGAAGCAGATCACCAGGCCATGCAGAAAGACTATGACGCAAAACGGGCTGCGGACGGTGTCGTCGCTGGTGTAGAAATCGACAAGGCCAAGAGCCAAGCAGCCAGGGCCAAGGCCCTTGTTGAAGAACTGCGTAATCGGTCAGAGTCACTCAAAAAAGAACAGGCGGCGCTCGGTCAACGACGCGATGCACTTAAGACACAACTCAAACTGCTTGCCGACGAGATTAGAGCCAAGGACGAGGCGACAGCGAAAGTGAAAGGAGCGGCGGCGCGCATCGCGCAGGCTCGTGTGGTCGTTGCTCAAGCCAAACTACAACTGAGTCGGATGACCGTCGTGTCGCCGATTGATGGTCGAGTGTTTCGATTAATTGCTCATCCAGGCGCACGCATCGGCAGTGGCATGACACAGATGACAGGGCATGATGGCAGCACGGTCGTGACGCTCTATCGACCCGACATGTTGCAAATCCGAGTCGACGTCCGCTTTGAGGATATTCCGAAGGTCAGCCTCGATCAGCCAGTTGAAATCGATAATCCAGCACTGTCATCACCACTGGTCGGCAAGGTCCTCTTTATCAGCTCCGAGGCGGATAAACAGAAGAACACGCTGCAAGTCAAAGTCGTAATCCCTGATCCACCACCGGTATTCAAGCCGGAGATGCTTGTTGATGTGACTTTCTTGAGTCAGCGGAGTCATGAATCGAGAGACGAGAGTCAAGCAACGGAACCAAGAATGACGCGGATTTTTATTCCGCAGCAATTTGTAAAAAATGAGGGCGACCTGTCGTATGTCTGGCTGGCCGATCAGTCGGCTCAGATTGCACGGAAACAAGAAATTCAAACCGGAAGCCCCGGTGAGCACGGGCTCATTGAAGTGTCCCAAGGCCTGAATATCTCCAGTCGCATCATTGCCGTGGGAAGTGATGACCTTACAGATGGATGTCGAATTCACATCACCAGCGAACCACAGAATAGACTTCCCGGCTTATGACTCTTATCTCTTGTCTCTCGACTCTCGTCGCTTGACTCTCATGGACTCAATCATGCCTCTTATCGAAGTCAAAAACGTCACGAAGCAATACCACAAGGGCGGCGAAACAATCACACCGCTAGATGGCATGTCGCTGGATATTGAACAAGGCGAGTTTATCTCGTTGATGGGAGCCAGCGGTGCCGGCAAATCAACACTGTTGAACCTGATCGCCAGCATCGACAAGCCCGACAGCGGCAGTATTGTCATCGCCGGTACGGACATCACACGCCTGTCTCGCACGAAACTGGCGAATTGGCGAGCCGCCAATATTGGTTACATCTTTCAAACGCACAACCTTGTTTCCGTGTTGACGGCGCATGAGAACATCGAACTGCCGCTGCTGTTGCTGCCAATGTCGCGAAAGGAACGCCGCAAGCGAGTGGAGATCGCAATGCAGGCCGTCGATCTTCTCGACCGGGTCGATCACTATCCTCGTCAATTGTCGGGAGGGCAGGAACAACGAGTTGGCATTGCACGAGCCATCGTCACGCATCCCAAAGTCGTGGTGGCCGACGAGCCGACGGGCGACCTTGATCCGGACACATCGAACCAGATCCTCGACTTACTCCAAAGACTGAAAGGACAGCTCAACGTCACGCTGCTGATGGTCACGCACGACGCTGATGCTGCGAAGATTGCCGACAAGCAGTTTCGGCTCGATCGAGGAAAACTTGTGCAGACCGGTGGCATTGGTTTCAAACCTGTCGTCGTCCCCGCAGTACAGGAATCAGCAAAGTAGAACCCGTGGCCACACGAAATGTTCAAATTCATCCCATATACTCTCAAGACACTCTGGCGACACCGCTCGCGGACGGCCCTCACGGTGAGTGGTTCTGCCGTCGCGCTGTTCGTGTTCTGTTTCGTCGGGGCCGTGCAAGAGGGGATGAACGATTTGCGGCGGCGTCAGGAAGCCAAAGGATCGCTGATTGCCTTCCAAGCGAATAAGTTCTGCCCGGCCACAAGCCATCTGCCCCAGGACTACGACCAGCAGATCGCTCGGCTGAACGGCGTGCGTGAAGTGATTCCCGTGCAGGTCTTTACGAACAACTGTCGAGCGAGTCTCGATGTCATCGTGTTCTACGGTGTGCCGCCTGAGAAGCTACGAAAGGCCCGCGACTTCGAACTTGCCGCGGGTAGTTGGACCGAGTTCGAGACGCACCAAGATGCCGCCGTTGTCGGTCGAGCTGTCGCTGTTCGTCGCGGTATCAAAGTCGGCGACAAGTTCTCCATCGGTGACTTGAGTGTGAGCGTCGCAGGTATCTACAACAGCAACGATCCCGCCGAGGAAAACTATATTTACTCGCATCTCGAGTTCTTGCAACGAGGTAAGGGGATGAACCTCGTCGGCACGGTGACGCAGCTGGAAGTTCTTTTGGACGAGAGTATCGAGCCCGTCGCCAAGTGTAAAGAGATTGATGATCTGTTTCGAGGCGGACCTGTCGAAACCGACACTCGCCCCAAAGGTGTCTTTCAAGCCAAGAGCCTCGGTGACCTGACGCAGTTGATCGGCATGGCTCACTTTCTCGGCTACGCCTGTGTTGGACTCGTGCTGTCGCTCGTGGCAACCACAAGTGTCATGTCGGTCCAGGACCGAATCAGAGAACACGCTGTTTTGCAGACGATTGGATGTTCCGGGCAGAGAATCTTCCGTCTAGTGATGATCGAGAGTGTGATCCTCAGCGTTGCAGGCGGCATCATTGGCGTCGGAGCGGCCATGGTGATGCTCAAACTCAGCAATCTATCAGTCGGAGCCGAAGCAGTCACCATCGCGTTCACGCCTTCCGTTCGTTTGGCATTGAGCGGTCTTGTTGTGTCGTTCATCGCCGGAACGCTTGCCGGAATCGCCCCGGCAATACATGCTGCAAGAACAGAAATCGTTCCGGCATTACGGCAGGCATGATAATCAGCGATGGCAAAGAACTGTTAGATCCGCCCTTCTTCGTAGACCATCTTACCGTCCATCCACAATTGAAAACCGCGAATCCGAAGCAACAAGTTGACCCGCACGCGGACTTGCACAGGCAAGGGTGCCTGATCCGTTTCAAGATCGAATTCGAACAATTGTGCAAACCACCACAAATCCATCATACGGCACATCGCGACACCGTTGACGGTTACCAATTCACCAATCCCACGGCCGCGGTATTCGATCACGGCCTCAATCGGCGCCTCGACTTGAAGACACCGATACAACCATTTGCTCGAGACCAGCGTGACGTGGAATCCCGGCCGTCGAAGGAACCCGCCAGACGCGTGCCGCGGGCTGGCGTAGGGATTGGCGTCATGTTTCATGGGCGGTAATCACGCGTGTGTCCTGTTGAACCTAACGAATCACCGTACAACGGTCCGCCCTCCATTACTCTCCAGAACTGGGTGAAGATCACGATGTGGAAGCGGCGCACCACGAAGCTTTCCGCACGAAACGGGAACCGGTTAAGTCATGCCTTTCGTCCCAACATCCAGTCCAAGGCGTCCGACGTTTGGTAGATCAGCGCTTCTGGATAGTGGCTGAAGGGATGAAAATACTCGAATGTCAGGTAACCGCGATAGTCGATCTTGTCCAATTCTTCGATCACCGCAGGCCAATTCGTCGTGCCGTCCAACAGTGTGCGAAACGTATTGAGCGTAAACTCGTTCTGCCGCTTGTCGAATTCCTTGAAATGAATATTCTTGACTCGCTTGCCCAAGATCCGGACCCAATGTTCCGGGAATTGATAGTGCATGATGTTGCCAGTGTCGAAATGCACTTGTACATGCTTGCTTCTAAACCCGTCAACAAAGTCGATCATCTCTTGCGGGCTGAAGAGGAATCCGTTGGCAAAAATGTTCTCGATGTTGATCGAAACGCCTGCTTTCTCGGCGGCCGGAAGAATCTGCCGGATCGCTTCTCGTGCCCGCCGGTCACAGACATCATTGGGAACCGGATCAAAGTCTTCGATCCAGGGCGCATAGACGGCGCCGGGTACGACCAACAGGTTTTCCGTCTCCAGCAACCGCGCGGCTTCCACCATCTGGCCAGCCAATTCGATTCCCTTCTTGCGTCTGGCGGGGTCGTTGTGCGTCATTGAGTAAGGCCAAAACAAGAAGGAACAGACGCCGCTGATTTCGATTCCAATCTGTTCAGCGAGTTTTCTAATCGCCACGATTTCTGCCTCTGTGGATTCCGCAGAGAATTCACCGGTTAAATCGAAGTTGATCTCGACGCCGTCGAACCCCGCATCCTTGGCCAATTGGAGCGATTCTTTCAGCGACCACTGATCGGGGTAGGCGAAGGCCCACATATTGATCGCCTTCTTCATCTCGTAACGTTTCGGTGCTCGCTGCTTGACCGATTGGCGCGGCGGTTCTGCCCCGATCTCCTCGTCACAGAAACCTTGTCTAGCCATGAACGCAGCACCAAACGCCGCGGAATAGGAGAGCAATTCACGGCGTCCCAGCGCGGGTGCCGACGAAACCGGTTCTTTGCCAGATGCTTGTGACATGTTGCGACCTCCGAGAACTTTGTTTCAAGTTGGCGACCGAACTTGTGAGGCTTCGATCGCCAGGAACACGACATTCATCATCAACGACAGCACTGATCTCATCGAAGCCAAACGCCTTGTTGACAAGCTTGGTCTGGAAAAGGCACGTGCGGCGGTTGAACTGCTGGCAAAACTCTCTTGACGGAATCGTTACAGATAAGAGTTGATCAGGTTTTCCAACAACTCTTGCCGACCACTCTGATTCGTAGCGGCCTCGCCTTTTTCCAGCATGTAGGCTTCCAACGACCTGAAGTCTTCGGTACCGGCTTCGATTCTTGCGCCGATGCCTGCGTTCCAACTTGCATAGCGATCATTCACGAGCGATTCAAGTCGTCCGTCAGCGCGGATCGCCGCGGCGATCTTGAGGCCCCGCGCGAAGGCATCCATTCCGCCCACATGGGCATGAAACAGGTCGATCGGTTCAAAACTCTCACGTCGAACTTTGGCATCGAAGTTGGTACCACCAGGCGCGATGCCGCCGTACTTGAGCAACATCAGCATAACTTCCGTCGTCAGATAGAAGTTGGTCGGGAATTGATCTGTGTCCCAACCCAGCATCAAGTCACCGGTGTTGGCATCGATCGACCCCAGCAGTCCCTGATGACCGGCGTAATCCAGTTCGTGCATCATCGTGTGGCCAGCCAGTGTGGCGTGATTCGTTTCCAGATTCAGCTTGAATCGATCAGTCAGTCCATAGGCCCGTAGAAAGTTGATGCAAGCCGCGGCATCACTGTCGTACTGATGCTTGGTTGGCTCTTTGGGTTTTGGTTCGATCAGGAACGTTCCGTCGAATCCGATCTCATTGGCGTAGTCTACCGCCATATGCATGAATCGGCCGAGGTGGTCGAATTCAAGTTTCATGTCCGTATTGAAAAGGTTCTGATAGCCTTCACGGCCGCCCCAAAACACGTAATTCTCGCCTCCCAGTTCTTTGGTGACTTCCAGGCATTTTTTGACTTGCGCGGCAGCAAAGGCGAATACATCCGCGTTGCAACTCGTTGAAGCACCATGCATGAAGCGGGGATTGCTGAACATATTGGCCGTCCCCCACAGCAATTTGATCCCCGTCCGCTGTTGCTCTTCTTTTAGCACGCTAACGACGGCATCCAGATTCTGGTTTGATTCCGCCAGCGTCGCACCTTCTGGTGCTACATCTCGATCGTGGAAGGCATAGAATGGTGCTCCCAACTTCTCCATGAATTCGAACGCCACACGCGCACGGCGGATCGCATTGTCGACTGAATCGGTTCCATCCTCCCAGGGCCGAACCATCGTGGCCGCCCCGAAAGGATCACTTCCATTTCCACGAAACGAATGCCAGTACACAACGCTAAATCGAAGATGATCCTTCATGGACGTGCCTTCGATGATCTCGTTTTCGTTGTACCAACGAAATGCCAGTGGGTTCTTCGTATCAGGGCCTTCGTAGTCGATCTTATCGACTTCAGAGAACGCAACCATCTTTTCTCACAGTTGGGGTTTGTGATTTGTGAATCTGTATGAGTGGCAAATTCAGTTCACGCGCAATTCAGTTCAGAATGGCCTCATCGTGCCAGATTTCAAAGTGCCACGCAACCAGCCCGCAATCCTACGCGGCAGGGCATTGGGGCGATCAACAAACGCCCGGGACTCGTGTGGAATATCAAGAAAGTCGAGACAATCCCAATCCAGTTCGGATTGCAGGTTGCAGCCTAGCGTTCTCCCTCTTTTTTGTTGAAGACGCAAACTGAAAGATCCGTATTCCAGAGGTCCGCCGATGACTATTTGGCCGTTTGTCGTTCTATGGGCCAACGGCACCGCTTGCGGGATGGGCCGGAGCGAGTCAGAATTCGAACATGGCAACCACGTTTACCACACAACGACGCGTTGAGTTTTGCGAAACCGATGCGGCCGGCATTGCGCACTTCTCGGCGTTCTTCCAGTACATGGAGCAGGCCGAACACGCGATGTTGCGGCATGTCGGTTTGAGCGTCGTGCAAGACGACGACGAGGGCACGATCAGTTGGCCGCGCGTGGCTGCCAAATGCGAATACTCGGGCCCTTGCCGCTTCGAGGATGTGCTCGACGTTTCCGTGTCGATCGCGGAATTGCAGCTAGGCAGCGTAACGTATGCATTCACATTCACGCTTGATGGAGCGGAAGTCGCTGTGGGCCAGATGACAGCCGTATGTTGTCGCATCGAGCATGATCGTCCTCCATTGCCGATCGAAATACCGTCATCGATGCGTGATCGACTCCTTCCCTTCGCGGGCTAGACCCAATACCGTTCAATGAGGTGACGTAAGTCGAATGGTGACGGGGTCGGGAGTCTTTTCGGCCATCGGCGTCTGCCGATCATAAGTCGTTGACCGCAAAGACTCCTGACCCCTTCCTGGCCCTTTCTAGTTCGTCCACTTCCTCATTCGCCCATCGAATCGCAACTGCATGCCCACCTACCTGGAAGATCTTACGATTCGGCTGGCTGTGGCCGTCGCAGGCTTGCCCGAAGACATTCGCGGGCGGCACGCCAGCTATGTCATGGCCGCTCAGTGCGAGGACGGCGGCTTCGCAGGGCGTCAAGGCGGTAGCGATTTGTACTACACCGGATTCGCACTGCGATCCCTCGCGGTGCTCGGCGAATTACATGGCGAGTTAGCGGAAAAAGCCGCCGACTTCCTCCGCAGTCGGTTGACGGGGCACGAGTCGATTGTCGACTTCCTGTCGCTGATCTACGGATCTGCTCTGTTGGAATCGTCTGCGGGCATCGATCTGTTTGCCAACTCGCCAGATTCCTGGCGCGACGCCGTGGCGAGCGCGATGGCCGATTTGCGCCGCGACGATGGTGGCTACGCCAAGGGACCCCAAGGGATGGCAAGCAGCACTTACCACACGTTTCTGGTCGTGCTCTGTTTGCAATTGATCGAACGGCCATTGCCCGAGCCCGACCGGATGGTGAAGTTCATTATGTCGCAACAAGCCGAAGGAGGCGGGTTTCGGGAGATTCGGGCAAGCAAGCGGGCGGGAACCAACCCGACGGCTGCCGCAATTGGCGCGTTGCGGATCTTGGGTGCACTGGATGAAGAGACTCGCGAAAGCACCATCGATTTCCTGTTCGAAATGCAAAACGACGAAGGTGGGCTCCGGGCCAACACGCGAATACCCATCGCGGACCTGTTGAGTACCTTCACGGGAACACTTACCCTGATGGACCTGGGCGGGGCCGACGAAATTGACCTCGGCGCCGCGCTCCGTTTTGCTCGGTCGCTGGAACTGGAGCAAGGCGGCTTTCACGGCGCGGTCTGGGACGAAGCCGACGACGTTGAATATACGTTCTACGGTCTGGGATGCCTCGCCCTCCTGGGTAGTCATAAACCTGTCAACTGAAGCACAATTCCATTCACCTGCCGGACAAGCTCATGGCGGATCTCGTAGTTTCCAATGTCGCCAAGTCGTACGCCACGCGGGACAAACCGCTGGTGGTATTACGTGATATCTCCCTCGAACTGTCCGTCGGAGAAAATGTGGCTATCCTCGGGCCGAGTGGATCGGGCAAGAGCACGTTACTGCATATCATGGGGACGCTGGACACACCCACCTCGGGTGAGGTCACGTTGCGAGATCAGAACCCTTTTCAGCTGGATGAAACGCAGCTCGCCAAGTTTCGAAACGAGAATATCGGTTTCATTTTTCAGGACCACCACCTGTTGCCTCAACTGTCCGTGCTGGAGAATGTGCTGATCCCGACAATCGCCGCCGGCGGTGCCACGTCTGACTCGACGGCGCGCGCGAAGGACTTGATCGAACGGGTCGGCCTCTCGCCCAGAATGGACCATCGTCCCTCCGAACTGTCCGGTGGCGAACGCCAGCGAGTGGCGGTCGCGCGAGCCCTGGTCCAAAACCCAGCGCTGCTGCTGGCGGACGAACCGACTGGAAGTCTGGATCGCACCAATGCCAATGCCATCGGAAGACTGTTACTGGACTTGCAGCAGCAAGAGAATACGTTGCTGGTTGTTGTCACGCATAGCATGGAATTAGCAAACTTGATGAGCCGCCGACTGGAGTTGGACGACGGTCGGTTGAAAGAAATGTCGTAGCTTCCTGGCGAGATTTCACAGACCCATTCTCGCAGATCCCCTTTCCAAAAACAGAATCTCGAATCTTCATGAACGGCCGGCGGCTAGTCTATCGAAGTCTGACGCACCACTGGAGGATCCATGTGGCTGTGGCGCTGGGCGTGGCGGCGGCGACTGCGGTCCTGACGGGCGCGCTACTGGTCGGTGATTCAGTCCGCGGTAGCTTGCGACACTTAACGCTCGACCGCCTGGGCAGGATTGACGAGGTGTTGGTCACCGATCGCTTTTTCCGTCGTGAAGCGGTTGACGACTTGCGGGAAGTTTCTGGTGTCAAGGATGTACTTGCTGCGGCTGTCCCGGTCATCCTGTTTCCTCATGCGACCGTCGAAGGACAAGATGGAGGACGTGCGGCTCAGGTCCTGGTGATTGGCAGTCAAGCCGATTTCTGGGAATTGGATTCACAGGGTATTCGTCCCAGCCGAGTGCCGGGGCCGGAAGAAATCGTGATCAATCAGGAAGTGGCTGACGACTGGGGAGCGGCCATTGGCGATGAGGTCGTCCTTCGCTTGCCAAAACCGAATCAAGTTCCGGCCGACAGCCCGTTGGCGAAGAAGACGGATCGCATTCGTAGCATTACCGGCCTGAAGATCGTCGACATCGTGCCGACCGAAGGGCTTGGTCGATTCAGTTTACGTCCCAGCCAAAAACTGCCGCGCAACGTCTACGTTTCGCTGGCGATCTTGCAAGGCAAGCTCGATCAAGAGGGGCGAGTCAACGCAGCCCTGGTGTCACTTCGTGACGAGATCGAGCCCGATTCCGCGGAAGCGATTGCGGCCAGCGACGCTTTGGCTGCGGCGTTCCGGCCCACGTTCGAAGACTACGGGCTCGCCGTCAAGCGCATCACGCAAACCTTCGGCGCGGGCGACGACCAGTCGACGGTGTTCGACTATTACTCGGTTTCGTCAGATCGCATGATTCTGTCTCCTGCCGCAGCGACAGCCGCACAGCAGGCCTTCTTGGAGCTCGGTGGCCAACCACTGTTCACTTACTTGGCCAACTCGATCACCAAGCTGGGTACCGATGGCGAGATTGCCTATTCCACGATTACAGCCATCGAACTGGGCTCCGATTTCAACCTGTTGTCCACAGACGGGCAACCGATCGGGCCGTTGGAGGACGACGAAATTGTGCTCAACAGTTGGGCGGCCGAAGATCGCGGTGCGCAACGGGGCGACACAATCCGTGTGACCTACTTTGCCCCGGAAACGACGCACGGAGACACAAGAGAGGAATCGGCCGAATTCACCGTCAAGGCGATCACGCCGTTGATCGAACCCAATCAACCGTTCAACCGCCGTCGCGCGGCGGTGTTTGCCGAACGACCGTCGTTGGCCAATGACCCGGACCTGACTCCGGCAGTCGCAGGAGTTACCGATCAGGAATCGATCGAGGACTGGGACCCGCCCTTTCCGTTCGACTACGGCCGCGTGCGATCCGTGGATGACGACTACTGGAAGAACCATCGCACAACACCCAAGGCGTTCATCTCGTTTGCCGCTGGGCGACGATTGTGGGAGAGCCGATTTGGCGACGTAACGTCGATGCGAATACCCGCTCGCGAAGGGCTCACCGAAGAGACGATCAAACAAGGCTTCCTGGCATCGCTTCGGGCCAACGACGAAGATCTGGGATTCACATTCATCCCGATCAAACGCCAGCAACTGGCCGCGTCAAAAGGGACGACGCCATTCGACGCACTGTTCCTTAGCCTTAGTTCCTTCATCATTGCCGCAGCACTGTTGCTTGTGGCACTTTTGTTTCGGCTGGGAATCGAACAGCGGGCTGCGGAAATCGGCATCCTGCTTGCCGCGGGCTGCACGCGTCGTCGAGTTAGTCGATTGCTGGTCGCTGAAGGTGCGATCGTCGCTTCGGCTGGCGCGGCCGTGGGGGTCGTCGTGGGTATCGGCTATGCCTGGCTCATGCTGGTCGGCCTGCGGACTTGGTGGCTGGGCGCGATCACGACGCCGTTTTTGCAGTTCTATGTCACGGGGCGCAGTCTGGCGATCGGCTACGTTTTAGGTGTTGTCATCTCGGCCATCACCATCTGGTGGGGCGTTCGCCAGGCCCGCCGCATCTCGGTCAGCAGGTTGTTGGCCGGACAGGCCTCTGATGTTGGATCGTATGTCTATCGAACAAGTCGATGGCTACCGCTGTCTGCGGGTGTGTTAGCGGTGTTGGCGTTGCTCCTATTGGTGACCGCGACACGTCTGTCTGGGATGCCCCAAGCCGGGGCCTTTGTCGGTGGAGGTGCCGCATTGTTGACGGGTTCCTTGCTACTGATTTGGGCCCGTTTGCGCAGCGGTGGTCGTGCGAGTCAACGCGCGCTGACGGGCAGATTAGCGCTCGCTCGGTTAGCGCTACGTAACGCCGCGCGCAATCCAAGTCGCAGCGCGACCACAATCGGATTGATGGCAATCGCCAGCTTTCTGATTGTCGCGATGAGTTCTTTTCGCGTGGCCCCGTCCGATCGGGGTGCCGGCGGATTTGACCTCGTCGCCGAGAGCGCTGAACCGATCTATCACGATCTGAACAGTCCGTCAGCGCGAATCGATTTACTAGCGGGGGACGCTGCTACGCTAGAAGGCGGACGTGCCTTCGGACTGCGGTTGCGACCGGGCGACGATGCAAGTTGCAACAACTTGTACCAGCCATCACAGCCGCAAGTGATCGGGGTCACTGACGCGTTGATCCAACACTTCGACGATCAAAATGTCACCCATTTCACCTGGACGGGAACTTCCGCCAAGGTGCCCGAGGAACGGGCCAATCCCTGGCGACTGTTGCGAACCGAGTTAGCGGACAACGAGATTCCGGTTATTATCGACATGAACACGGCTACGTACAGTCTTAAACGTGAGCTTCGTATCTGGCGGTTTACTCTCAATTTGCCGCTCACTGTCGGCAGCGTCTACCCGGCAACATACAACGACACCACCGTTCAGTTCCGCGTCGTCGGTCTGCTGGAAAACAGTGTGCTGCAGGGCAGCTTGCTGGTCGGCGAGGACCAATTCCAGAAGCTATTTCCCAACATCAGCGGTTACCGATATTTCTTGATTCAGACCGCCGAGGGAAAGCGCGACGTTGTGACGGCAGCGTTAGAAGATCGCCTGGGCGATCAAGGCTTCGATGCGGTTCGCTCATCGCGCGTGCTGGAACAGCTTCTGGCCGTTCAGAACACGTACCTCAGCACTTTTCAAAGCCTGGGGGCGCTGGGGCTGCTGCTGGGCACGTTTGGCTTGATGGCTGTTCAGTTGCGGAGTGTGATCGAGCGGCGTGGCGAGCTCGCATTGCTTCGTGCGACCGGGTTCACACGGCGTTCACTTGGGCGAATGGTTTTGATCGAAAACATGGGGCTGCTTCTGGCGGGGTTGGCGACAGGTGTCTTGGCGGCCTTGATGGCTGTGTTGCCGCATCGATTGACAGGCACGGCAGCTGTGCCGCCCAGTCTGTTGCGCGATTTGGCAATCATGCTGAGCATCGTCGTGGCCGTGGGGATTGCCTCCGGGCTGGCCTCAGTTCGCGCCGCTTTGCGATCCCCCGTCTTAACCGCATTGCGAGGAGACTAATCCCAGAGCTATGACAATTGCAATTGCCATCGCTGCCCACCCCGACGACATTGAGTTGTTCATGTCCGGCACGCTGATTCTGCTGCGGGCGGCAGGCTGCGAAATTCACTATATGAATGTCGCCAACGGATGTTGTGGCACGACCAAATACGATGCCGAGACAATCGCGCGGATGCGGCGAGCCGAAGCGAGCGCCGCGGCGTCTTCGATCGGAGCAACGTTTCATGAGAGCATCTGCGACGACATTGGGATCTTTTACGATCGCCCGACGATCGCCCGACTGGCCTCGACGATTCGGCAGGTCGCACCGGATATTGTGTTGACGCACGCACCTGCCGATTACATGGAGGATCATATGAACACATGTCGCCTGGCGGTCACGGCTGCTTTCACGCGTGGAATGCCGAATTTTATTGTGGATCCGCCCACGCCGCCAATTGACAGGAAGGTCACGGTCTATCATGCGCAACCATTTTCACATCAGGATCCGCTTCGACAGCCTGTCGAACCGGATATGTACGTCGATGTGACGGACGTCGTCGAAGAGAAAGTTGCCATGTTGGCCCAGCACGTGACTCAAAAGAAGTGGTTAGACGAGAGCCAGGGTCACGATTCCTACTTGCAAATGTTGCGCGACTTGGACGAAGAGTGTGGGCAAATGTCTGGTGTTTTCAACTTCGCTGAAGGCTGGCGACGGCATTTACACCTGGGTTTCTGTGATCCAGACGACGATCCGCTGCGCGAGGCTTTGCAGGACCACGTGATGATGGCAAACTAGTGAGGCAGTGCCTCAGACCCAACCTCGCATAACCCCGCATGACCGACTCTGATTTTGACACACTGCTCGAGCAATTCCGCTCGTCATTGAAAGACTGTCAGCAACTGTACTTGTCGTGCGCGCGGCTCTGCGTTGAACAATATTCGAATTTTCTGCCGAATTCGCCCCAAGATTTTCTGCCCCTGATGGACGACCTGCATAAGGGGATGTTGATCAAGATCTACGTTTCGGTGGTCGAAGCCGATCAGCGTTGGAGCAAGGAAGAGAAACGACTCGGTCGTGTGCTCTTCGATCATATCTGGCCTGGCGGCGTTCCGGGTGGCAAGTTACGTGAAGCGGCGCAGCACGTTTTTCGTGAAGCCCAAACGCTGAAGTGGAATGCTCTAGTGCGGCCTTTCCACCAGATCGCGCCGTTGCGGGATCGCAGGAGCGATTTACAAACCCTGGTGTTCCGCATCGCCAATCTGGTCGCCAAAGCAGATGGTGGAATGAGCCACGTTGAAGAGCAGCGGTTGCACGCGATTCAGCAAGAGCTGGATCTGTATATGAGCAGAGTGCGTAAGGACGAGACAAGCAAATGGAAGAAGGAACCCAGCTTACCTGCCGCGGAGAGTATGCAAACCGTGCAGGCCATGCAGGAGGAGACGGAACAACTCCGCGAGCGCTATGAGATTAAGAGCGATCTTGATTTCGCTGTTGAACAAGACGAGAAAACACAGGAAGAGAAACTGGCCGAAACGCTGGCGAGACTGGACACGCTGATTGGGTTGGAGCAAGTCAAGCACGAAATCCGTACGCTGACGAATTTTCTCAACCTGCAACAACAACGCGCCGCGGCCGGGTTGCCGGAAACGGACCTCAGCCTCCATCTTGTGTTTGGTGGCAATCCGGGAACTGGCAAGACGACCGTTGCGCGGATCGTTGGTCAGATCTACGGAACCATGGGAATCCTCAGCAAGGGCCACCTCGTGGAAACCGACCGTTCTGGCCTGGTTGCCGAGTACGCCGGACAGACGGGCCCACGTACTAACAAGAAGATTGACGAAGCACTCGACGGTGTGCTGTTCATCGACGAGGCGTATAGTCTGGTTTCCGAAAGTGGCGATGATCCGTACGGGCGCGAAGCTATCCAAACACTGCTCAAGCGAATGGAAGACGATCGCGCGCGACTGGTTGTTATTCTGGCTGGATATCCCAATGAAATGGACGGGCTGCTTCGTACGAATCCAGGTCTTTCATCACGGTTCAATACGAAACTCACATTCGAAGACTATTCGCCCGAAGACCTAGGTCGTATCTTTGGCGAACTCTGTGAACAGAACCACTATCAAGTTCCAACGGCAACTAAGCTGCGCGTACTACGTGGATTTGACTGGCTGTATGAGCAGCGCGACGAGCATTTTGGCAACGGTCGATTGGTGAGAAATACGTTCGAAAACGCCGTTCGGCGTTTGGCAAATCGTGTGGCGGGCGTGGCGCCTCTTACCAACGAACTCCTCACGACGCTTAAGGCTGACGACATTCAGTTCGAAGACTTGCCCGACGATTTCTGGGAGCAAAAGGAGGACTCGGAGTTGAAAATCAGTGTCACCTGCCCAGGCTGCGGTGACGTGAATTCGATTTCGCCCGACTATCTGGAGCGACGCCTTCGCTGTCATCGCTGCGATCACCGCTTTGTGCCCGGTTGGGGGGCCCCTACTTTCGTGGAAAAGAAGTGATCCAGCAGGGCCGAAGAAGAGATCGATGATGCGGGGCCTGACCATGCCGAGTGAACCATGACCCCTGACGAAACGATGCAATGCGTAGACATCTTGCTCAGCCACGTCTGGATGGTGCGTACTTTCTTAAAGCATTGCGAAGAGGCGGAAGAGGATGATGAACTGCGTGACATCCAGCGAGCACTGTACGACTACATGCTGGCGTTGGGTGGGCCGTTAAGTGCCAACGACGCGACGGCTTACTTGAAGCAAGCCAAGAAGAAATTGGCCAAGCTGCGCCGTACTGCGGAACTGTTTCTGGAAATCCAACCTGAACTTTCGTCTCACACGAATTTTCAAATGGCGGCTCGCTCGCTGCAAGCAGCGGTCGCCGAAGTCGGCAGGATCCTGGAACAACCGACGGACTAGACGACCGACGCAGCTACGTTCCACGGACCATCCCAAACCACTCGATCTGTTTCCGAGGACAGAAGCCAAGGCCAAGCTGGCGACAGTAGTCCTCGATCCAGTGAGATTTTTCGGCGAGTTGGATCGGGTCCGTGCCCTGCGGCATCAGCATGACGCGGTCCCTCTCGACTTGCGGAAACTGCTCCAAATACGTTTCAACCGCCTGGCAATCATCGATCTGGTCGACCACAAATTTCAGTTGATAGGGGAATTCGGAGATTAGCCGTTGGATCACTCGTGGCGCATGACGCGTCCGCTTGTGGCGCCCAACCCACTGCGATGCCTGTTCGAGCGACGGGGTGGAATTGGCAAGTTTCGGGCTGATTGACATCAGATCGCATTGGACTGGCAAATAAAGCGTCCCTGCCGTTTCGATCGTGATGTGCCGCTCGGCGGCCTTGAGCCGTTCACTGAGTGGAATTAGTTCAGCAAACAACATTGGTTCACCACCGGTGAGTACCACGTGCTGAATGTCGAATCGTAGCACACGCGCCAGAATCTCGTCGACCGAGAGATCATCACCCTCGGGCCGCCAGGAACTATGAGGCGTGTCGCAGAACCAACACCGCAGATTACACCCCGAGGCGCGCACGAAAACACTCTCGGTTCCTGTCAGAAACCCTTCACCTTGTGTCGAGTTGTAAATCTCGGCGGTGCGCATCGGCCTAAATGTCGTGATCTAACCTTGGGAAAATCCGGAGGATCGAATGTCCCATCTACCAGGATTCCATCCATGATGACAAAATGACAGCCTACCGAAAAGGAGCACACGAATGGCCGACAGTTTTCGCGACATTTTGGAAACATTTGAGAACCAGTTTCCGCAGCGCGACTACGAGATTGAAATCACCTGCCCAGAGTTCACGTCAGTCTGTCCGAAAACAGGCCAACCGGATTTTGGCACGCTGACGCTTACGTACACTCCCGACCAGAAATGCGTCGAGCTGAAGAGTCTGAAATTGTACTTGCAGGCGTTCCGCAACGAGGGGATCTTTTATGAGAATGTGACCAACCGCATTCTGGATGATCTGGTTGAAGCGTTGCATCCCCGTTGCCTCAAGATAGTGGCTGCGTTCAGTGCCCGAGGCGGAATCAGCACAAATGTCACGGCGTTGCATGAAGCGAAGCGATCATAGTGCAGCATCGCTTCTTGTACGAAAAGGTGTGGCTGTTTCACCTCTCTCGCTTGCAGAGCCTATCATACGGGCTCAAATCATTCGGGCTGCACAGACGGCGACCGCAGCGTGCCCAGGAACTCCAATACCGCGCGGCGTGACACGTAATCCAGCGCAATGAAGTTGGCTGCCGCAGGTGCCGCTTCTCCGCCGTGCATCAGAATGGCTTCGGTCAATGTCTCCGCGCGACCGTCGTGCAGATAGGGAGCCGAATCTCGCACGCCCCACAGCGGTGGCGTGCGCCACTCTTGAAAGATGTTGGTGGTTTGAACGTCAATCAACGGTTGAGCTGGCGCACGCCCGCGGTGAGAAAACTGACCGCCACCATACAGCAAAGACCGACGCGGAGACTTCTGCGTTACCTGGGCGACTGCCCTTGTTCCTGAAACGGGGCGTACCTCTTGTGGAATCGCTTGCCCGGTGGCGACGGCAATATTCACTGCTTGCTGTGCTGTGACGCGTTCCGGTTTCGCGGGTGCCGGGTCGGTCAGACCGGGGCCCATGTCGTGCAATAATAAGTCGCTAAAGACATTGGGCACACCGCCTGGATTCTGGACGTGACAGACGATGCAGCCAATCTTCCTAAACGATTCAAAACCTTCGGCGATGACAGCTGCCTGGGGTGGGTCTCGCGGTGGCACTTGGTAGGGACGTGGAAGACTGGCAACAAACGCGATCATTGCCTCACTTTGTTGCTGGGACATGTCAAAACCGGCCGGTTGGTATTTCGGCGTTTCGGGCACCATTGCCTGGTCGACTCCTGGCACGCGCAGACCACATTCATTTCCACATGCTTCCAAAACGAAATCTCTCAGTCGACGAGTAACGCCACGCCAACCGAAATGGCCCGCACCGGAGTCCGTAACGGCTACACGACCACTAATCTCGGGATGGAGCCGCGCCTGCTGCTTCGCCAATTGATGCAAAACACGGTCTGGGATCGCGTCGATAAGTGCGGCACCAAATAGGGCTGTCGAATTCCGTTGACTCCGAACCAACTGGAATCCGGCTGCAGCGACTGGCTTCAGAGGCGCTTCGGATAGTTGCCTTTGCATCAAGATCCGGACGACGCCGTGCGGAGTCATATGGCTGGATTCTCCCAGGGCCAGCGCGCACTCTAGGCGAAATGGGCTAGCGCGGTAAGCGTAATTTTGAGACGATCTTTCGTGTTCGAT
>JASLPZ010000650.1:0-546 GCA_030744725.1 Pirellulaceae bacterium
CACACGTGGCAAATTTCTTGGAGTGCGTAAAGTCGCGACGCTTGACCCGCGCCAACGCCAGCGTTGCCGGTCAATCCCATATCGTCTGTCACGCGGCCTACATTGCCTGGCAGTTGGGCCGGACACTCAAGTTCGACCCGGTCAAGGAAGAGTTCATCGGCGACGAGGAAGCGAACCGCATGCGCAGCCGTGCCACGCGAGCGCCTTGGACAGTCTGAACCTAGTTCCGGCATGGTTCAATAAGGGATCAGGGACCCTTGCCGGAACGGCCCGTAGGGTGCTTCGCACAACGGTACCTGACCCCTTTTTGAGCCCACCGATCAAAGCTACCAATGGAGATTAGCCATGTTTCACCATATTCGACTGTGTGTTGTTTCAATTGGACTGCTGGCGCTGATCGTGTCAGCCCGGCCGGCCTTTGCCCAGCAATCGGAATCCGATTTGTTGGCCCAGCTCAATAGCCAGGACGCTCCTTTCTTCGAGAAGATCATCGCCTGCAAGCAACTCGCCCTGGTCGGAACAGAAGCGGCGATTCCGGTGTTGGCC
>JASLPZ010000651.1:0-544 GCA_030744725.1 Pirellulaceae bacterium
GGTTCCATCTATTTCCACGAAGGCGACCCCAATAACATCATTGATGTAAACGCCCTGAAAGGGCTAGAGCTACGCAAATGGCGGGCCCATTGCGCAATGATCTTCCAGCAGTTCAATTTGGTTCCCCGCCTCGACGTTGTTACCAACGTGCTGATGGGGCGCATCGGTTACAATGGCACAATGAGGTGCCTGCTCAAGCTGTTTACACCCGCCGAGCGGGCTTTCGCCATCCGCGCCCTTGACCGCCTAGACGTCAGTATGCAAGCGCTACAGCGCGCTGACACCTTGTCCGGCGGCCAGCAGCAGCGCGTGGCGATCGCCCGGGCACTGGTCCAGGAGCCAAAGCTGCTGCTCGCCGACGAGCCCATCTCATCGCTCGATCCAAGGAACGCCAGCATCGTCATGGATGCCTTGCAAACGATCAATCGCGAGGACGGCATCACGGTGCTCTGCAACCTCCACACCCTGGACACCGCCAAGGTTTACTGCGAGCGCATCATCGGCATGAAACAAGGCGCCTTCATTTTCGATGGCCCGCCCTCAG
>JASLPZ010000652.1:0-540 GCA_030744725.1 Pirellulaceae bacterium
ACCGGATCCAGATCTACGAGTACCAGCGCGGTAGCTTTGGATACACTGGCATCGTCGAAGTCCAGCCCGGCAAACTGCTCTACGTCTACGATCGCCACGGCGCCTTCGCCGAGTACGACGGCAAGCAAACCACGGCGGTCCAAGGTGTGTACATCACGGTGAAAAGAAAGGGCTAGGCATGACTGCCCGGATGCGAGAAAGGAGATAATTTCAAAATGGTCATAGATTATCTGTGACTGTGGTGGTCCAGCGAGTTTTGCGCTGGACAAAAGTTCATCAATATCGCCCAGATTAGTGCAATTCTGTTCACCTGAAAAATCGCTGGACCACTACAGCAGACCCCATCCGACCAGAAACGCGGAGACCGCACGATGCCGACTATCACGAATGTCGAGGCGCTGTTTTTGCGCTACAAGTTTCCCTCCTCCATCCACTATGAGTACAGCGGCGGCCTAGTCGAGAACCAGGACGTGGCCCTGGTACGCGTCACGTGCGATACAGGCGAATATGGCCTGGGCGAAATCACCTTCGGCGAGTACT
>JASLPZ010000653.1:0-540 GCA_030744725.1 Pirellulaceae bacterium
TGCCGGTGGCCGAGGAAGCCGACGTCAAGTTGTCCTTACATCCTGACGACCCACCACTCGCAAAAATGAACGGCGTGGCGAAGCTCTTCACTCACTACAACGGGTACGAGCGGGCTGAAAAGATCGCCGGCAAGAGTAGGCACTGGGGCCTGGAGTTGTGTGTTGGGACTTGGTCCGAGGGTGGCGATAAGATGGGTAAGGACGTTTTCGAGATGATCCGCGATTTTGGCGGGCGCGGAAAGATCTTTGTCATCCACTTCCGCAACGTCACCTCGCCGCTGCCGCACTTCGTCGAGACCTTCCCGGACGACGGATATCAGGACATGTATCGAGTGATGAAGACGCTGCGCGAAGTTCGCTACAACGGTCTGGCAATCCCAGACCATATCCCACAGTTGGCTGGCGACAAGGGAACCAGACCCATTGGCACCGCCTACTGCATCGCCTACATGCGCGCCTTGTTACATCGGGCAAATCAAGAGGTTGGCTGATGGGTTAAACAAGGGGTCGGGTACCGTTGCCCGAACGGCCCAGAGGGTG
>JASLPZ010000654.1:0-533 GCA_030744725.1 Pirellulaceae bacterium
GACCACCGCGAGACATTGGTGCGGAAAGGGTATCGCCCGGTCAACAATCCGTATCGAGACATGTGGCACAACGGACCGGGTGCGTGGGCGTCAGTGAAACGCATTCCGTCGCGCGCCAGCGAATCAATGTGCGGAGTCGGAATCTTCGAATCCGTGTTGTAGCACCCCGGGTCACCATAACCCATGTCGTCGACCATGATGATCACGATGTTCGGTCGCATCTCAGAATCAGCACCAAGAGCTGTGTTGACAACGACTTGTGACACCGCAGCCAAGACGAGCAATACGGCCAATGTAGTTATTCTGTGTGGTAGATGACGCTCTGGTTGTTGCTGGCGACACAACCGCCTAGCTGCATTGGGTTTCGTCAACATGGTTCGACCCTTTCGTCGCGGCGGTGCGCCGATCGTTCGTGTGAGGCAGGTTTCGCATTCTCGACATCATCTTTGGTGTTACTCGGGCAGTCAACCATTCACCGTTGAATCGCAGCGTTTCGGTTCGTTGCAACCGTTAGCAGCCTGTTGATTTTCATG
>JASLPZ010000655.1:0-532 GCA_030744725.1 Pirellulaceae bacterium
GTGGGACCATAAAAAACCGGACGAGAATATAGAATATTATAAAAAAAAGCTTATAACCCTGTACGATAAATTTAAGCCCTTCTTTAATGACGAAACAGGTATATAAGAGATGCAGAGGATCTTATGTTATGGTGCCAGAGGTGGGAGTTGAACCCACACCCCCTTAACGGGGACCGGATTTTGAGTCCAGCGCGTCTGCCAATTCCGCCACTCTGGCTACCGATTTAAATCTATTTAAAACAACCTGTGGCCCTTTCTTTTAGAAATTGGAGGCCCAAGTATCTCTGCAAAGATTATGGCATTCTTAAGGTCTTTTACTGATAAAGTGCCCCATGGAAGTTTTGAGCAGTATATATCTTTCTTTTCAGGGATAGGAGGTTTTGATTTTTTCTCATATATTTTAGTTAAAGGTGATTCGAACTGGCCAATCCTTTTCTCAATTTCTGGTTCCGGTTCTGACCAGACTTCTTTTTCTAGTAGCTCATACCTTTCTTCATCTTTTCTTATTTTAGGTTTCTTCTCAGGTATTTCT
>JASLPZ010000656.1:0-530 GCA_030744725.1 Pirellulaceae bacterium
CTTCGGTTTTTCGCAGCCAATAAATAAAAGAGCGGTTGCGACAAAACACCCGATTCCGGCATGATACATTTTCATAATAGGACTCCGTAGAAATAAGATATTCACAATATTTTTTGCGCAAGAAGCCGTGGAGTCTCTCTCCAGGACACCACCCGACTGGCCGAAATGGTACTCGGCAGTATGTCGCATCAAGACCACCCAGACAAGCAGCGATCGGCAACCTCCACAAAGACTCGTTGTCAGCGGCTTGGGCGAGCGATACCATGGGAAACACAAGCCAGGGCCGAGTGGCGGAATTGGCAGACGCACGGGACTTAAAATCCCGTGGGAGGTAACTCCCGTGAGGGTTCGATCCCCTCCTCGGCCATTTAGCTCTCTCACCGAGAGCGGCCAGGAATCTTTTCCTGCTGGCATTCCTGTACGTATTGGATTTGTTGTTCGCTCCAGCACGTGGCATACAAAGAATGTGCCTCACGCGGCTGCACGAGCAGGCTAAAACTAGACGTAAAAATAGAACACATATAGTAGGC
>JASLPZ010000657.1:0-530 GCA_030744725.1 Pirellulaceae bacterium
CTGTCGCCTTGCATCTGCTTGGCGTGATCGCCCATCAAGTGGGGAATAACGACGTTGCCGTTGATCTGATTACCCAGGCCCTTGCCATCGCGCCCGATTTCGTCGAGGCGCACTACAATTTTGGCTCCGCCCTTCAGGGCCTGGGGCGGCTGGACGAGGCGGTGGAGAGCTATCAACAGGCGCTTGCCATCAGGCCCGATTACGCCAAGGCGCTCGCCGTCGAGCCCACTTACGCCGAGGCGCACAGCAACCTGGGCAATGTACTGAAAGATTCAGGCAAGCTGTATGAGGCCGTGGGAAGCTTTCAAAAGGCGCTCGCCATCCGGCCCGATTACGCCGAGGCCCATAACAATCTCGGCAAGGCGCTGTTGGGCATGGGACGGCTGGATGAAGCCGTGGCCGGCTATCACAAGGCCTTGGGCCTGAAACCCGATTTCGCCGAGGCGCACAGCAACTTGCTGCTGGCGCTCAATTACAGCGCCGAAGTTGCGGAAAGCGATATTATCAAGCAATCGCAAAACTGGGACCTG
>JASLPZ010000658.1:0-528 GCA_030744725.1 Pirellulaceae bacterium
TGGCGAGTTGATGTAGAGCCAGATCGGCTTGTCGGGATCCTGGGCCTCGAGAAACAGCATCTGGGCGATCAGGAAGTTGGCGACCTCGTCGTTCACATCGGTGCCGAGGAACACGATCCGGTCCTTGAGGAGGCGGTTGAAGATGTCGAAGCGTGCCAGGTCTGGGGTGTCGGCCTCAGAGACCGGGTGCAGGGGTGTGTCCATGGTGGGGCAGGGTAGCGGCGCGGTGGGATCGCCCGGTGGCTCTAGCCGTGTCGGGTTGCGGCTCCGGTCAGGCCCTGGCGGCCTCGGCCCGTTGCCTCAGGTCGGTGACGGCGTGTTCGAGGCCCGCGGGGTCGCGGTAGAGGGCACTTCCCGATACCAGCACGTTGGCTCCGGCGGCGGCTGCTCCGGCGACGGTGTCTGGCCCGATGCCGCCGTCGACCTCGATGTCGCAGTCAAATCCCTCGAGCAGGGACGCCACCTCGGCGATCTTGGGCTCCATGGTGTCGATGTAGGCCTGGCCGCCGAAGCCCGGGTTGACGGTCA
>JASLPZ010000659.1:0-524 GCA_030744725.1 Pirellulaceae bacterium
GATCAAGGGCGTCGAGATTGACGACATTAAGGCCTCGCAGGATGACGTCGCGAAAACACGTCGCGCGTTGATGGTTGTGGGTGAAGCAATTTCGATGCAACAGCGTGCTGTGCGTGAAGCTGAAGCCCGGGCCAATGCCGCAATGCGAATCGAAAACCAGGGTGAACATACGGCGTTGCTTTCTGAGTTGCGAGACAAGCTGCTTGAAGCCGAACAGGCGGCTATCGAGCTTGAGAAGTTCTACGGCCAGGTTGAAAACATGGTCCCACGGTCGATGCGATTTCGCGGTTTTGGAGAGTTCAACAGCACGTCCGGACGCATGGAGACCGTTCAAGCGTGGACGGCCGAAGGTGAAGAATTCGACGTATTCAACGACGAGCCAAGCTAGCTATTTGGGACTGGAACCGTGAACGCTTACACGAGCCTACTTTGCGAGACGCTAAGAACCTCCTCGCCGGCAGGGCAACCGTCCGGCGCGGAGTTCTTTGCACCACAGCCGTACGCCATTGGCTATGCCTGCGCGT
>JASLPZ010000065.1:0-21934 GCA_030744725.1 Pirellulaceae bacterium
GAGCAGATCGGTCGCGTTGGCAAACGTGTTATACTTCTCTTGGATAGCGGAGACCGGATTGTGTTCGAGCCTCGCATGACAGGACTCGTTCTCTTGTCTGATCCGCCCAGCCCCGAACACCTGCGATTTCGGCTCGATCTGTCCGGCAACATAAGCCACGTTTGGTATTGGGACCGGCGCGGACTAGGCAACGTGCGGTTGCTCTCGCCCAACGACTTTCACGTACAACTCGGTCCACACAAGGTGGGGACCGACGCCCTGGCGTTGAAACCAGGCGAAATGCGCGATCGACTGTGCGGAAGTCGCCGCGCCGTGAAGGTCGCTCTATTGGATCAGAAGGCGATTGCGGGGATCGGCAACTTGTATGCATCAGAGATCCTCCACCAGGCCGGGGTCCACCCGGAGAAATCGTGCGACCGTGTCACTGACCAGGAGTGGGAACGCATTCATCTGTCGACGCTCGAGATCCTGCAGATGGCGATCCATTGCGAAGGTTCGACCTTGTCCGACGGTACCTACCGGAACGCATTGAACAAGTCAGGTGGCTATCAGAATCACCATCGTGTGTACGATCGCGCCGGTCACCCCTGTTTGGTCTGCCGCGCGGGTGTTGTACAACGCATTGTACAAGCGCAACGCGCCACGTTTTTTTGCTCCACCTGCCAGCCCAAGCGACACGCAAGAAAGCGAAAGTAGAAAGTAATGAAGCCCGCCCTGAGCCAGGTTTGTTCGCTTAATTCCCCGTTCGAAAAGGACATTGCAGATTACGCAGCAGGGCAGTGCGATGCGATTGAAGTCTGGTTTACCAAACTGGAGACCTATCTCGAAACAAATTCGCTAGATGACGCGCGTGGGTTGTTGGCGGAACATCACGTGACGCTACCCGTTGCCAGCTTTCAAGGCGGATTATTCACCAGCCAGGGCGACGCTCGACGTGAAGCCTGGTCGCTGTTTCAGCGGCGACTGGAACTCTGCCGCGACCTGGAGATCAAGACCATTGTGGTCGCCTGCGATCTGTTCGGGCCGTTGAACGACCAGGACATCGAGCGTGCTCTTGTCTCACTGGACCAGGCTGCGCAGTTGGCCGCCAAACATGGCAAGCGCATTGCACTCGAATTCCAGTCCCGCGCGGCGCTCGGCAACAACCTGTTAACCGCCGCCGGTCTGGTGGCGCGCGTGGACCATCCAAGTCTAGGGCTTTGTTTGGATGCCTTTCATTTCTATGTCGGCCCCAGCCAGACGGAAGATTTGGCGTGTCTCACTAGGGAGAACTTATTCCACGTCCAATTGTCTGATCTGGCCGACACGCCACGTGAACTCGCCACCGACGCAGACCGCATCCTCCCAGGCGACGGAGACATTCCGCTGGAGGCAATCGTCGCGCGGCTGGCAGAGATCCAATACAACGGGTTCGTATCCGTTGAACTACTCAACCCGCGACTCTGGCAGGTTTCGTCACGACAGTTCGGTGAAATTGGGATGACGGCACTGCGGAGTGTGCTTGGCCTGGCCAGCATGGAAGCGCCGTAGGGCACCGATCGATGTGAAGCTGATGCTGACAACACGCGGGCGGGACTACTGGGCGGCCTTTTGCTTCACGGCTTTGATCGCTTTTTGCAGTCGCGACTTCGTTCGGCTCGCCGTGTTACGGTGCATGATTTTGCTGCTGCCGGCCTGATCCAATTTCTTGGCGACGACAATGAATTCAGCTTCTGCGGTGGCAACATCACCCGCAGCAACGGCCGCGTGCACTTTTCGTAACTGGGTTCGCAGGTCCGATTTGACGGCTCGATTACGATCGCGGCGGGTCACGTTTTGTCGTAATCGTTTGGTCGCGCTATTGGAATTGGGCATAGTTTGCAGCCGGTCGTCGTGGTTCTTTTCAGATGGGGGACGTTCAATCCGCAGCCGATCAATGGCTGGAAGCCACTATTTATGATCCATCTGGCGAATTTTGTCCAGACGGGCAGCGGCATCTTTGTAATTGGGATCTAATTCGACCAGACGCATCAACAGTTCGATGGCCGTGGGGGTGTCCTTCAGCCCAGCCGAAAGCAGCCCTGCACGATAGAGGGCCAGTCTGATCAAATCCGGCTGATCAGCCTGCTCGGCCTGGTCCAGCCCCCGCAGATAGCACTCCAACGCCTTGCTGTACTGTTTTTGCCGTTGCAGACATTCGCCCAATTCCAGCACGGCAATGGCCCGCCGGTCGGGCAATTCGGCCGCAGCCATAAAGCAACTCACAGCTTCGGCATAGTTTTCCACCCTTTTCAGACACAGGCCCAACTGAAACTTGCATTCCAGATCCTGCGGATAGCGTTCCGATCGGGCGGCAAACACGTCCAGCTCAAACCGATTCAGGTCGTTCTGCAGGTCCACCGCTAACTGCTGCGATCGATCGTTTGGATCTTTGGCCGCCTGCTGTTCCGAAAGTTTCAACTGCTGCTTCTTCCGGAGAATCTCGACATCCTCCAGGCGATGCTGGATCCGGATGTCACTTCCCGTCGCGGAGAGTCCTTTCTGCAGCAAGAGCATAGCTTCGCCCAAATGACCTTCGTCCAGATGAAACTGAGTCAGTTGAAGGTAGCCATCGATATCGGTGGGACTGTTCGCGACGGCCTGTTCCATTTGCTGCCGCGGCGTAAGCTGAATCTCGCGACGTGGTTTGGCTGCCTGGGCCTCGGACTCGACCCCGGCTTCGGTGGCTGCCTTGGCGGCAGCAGGATCCCGCACTCGAGTCTTGCCGAGCCCCGCTTGCGTCTTTTCGATTTGCAGTTCAGACATCATCTTCTGTGCTTCGGCGTCGCCACGTGTTGCTTCATCGACCCGGTGCCAGCAAGCAATGGCCTGGTCGTAATACCCCTGACGTGTCAACGACTTTGCACAATGCCGATTCACCGCGACGTCATTTGCATCGCGTTCGAGGGCGAAACGCAAGTACCGCAGTTCGATTTCCGCATATCCCAGCGCTGCACAGGCTTCGGCCAGCCCCCGCAGCGTATTCGGATCCCATGGATTCAACTTCATCACATCCGGCCCGAGCTTTAACACCTCGCTCCAGACCTTCTTCGCGTGGGCTTTCTTAAAAGCCCCCTTTCCGCCGAAGCTAAGCAAAGCACCTCGTTTGTTGTTCTTATACTTGCGACGCAGGTTCTCGAACAACGCCTCAAGGTAAACCAAGTTTTCGGGATCCCGACTGACGCATTCTCCGAACATCGTGTGCGCATAATCAAAGTCGTACGAATCCTGCTTCATGAGCTTACTGGCGCGCTCGAAGCACTCGTGCAATCGACGTCTCAAATGAGGCGTGATCGCCTTGGGTTCGCCGTCGTCTTCGTTAGCTGGTTTCGAGTTGGGGGCCATCGTCAACTGCCCAAATGCTGAGCTTGCGAGTATTCTAATGGTTGCAGGCTGATCAAGCGTGCCGCTATTCTAGCCGTTTGCCGCCGCCAGCCAAGCATAACGTGTCGCAACAGGAAGATTGGCGACTGGAAAATAGGATCATTGATGCCATCTACAGGCAAAAAGACGACTGGGCGCGTGTCTCTGGTTGGTGCCGGACCGGGGGATCCTGGGCTGATCACACTGCGGGGAATCGAGTGCCTTCGTCGGGCAGATGTCGTGATGTTCGACTATCTAGTGAATTCGGTAATCGTCGAACATGCCCCTCCGTCTGCCGAACGAATCTGTCTTGGGAAGCACGGACGATCACGCATCTGGCCGCAAGACGAGATCAACCGTCGATTGGTCGAATTGGCGAAGGCCGGGAAGCAAGTCGTGCGGCTAAAGGGGGGTGATCCAGCGGTCTTTGCTCGCAGTGCGGAAGAAATCGACGCACTTCGTCAGCACGGGATCGAATTCGAAGTTGTTCCGGGTATCACCGCCGCACTGGCCGCCGGCAGCTATGCGGGCATTCCTATCACTCACCGCAAACTGGCCTCCGCCGTCGCGCTGGTGACCGGTCATGAAGGAAACGATAAAGAATCGGGCGGCGTTGACTATGGCGCGTTGGCTGCATTTCCCGGGACTTTGGTCGTCTACATGGGAGTCACGACCGCGCCAAAGTGGACCTCGGCGTTGATTTCCGCCGGCCGTTCCGCAGATACGCCAACGGCAATCGTGCGGCGCTGCAGCCTGCCCGACCAGCGCATGATCCAATGCACTCTGGGAGAAGTCGCCGGGAAGATGACTGGCGAGAATCAGATTCGGCCGCCCGCCGTCGTGATTGTCGGTGAAGTGACAACGCTTGCCTCGACGTTGTCCTGGTTCGAGAAACGCCCGCTTTTTGGCCGAACGATCATGGTTACCAGACCACTCCTTCAAGGATCATCGCTAGCCAGTTCGCTTGCCGAACTAGGTGCCAACGTCGTAGTGCAACCAGCGATCGCAATCACCGAACCCGAGGACTGGCAGCCAGTCGACACGGCCATCGAGCGACTGAACGAATATGACTGGCTCGTTTTTTCTAGCACCAACGGTGTGCAGTTTTTCTTCGAGCGGCTCTTCAATCGAGGACACGACATGCGTGCGTTGGGCGGCATCAAACTAGCATCCGTCGGCCCGGGTACCGTTGATGAACTCGCCAGCTATCACCTTCAAGTGGACTTGCAACCGGACGACTTTCGTTCGGAATCGCTGGCGGCGGCTTTGGCAAAGACCGCTCGGGGCAAACGGTTCTTGCTGCCGCGAGCCAGCCGAGGACGCGAAGTGCTACCAGACGATCTGCGTACCGCGGGCGGAATCGTCGACCAGATCGTGGTCTATCGCAGCCTAGATGTGGAATGTCCCGATTCCGATGTGGCAACGCGACTTGCGAAGGGAGACATCCACTGGATTACCGTCACCAGTTCAGCGATTGCGCGATCCCTGGTACAGATGTTCGGCGACGATCTGCGTCAATCCCGTCTGGCCAGCCTCAGTCCAATCACGTCAAACACGCTTCGCGAACTCGGTTTTGAGCCCACAATCGAGGCGAATGTCCACAATATGCAGGGCCTGATCGACGCGTTGCTAACACGTCAGTGACCGCCTGGCGCAGGAAACACCAGTTTTTTTTCTTGGACGCCAATGATCCGTGGGGGCTACGGCGAAGATATACTGAGGATTCGTCAAGCAGCGACGTGGCTGACGGCTCTAGCCGTCGCACCGACAACCCGTCGATTCTCACCTCCAACTCGTTCTTAGTTTTTGGCAGCTTCTCAATTTCACAATTTCCCAAATCCATGAAAAAACGAACCATCTTTCTGGTGATCCTCGTGCTCCTTTGTGTCGCAGGTGTGTTTGGCTACAAACCGATGAAGGAGTTCCAAGCGAAGCGAGCCACTCCCAATTGGCGGACGGCCGACGTCAAACAGGGGCGAATTGTCTCGGTGGTGAATTCGACTGGAACGATCAAACCGGTGCGGTCCGTTCAGGTCGGTTCGTTTGTCTCCGGCCCGCTGGACGAAGTGCTGGGCGAATTCAATCAGGAAGTCAAAGAGGGAGACGTGCTTGCCGAAATCGACCCGCGACTTCCGGAAGCCGACAAAAAACGCGCGATCGCGTCCCACGCCACCACACTTGGCGAAGTGAAACGCATTGAAGCGCTGCTACAGCAGGCGCGAAACAACGAAGCGCGAGCTTGCGCGTTGAGCGAAGAAAATGAAGACTACATTTCCCAAACCGAGCTCGATCAGTTCAAATTCGCGACGATGTCGCTCGAAGCTCAGTTGGAGATCTCCAATGCCTCGGTGCAGCAAGCCGAGGCGGCACTCGACAACGCCATAACCAACGTCGGTTACACGACGATCAAGTCGCCCATCGACGGGATTATCATCGATCGCAAAATCGATCCCGGCCAGACTTTGCAAGCCGGTTTTCAAACGCCTGAACTGTTTGTCGTCGCCCCCGGCATGCGAGAAAAAATGCACGTCTATGCCTCCGTCGACGAAGCGGACATTGGCCTGATCCGAGTGGCTCAAAGGCACGGCCGACCGGTTCATTTTACGGTGGACGCTTACCCCGACGATCTGTTCGAGGGGGAGATCGAGGAGGTTCGTTTCAGTTCAACGGAAACTCAAAACGTCGTCACCTACCCAGTAATCGTGGCGGCCGCAAATCCCGATCTCAAGTTGCTGCCCGGCATGACGGCCAGCATCTCATTTCGCGTGGAAGAGCGGATGGACGTTGTCAAGATTCCGAATTCGGCCCTACGTTTCTATCCGCAGAAGAAACATGTCCGCAAGGAAGACCAAGAACTGCTGGAAGGCACCGAATGGGCCAAGGAAGACAAGGATGACGAACCTGACATCATGTTATCGGCGGAAGAAAAGGCGGAGGCTCGAAGGTCCAGAAACCGGCGCCACGTCTGGGTTGCCATGGGTGCCAAGTTGAAGGCGGTGGCGGTGGTCACGGGGCTGAGCGACAGCAAGTTCACGGAACTTGTTTCCGGCGACGTCACAGTCGGCATGAAACTGGTCACGGGCATCACTCCCAAGAAGGGCTGGGGATCTTGATGATCGCCGCGGCCGATTGACGACGGTCCGAGAAGACGCATGAATCTTCTGCTGACAATTCGGGTGGCGCTGCGAGCATTGCGGAAGAACAAGATGCGCGCAAGCCTCACGGTCTTAGGCGTCGTAATTGGCATCGCCGCAGTCACCACGATGGTGTCCATCGGCCAAAGCGCCAACGGCTTGGTCCAGGGCCAATTCGAAATGTTGGGGACCAATGTCATCCTGATCTTCCCTGGTGCACAACATCGCGGCGGCGTGAGACAGGGGCGGATCACCACCTTGACCGCCGAAGACGCCGTCGCCATTGGCGAAGAATGTCCCGCAGTGCTCGCAGCCTCCCCATTGGTTGGAACGGGTGGCCAGGCCATCTTTGGAAACTCGAATTGGAGTCCCAAGGAGATGCACGGAGTCGATCCCAACTACTTGCAGGTGCGTAATTGGGAACTCCGTCACGGTGGGTTCTTCACCGACCGCGACATCACGTCGTCCGCCAAGGTCTGCGTCATTGGCCACACCGTGCTCGTTAAGCTCTTCCAGACCCAAAACCCCTTGGGCGAGACGATTCGCATCCGCAACATCCCGTTCCGCGTGGTTGGCGTCTTGGGTGAAAAAGGTGCCAACATGGTGGGTGAGGATCAAGACGACATTATCCTGCTGCCGTACACGACGGTGCGAAAGCGTCTGACTGGTTCCGAGTTCAACGACGTCCACGCGATATTTGCATCTGCCCGATCGGTCAAACAGATGGTTGAAGCAGAGCATCAGATCAATCAACTGTTGTTCGAACGGCACCGCATTCCCCCAGGGGAGGCACCTGATTTCATGGTGCAAAATACCACCGAAATTGCCGATATCCTGGGAGTCATCACCGGCACGATGACGCTGATGCTGGCATCGATTGCCGGCATTTCGCTGTTGGTCGGCGGCGTAGGCATCATGAACATCATGCTGGTCTCAGTCACGGAACGAACTCGTGAAATCGGGATCCGCATGGCAGTCGGTGCTCGAGGTCGAGACATCTTGCGCCAATTTCTGGTGGAGGCGGTTTTGCTCTCTTGCATCGGCGGGGTGATTGGATTTGCCTTAGGAATCGGCGCGTCGACAGGGCTCACCGTCCTAATCAACTCCGTCACGACGGGGACAAAGTGGCCGATCATCGTATCGTTCCCCGCCGCTTTCGCCGCAATCCTGTTTTCCGCCGCCGTGGGGGTCTTCTTCGGCTACTACCCCGCGCGCCGCGCCAGCCGGCTCGACCCCATCGAAGCGCTTCGGTACGAATAGCAATCTGCGGATTCCGTCACCGACGCGTCATGGATCACGCAAAGCGAAGGGGATCGCTCGGAGCTGATCTCTTTGCGCCTTTGCGCCTCTGCGTGAGACTTCTGTTTTCGCACCTTGCAGGTTGTGAGTTGTCGGAGCTTTCGAGGAAGAGGGAGGACGACGCACCATCTGCTCATGCGACATCTGAATGACATATGTCCGTTTCATTGTTTCGCTTTTTTATTGATCACGCAAAGGCGCAAAGGCGCAAAGGGAAGGGGATCGCTCGGAGCTGATCTCTTTGCGCCTTTGCGTGAGACTTCCGTTTTCGCACCCTACTCTGGAAGTGGCGGCAACGGTGGGGCTTGAAGCACCGGCGGTGGCGGAATTAGCTCGCGCATCCGGTCGCGTAGCCTGCGGTTGAGATTCCCTGGACGCTTCAAGTCAAAAGTCTCTTCGGATGGGCCCTCTCCATCTGTGTAGCGGTCGTCATTGAGCGTCGGTGGCAGTCGCGCTGGGTAGCAGCGGTCAGCGTGCCAACGACCCAGCGGTCCAATCGAACCAAATCGTTCTTCGGCCATTCGCACGCCATGGGATTCCAGAATTGTCCCTGTTTGCCGCTCCAGATTTGCAAGTTCGATATTGTATTGCATCAGCGAAGATGCCTCATTGCTAACGGCATTGCCCCAGGATGTTATCGCTTGGAAGACATTCAAGAAGTCAACACGGCCGGCTTGATATTCTGCCATCTGAACTTCCAGGTTTGTGGTGGACGCGGCACGTGTCTCCTGAAATGCCTGATACTGTTCGTAGAACTGCGCGAGATTCCGTAAGTTCGCTGCGATGGCATGAGATGCGGCGTGCAGACCTTGTTCGAGGTTTGCCCGGTCGCGCGAAATGAACAACTCCTGCCGTCTCAGTAACGCCCGTTCGCGACGCAGACCCAGGGGAACTGAAAAATTGATTGCCAAGGTCCAATCGGTGAATTGTCCAGGGCGCGAGGAAACAGCTGGCATCTCGCCTTCCAGGCCGTTCCAGCGATAGAGCGCCACGGCATCCAAGTTCGGTCGCACCTGATTACGTGACTGGAGTAACCGCTGCTGGTCGGCTTCCAGGACAAGTTTCAGCTCGATCAAATCAGGTCGGTATTGTTCGGCCATCACCAGCAATGACTCCCAGTCCATCTCCAGCCGATTGCGCGCTGGCGGCGATGTGGGAACCAACTGGTGCGTATCGTATGGCGGAAACCCCAACAGGTTGCGAAATCCAGCCTCACGCTGCAGCAGGTTGGAGCGGGCCGCGATCAACGCGGCACGAAAGTCTGCCAACGCAACCTTCGTCAAAGACACGTCGCCGATGTCAGCGAGTTCGAGACGCATACGTGCTTCGTTCTGTTCGAAAGCAAACTCCACTTGTTCGAGCTGTTGTTCGCGAGCCCAGAGATCGGTTCGTGCAAAGACAAGGCCCCAATACGCATCGATCGTGCCACGTATTAACTCTTGCAGCGAGTCCTTCAGTTGAAAGTATGACCGCTCGGTGTCGATCCGCGCTAGCACGATCGGCGCCATGTTGACGCGCCAACCGCCACCCTGCAACAAAGGCTGGGTCAAACTGAGTTCGGCTGACGATCGCGTCTGCGGGTTGAGGAAGAAGAATCCTGGGCGGAGTGTCGTAGGCGTCGTGTTAACACCCATGTTGAGTGTGGCGCCGGTGACTGTCGTCTTGGTAACACCCGCATCCAGGTTGTAATTGTCCGAGCGAATACCTTCGATCACACCGAGTCCCGAATCGAACGCCGGAGTCTCGATGCGATTGAAGCTGTTTTGGGCTTGAAAGATGGGGTCGAATCGCGCGTGCGCTTCGTCGATGCCGTTGTTGACGATCGCCGCATCGTAGATCGTCTGACCACTCGAAGCGGCTGACAAACCTGTAAAAATGCGGACGACTTCTGCATTGGCCAGGGCTGTACGAATCGCTTCGTCCAATGAGAGGTTGCGCGGAGGCAACTCGTCTATCGAAGTCACTGTGGGGGGCGGCGGCGTTTTAGGAATCGGCACGTGCGCAAGTTCGGACGGATCACGCACCTGGACCGACCGCTCTTCAGGAAAGATAAAAGGGAACGACTTTTGCGCCTGCGCAGACTGTACCATGGCAGCAGTGACAACAACCGCTACCATCGCGCACATCGACCTACGGATTCTGCCACTTCCCATGATAATGACAGATCGACCGGTCGATCAGCTCGATGTAATGCAAACTGTGGCGACGGTTAGAATCAGGATGCGGGCTGTTCGTCATCTGCCGGCTCGTCGTCTTGTTCCGATTGTTGCTCATTTTCCGATTGTTCGTCATCTTCCGAATGTAACGCCTGTAACGCCACGCGGAAGTCGGGTGTGTCCGTCACGATTTTCCCATCGCGGAGAACCACTGTCCTGTGGGCGTTGCGAGCCACGGCCTGGTCGTGCGTAACGAGAATAACGGTTATGCCGTTCTCCTCATTGAGCTTTTGGAACAACTCGATCACTTCTCGCCCGGTCCGCGTGTCGAGATTGCCAGTGGGTTCGTCCGCCATCAACATGGAAGGATTGTTGACGAGCGAGCGGGCAATTGCCACGCGCTGTTGCTGTCCGCCGGAAAGTTGACCCGGATGATGGTCCATTCGATCGCCTAGCCCGACCAGTTCAAGTTTTTCAACTGCACGGCGCTGCCGCTGGCGGCCTGAGATGCCACTGCCGTACAGCAATGGCAGTTCAACGTTTTCGAGGGCTGACGTACGCGCCAAGAGATTAAAATTCTGGAAGACGAAGCCAATATGGTCGTTGCGAATCGCGGCCCGCTGGTCCCGCGTCATCGTAACGACCTCGTCTCCCGCCAGCCGATAACTTCCTCGCGTTGGTCGGTCCAGGCACCCCAAGGTGTTCATCAGCGTCGACTTGCCCGATCCTGACTGGCCGATCAGCGCCAGGTATTCACCTTCTTCGATATTGATGTTTGCGCCGCGCAGTGCCTCGACCTGCACCTCGCCCAGATCGTAGATCTTCCACAAGTCCCGAACTTCGATCAGTGCCACGCGGTCATCCCGTAAGATTCTTGCCAATCGTAAACATCTCGTCCGGCCCACCACTGAATCGACTGGTTCTGAGCCATCTTTGAGACTAATCAACGGACCGGGAAGGGGCAACGGGAGGCAGCTGGGCTGGCATTGCTACAACCGTGAGATGGCCGGCAACTCCCACGGCTTCCAATAAACCCGCGCGTTGCGAACCGATTGGCTTGATCGTCACCCAACGAATGCGATTGTTGAGGATTATACTTGCTATTTGCCGAGCTGCTTTTGCAGCCATCGGTATGCCTCGCGGCGCACTGCGTCGGGGAAATCGTGAGCGCTGTCGGGATAGCGCACGGTAAGCCGCTCCGAGGCTTGGCGCAATTTGTAAACTGGACCAACCGCGGCGACCGCCTTTTTGACGCCGGCAACGTCAAAATTGCTGTCGTGAATTGGTGCGTTGATGAACACGGCGCGCGGGGCGATAGCCGTTAGGACTTCGTAGAAATCGAACGGCACGCGATCCGGATCATTGCTGTACACGTCGCGGAGTCGCGGCATGTAACGATCGCTCGTCCAACCGGCGATCTTGCCGCCGTAGTAATCGTGGAATGGTGTGAACCCACAGCTGGCCACGACGGCACGAATCCGCTGGTCGAACACTGCAGTGAACAGCGAGTTATGGCCACCGAGCGAATGGCCGATGCAGCCGATCTTGTCGTGGTCGACTTCAGGCAGGGTCTCCAGAACGTCTATGGCGCGGTGGTTGTTCCAAATCGCTTTCATCGAACCGCTGGCATAGTGCCTGCCTTGTTTTTGAAAATCGTACGGATATTCGCCGAACGACGGATAGTCGGGCACGATACAGACGAATCCAAGCTCGGCTAACTCGTGCGCGTAGTGCAACGTGGGACGACCGCTCAGGCCGGCGGGTTCGTCCTTGCCTGGACGCGTGGTCTGATGCAAGCAGAGCATAGCAGGGGAGGGGGCCGCCAGTGTTTTGGGGATCAAAATGTAGGCCGGCACACGATCACCAGGCTCGGCAGCGAACGTGATCTTCCGTCGCACGTACTTTTCGGTCTCTGTCTCCTCGACCAGCTCGATGCGCAGTGGCACGCGCCGGTCACTAGAGGGCAGTGGGCCCATCGCCTGCTGAACGCCCAGCAAGATATGGGCGCGACGGACGGCCAAGTCGGCAGGCGATTCGATTGCACGGGGTTTGCCCGCCTTGTCCAAATAGACCGAGACGTCTGCGTGATCCTCGTAGCGCGGCGGAATGTCGCGCCCCGCAGGGTGGTTGTCTGCGTCGTTGCCTGCCGTGTTGGTCGAGGCGGACGAACTGACCAACAGGTTTTCGAACCAGTACAAACCGCTGCGCCCTGGCGCGATAACGTCGACGTCGCCGTCCATGTCCAGATCGACGGCTTTGGGGTCCAGTCCAAACCCCGCTGGACCACCCGGGGAAATCGTTCCGCGTCTCCACGTGTGGGTCGCTCGATCAAACCTGTACCAGTACGCGACCAGGGGATCGTATTCGCCGGGGTCCTTGCCATCGTGCCCCATGTAACGCTTGCCGGCAACAAGATCCACGTGACCATCATGATCGATGTCCGCGAGCAACAGGCTGTGTGGCTGTGACCAACTGGTGTCGATCGCATGACGCTGCCACACCGCGGTACCATTGGTGCCAACTTGCTGTTCCATCCAGTACAGACCGATCCGATGGCCGCGTCCCCAGATCAGGTCCGCGTCACCGTCCGCATCGACATCGTGCACAAAGATTGGAAGGCCGCAGTCGCGGTCGAGGGCAAAATCAGGATGCCAGATCCAACGCTCTCGCCGCCGGTCAACGGGCGCTTCCAGCCATCCGCGCGGGCCAACCAAATCACGACGACCATCGCCATTGATGTCCCCGGTGCCAATTCCGTGGCCTGCAATCTCGCCCGGCAGATCGTGACGGACCCATTCAGGCTTTGTATTGGTCGTGCGACGCACTTCCCACCAAGCGGCGAATTTCAAGCCGTTGGGCAAGACGTCCATTTGACCGTCGCCGTCAATATCGACGAGTCGCCCGGTTTCCATCGCCCCCGGTTCGGCGATCACATGCTTGGTCCATGTTCCAAGGTCCTGGCCTGGATGTTCGACCCAGTACAACGACTGGCTGCGGTAGTTCACGCTGACGATGTCCAACCAACCATCGCCGTTGACATCCATCGATAGATTCGAATAGTCGTCGAACCGCCCACGAATCGTTTGCACGTCACGAACTCGATGACGCTTCCAAGACGGGGCCTCGTACCACCACCCGCCGGAAAAGACATCCAGTCTGCCGTCGTGGTTAACGTCCAGCGCGGCGCAAGCAGGATACGTCGAGTCGACATTGAGCGCGTGCAGGCGAAAAGCCGGCTCGGTGGCGGAAACTTGGGTGATGGTGCCCAGCCCTGAGATGCCCAAAACTGAGATCAGCACAGCGTAGATGACAAACAGAAGACTCGGAGTTCTGCGCATGTCGACTCCTTGGTACGGTTGGGCAATCGGTTTCCAATCGAAACCGGTCTGACTAATATACTCCTGAGCGTTCCGGCCATGCCACTAAATGAGACCCTTCGTGCAACTGGAATGCGTTCGTTTTTTTCCTCTAATGACATGCGGTAAACCTCTATTTTCCAGTCACTTAGAACCTGCATAGCGCCACCTTGGTTGCTGAATCTCGCTAGCTTCGCTATCATCCCGCCAGCCCTGGAAAGTCGTAACGTCTGCTTTGCGGAATCTTCACGGAAGGTGAACCAGAATGAGCACCATTGGAAAGTTGCTCGGGCGATCTCCGTTTAATCTGCTGCAACGCCATATGGAGCAGGTGGCGAAGTGCATCGCCAAGATGTCGGAGTTGCTGGATTCTTTCGAAGCCGGTGATTGGGAGCTAGTCGAAACACTTGCCACCGAAGTGTCACGGCTTGAGCACGAGGCGGACCAGATCAAGGACGACATCCGCAATCAGTTGTTACGGCGGTTCTTCATGCCGATCAATCGGAGTCATGTGCTTGAGATCCTCTCGATCCAAGATGGCTTGGCGGACGCAGCTGAAAATGTGGCGGTCTTGTTGACGATCAAGGAGATCGTTGTTCCGGAACAAATGCTCGAAGATTTCCACCGATTTCGTGAGCTGAATGGCAGCGCCTTTCAGCTGGTCCAACAGATCGTCAGCGAACTTGACGAACTGCTAGAGACCGGTTTCGGCGGCAGTGAGGCGGAGAAGATCAGGAACCGCGTACGCGACGTCGCCTACGCGGAACACCAGGTGGACGTGCTCCAAAGGAAACTCCTCAAGGTGCTGTTTTCGGATGCAGCGGCGCTGTCGGCTGCAGACTTGAATATGTGGGTCCAATTGGTCAAAGAGCTGTCCAGCATTTCCAATATGGCGGAAAACTTGGCGGATCGAATGCAGATGACATTGGACCTCAAGTGATGAACGCGACCACTACCTGCTTGTGTGCCGCTCGGAGCAAGCATCCATCAACCTTCTTTTCGGCGTCGGTGCGGAACACGTCTCAACCTCGCTCAATGCTAACTCGCCTCATGCTTTATTTCTGGGTAATTCGACGGAGCTCGCCATGACCGGCGTGGAGATCGCACTTCTGATTCTGGTCCTGGTGTTCGGCTTTTTTATGGCCTGGAATATTGGTGCCAATGATGTCGCCAACGCCATGGGGACGTCCGTCGGGTCAAAAGCGCTCACCTTGAAAAAAGCGGTCGTCTTGGCGGCCGTATTCGAGTTTCTGGGTGCCTATCTGGTCGGCGGAAATGTCGCCGACACGGTACGCAAAGGGATCTTTGATCCAATCGTCTTGGAAACCATTTATCCAGCTCCAGGCGAAGCGGCGCTCATCTTGGCTTGTGGCATGATTGCGGCCCTGATGGCGGCGGGAACCTGGTTGATGATTGCGTCATTTTTTGGTTGGCCCGTGTCGACCACGCATTCGATTGTCGGTGCCGTCGTTGGCTTTGGATGCGTCGCATTGGGAACAAGCCAGATCGCGTGGTCGAAAGTCACGTTTATTTTCGTGGGTTGGGTCGTCTCGCCGTTGCTCTCGGGGGCAGTGGCGTATTTGCTGTTTCGTTTCATCCTGCAAAAAGTGTTTTTTCGCAGAGACCCGGTACGTGCCGCCAAACGGATTGCGCCCTACCTGGTGTTCCTGGTCTTGATCGTGCTGATCGGCGTGGTCACGTTTAAGGGGCTGAAACCATTCTGGAAACAACATGACATTGATCCCTTCGACACCAAGCCGCTGATCATCATGTGTGGCCTCTCATTGTTTCTGGGGCTGGTCGGGATGTTCTTCACGCGGCATATCGTACACGACATCAAATCCGCTCAGGACGAGGGCGAAGGGGAGCCGGACGAATTGTATTCGAGCGCGACTGTCTCCCGCGGTCTAACAAAAGCGACGATGCACTTGCGTCGTGTTCGCGATGCAGCCATCGGTCCGATAAACGAGCGGGCCGTTGCGCTCCTTGAAGAACTTGAACAGTTGCACGGCGAAATTCGAGACAAGGTTCAGTACGGTACGGACTCTCAAGAGTTGCAGAAAGTCGAACGTATTTTTGTTTTTCTCCAGATTCTGACTGCTTGCTTCGTCGCTTTCTCGCACGGTTCCAATGATGTCGCCAACGCCATCGGACCTCTGTCTGGTGCCTTCCAGGCCGTCATGACCGGCGAAGTGGTCATGAAGAGTGGCGTCCAGGGCTGGGCGCTCGCACTCGGCGGAACCGGAATCGTGCTGGGGTTGGCAACCTGGGGGTGGCGCGTGATTCGAACAGTGGGCGAACGCATCACGGAATTGACACCGAGTCGCGGATTCTGTGCGGAGTTTGCCGCGGCGATTACAATCTTGGCGGCATCCATCCTTCCAATTGGCCTGCCCATCTCGACCACCCATACACTTGTCGGCGCGGTGCTTGGCGTTGGCCTCGCACGAGGTATCGGTGCCCTGAATCTCACGACGATGAGGGATATCGTGGCAAGTTGGTTGATTACGATCCCTGCGGGCGCGATCCTCTCAATCATCTTCTATTTCTTGATCAAAACGTTCGTCTTGGACCTGGGCCTCTTTTCCAGGTAGTCAAGATCGGCAACATGGTCTTCCATTCTCCGGAGGTGCCGCGGTTTATTCTGACGGGCGGTTCGACGTGGCTCAATGCGATCGGCGGCAGGGCAGGGCGGTTCGAAGAGGAAGTGTTGCCTCTTGCGAAACCGCACTGGATCCCAGGCAAAATACGCTCGCGTTCACAGAACATCGCGCGTTAACGGATATCGAGTTTCAGCGATAAACTCACGGCCTCTCCACCAACAGCGAGTGTTATTGATGCACCAATCCTGCGCCGATTCGACACCTCGACGCGTGCCTACGCCTGGACGTATACTGAGTAGCTTGATTATTCTCGCCACGACGCGGCCAATTCCCGTCGTTCCCAGTGGCCAACTTAGAGGAGATGGATACGGTGATTGAGACTTTGGCTCTCGTCGGCGCGACCGGCGCCGTGGGAAAGATTGTTCGGAACTTGCTGGAACAGCGAGAGTTTCCCATGCAGCGAATCAAGTTCCTGGCGTCCGCGAGGTCCGCGGGGAAACAGATCACTTTCCAGGGCCAGTCGCATTCAATCGAAGAACTTTGCCCCGAAGCATTTGAAGACGTCGACCTGGTGATCGGTAGCACCCCTGACGATGTTGCCGCCGAATTCGTCCCTTGGGCCGTCCAGCGCGGTGCCATTGTTGTCGATGAAAGTGGCTACTGGCGAATGGAAGACCATGTGCCGTTGGTGGTGCCTGAAATCAACCCGGAGGCCGCCCGCAACCACCAGGGGATTGTCGCCAGCCCGAATTGCTCGACCACGCAGATGGTAGTGGCAATGAAGCCCTTGCATGATGCCGCTCGCATCCGTCGCGTCATCGTCAGTACATATCAAGCGACCAGTGGTGCCGGCGTGGTCGGTGAACAAGACCTCGTCCAGGGCAGCCGCGCGGCACTCGATGACGAGGCCTACGACTACCAGGCGTTTGCCCATCCGATTGCGTTCAATCTCGTGCCGCAAATCGGCAGCCTGAAGCAGGACGGCTACACATCCGAAGAGATGAAAATGGTCTGGGAGACACAGAAGATATTCTGTGATGATTCGATTCGTGTTTGTCCGACGTGCGTGCGAGTTCCCGTGACGAATTGCCACAGTGAGAGCATCTTGGTCGAGACGGAACGTAGAATCGGTGTCGCCGAAGCCAGGCAGCTCTTTACCGAATTCCCAGGCATTACCGTGGTGGATGACTTGGCAGCAGGGCGTTACCCAATGCCACTCGACTGCAGTAACAACGATGGCGTCTTTATTGGTCGGATTCGCGAAGATCTATCTTGTGACAATGGTCTGGCATTCTGGTGCGTGAGTGACAATCTTCGCAAGGGTGCCGCGACGAATGCGGTGCAGATCGCCGAGTTGTTGTGTCGCCAGGCAACGTGACAGCGAGAACTCTCTCACAAGCCGATTCAACCAGGACAGGACCTCAGACGATCATACTCCAGCCCTAGATCGTCGATTCTCATGCGGTGCTTTCATCTCACGGTGGCGTACGATGGCACGGATTTCTTTGGCTGGCAATGGCAGCCGGATCGTCGCACCGTCCAGGGCGCATTGGAGGAGGCGATTCAGCGTGTGACCAGCGAGAAACTGAGAGTCGCCGGTAGCGGCCGAACCGACGCGGGTGTGCACGCGTATGGACAGGCAGTCAGTTTCACTTCATCAACTCGCCTTGAGGCCGATGTGCTGTTGCGTGCTCTCAATGCCAACCTGTCACATGACGTCCGCGTCGTCAACGTGACAGAGGCATCGTCCGATTTTTGCGCGATGCGGACATCGACGGGCAAACGATATCGCTATTTGATCTACAACGCACCGATTCCGGACGTATTCTCCCGGCAACGTGTGTGGTTCGTTTACGATCACCTGGATGTCGACGCGATGCGCGACGCCGCCCGTCGCCTTGTCGGTCGACATGACTTCAAATCATACGAAACGTCCGGTTCGCCGCGGGTTGGCACGTGTCGGACGATACGCGACTTGACGGTGTCGCGAGGGCCGCATGGCATCGACCAGAATCGTATCATGATTGAAGTGGAAGCTGACGGATTTCTCTACAACATGGTACGAAACCTGGTCGGTACGCTAGTGGAAGTCGGCAAGGGGAAGCAGTCAGTGGAGTGGCCTGAAGAAATCCTGGCCGCGCGCGATCGCCGCCTGGCTGGCCCGACGGCGCCCCCGCAGGGGCTTTATCTACTGCAGGTTTTCTTTCCTTCACCTACGCACTGAACAACCAACAACCCGCCCCGAAAAGACTCTTTGCTCATGCGCATCGCCCACGTGATTACGCGAATGATTGTTGGCGGCGCGCAAGAGAACACGCTGTTCACGTGCGAGGATCTGATCCGCGATCATGGCGACGAAGTTTTGCTGATCACTGGTCCCGCTTTGGGGCCCGAAGGCAATCTGCTAACCGGGCAACGCGGCCGGATCGTTCCGCAATCTGTCGTTCCCAGCCTGCGTCGCGCAATTCATCCTGTACGCGATCTGCGCGCCTATTGGGAGATCAAACGCCAATTGCGAGATTTCCGACCGGAGGTCGTGCACACGCACAGTGCCAAGGGAGGCATACTGGGACGCACGGCGGCCGCGGCGCTGGGAGTTCCTGCAATTGTTCACACCGTGCACGGGGCTCCATTTCACGATTTTCAGAGCAGGGGGGCCCGGTCGTTTTTTCGCCTGTGTGAGAAGTTTGCTGCACGACGTTGCCACGCACTGATCAGTGTCGCTGATGCGATGACCGAGCAACTGGTTGAAGCCGACGTTGCGCCACGCGACAAGTTCACCACAATTTACAGCGGCATGGATGTTGCTCCACTGTTGAACGCCGATGCAGAGCGTCTCGCGACGCGTCGCGAACTTGGGTTCGACACGGATCATGTGGTTGTCGGCAAGATCGCCAGACTTTTCCATCTGAAGGGCCACCAGTACTTGATCGAAGCAGCAGCGTTGGCGGTCAAGGATTGTCCAAGACTGAGGTATCTCTTGATTGGAGACGGCATCCTTCGAGCTGAGCTGGAAGCGAAGATCGCTGAGGCAGGGCTGACAGCATACTTCCGTTTTACCGGCCTCGTTGATCCACAACGCATCCCAACACTCGTTGGAGCAATGGATGCTTTGGTGCATTGCAGTCTCCGCGAAGGGCTTGCCCGGGCATTGCCACAAGCGTTGATCGCCGGAAAACCCGCGATCAGCTACGACATCGATGGCGCACGCGAAGTCATCGTCAACGGTGAGACCGGTTACCTGTTGCCCGCTCGGAGCGTCGAGCCGCTGGCGGAAGCACTGGTCGACGTCGCCTCGAACGACCAACGCCGGCGGCAGATGGGCCAAATTGGCCGTGAGCGCTTCGCCGAGCAATTTCGGCACGAAAATATGACGGCACAGATCCGCTTGCTCTATCAGCGGCTCGTCCAGAACCGATGATGTCGCGGGCCAAACTGTCGACTGTGGGCCGCCAGACGACGACGCCAACCGCGCCAGCAGTCTTCCGTTATTTGAAGCGTTGATTTACACTGTCGAGATTGCCATTCCTTGACTGCGATGTTGCAGTAGGGCAGACAGCAAGCAGATTCGTCACCGCTACGGACACCACGAAAGTTACCGTGAGCAAACTACCCGATTTCCTCGGCCCCTATCGCCTGGCGAAATTCATCCGATCCGGCAGTTCGACCCAGATTTGGGAAGCCATCAAAGATGATGACAGCGGCCGATACGTACTCAAGGTACTTAACCGTGCACTGTGGGGGAATCGCGATGAAATTGGTTATCTAAAACACGAATACGACGTAGCACATGGCATTGATCACCCGACTGTGATCGATGTCAAAGAGTTCAACTTAGAAAACAAGATTGGCTTTCTGGTCCTGGAAGTGTTTACGGACCTGAACATCAAGCAAGCCATGCGTGAACGCGGCCACGATTCGCTCCACGACAACTACACCAAGATAATCGAACAGGCGATCACCTCGTTGCAGAAATTGAACGAAGCCGGGTGGGTCCATTGCGATGTCAAGCCAGACAATTTCCTGCTCAACGAAAACGCCGAACTGAAACTGATCGACTTTACGATCTCTAAACGCATTGCCAAGGGATTCTCGGCCATGTTTCGAAAACGCGGGACCATCCGTGGCACTCGCAGCTACATGTCGCCCGAACAAATCCGCAACGAGGCACTCGATGCCCGTGCCGACGTTTATAGCTTGGGTTGCGTCATGTACGAACTACTGCATGGTCGCCCACCTTATTCCGGTGAAAGCCCAGACGATCTGTTGAACAAACATCTCAAGGCACCGGTCCCGAATATTCAAGTGCACAACAACAAGGTCACCAGCGATCTGGCCGTATTGTTGCGCCGCATGATGGCCAAAGACAAAGACCAACGTCCTGAATCGATGAAGCAGTTGTTGAAAGAGTTTAGTTCAATGCGTGTATTTAAGCCGGTCGCTAAGCGGAAGACTCCCAAGGCTGAATAGGCATACGGACTTTACGAAAACGAGTTTTTGCAAACACCCACAATTCGAGTTAAACGTGATGGATGCTCCCGCTCCTGGATTTGAATTCGAACAACCCATCTTCGAACTACAGTTGCGAATCGCCGAACTGCTGAAACGCGAAGGCACACCCGAACTACAAGATGAGATTCGGCGATTGCGGCGTGAAGCAGCGGATTTGACAAAGCAGATCTACAGTAATCTGTCGCCCTGGGAAACCGTCAAAGTCGCCCGACACAAGGATCGGCCACACACCGTGGACTACCTGTCACTGGTATTTGACGACTTTGTCGAGTTGCACGGTGACAAGTTTTACGGTGACGATCGTGCCATGCGAACAGGCTTTGCCAAACTGGACAATTACAAAGTCTTGGTCGTCGGTCACGAGAAGGGACGCACCTACAAGGAGAAGAGCGCCTGCTTCTTTGGATGCGCGCACCCCGAGGGCTACCGAAAAGCCATGTCGAAGATGCGCATGGCCGCCAAGTACAACCTGCCAGTCATCTGCCTGATCGATACCCCCGGTGCGTATCCGGGCATTGGGGCCGAAGAACGCGGGCAGGCTCAGGTGATCGCCGAGAATATGTTCAAAATGTCCCGACTGAATACCCCGATTCTGTGCGTGGTAATCGGCGAAGGTGGTAGCGGCGGGGCTTTGGGAATCGGCGTCGGTGATCACGTGGCGATGCTCGAGCATTCCTACTATTCCGTGATCAGCCCCGAAGGGTGCGCCGGTATCCTCTGGAAAAGCCACGAATTCGCCGAGCGAGCCGCCTCGGCCCTCAAGTTCACTTCAGGCGATCTGAAACGGCTCGGAATTGTTGATGACGTGATCCAGGAACCGCTCGGCGGCGCACACCGGGATCACCATCAAACCGCCCAACGCGTCAGAGCCCATTTGGTCAAATCGTTGCGAGAATTGCTGGCCATTTCGAGCGATGAAATGCTGCAACGGCGTTACGCTAAATTCCGGCGCATGGGCGAATTCTTGGAGGGCTCGCTGGACGCCGAAGCCACTCCAGTTGCCAGCGCCTGAGCGAGAATGTGCAGCTCGCAGACAAGCCAGAATCGGCCCAGTCTGGGGCTCCGTTGTCCGTGCAGGCTCCAGAGATCCACGGCGGCAAAGAACGCTCGTTAGTGGGCGAATGTCGAGTCCATTTTGATCATGCAGACACCAGCAATGCCCGTTTCCAGATGACACTGCAACGTCCGATAATGTTTCTTATGTTCGGTTGTGAATGCAGTTTTCCCGGGGAAACAGGCGTTTTTCGAAAACTGATTCTGCTGTCCCCTGGGAGATCGCTCACGGTCGGATTGCTGCCCCTCCCAGCCGGGATGATGGCGATCATCTCGGTGACGACTTTATTGTCTGAACAAGCTCGTCCGTATAGTCGTGGGTGGCGCCGCCCCCCACCCCCCAAGGTGGCCGCGCGCCCCCCCCCAATGGTCCGCCCCCGCCGGGAACACCCCCCCGGGGCGGCGCCCCCGAGCCGCACGCGGGGGGGGGGTGGGCCCCC
>JASLPZ010000065.1:21944-24967 GCA_030744725.1 Pirellulaceae bacterium
TTGCCTATAAACTCGGTGACTACTTTTTTTCCTCAAACAGCTGGACCTTTTTGTCTTTGTTCCCCCCCCCAAAACCCCCAATGGTCCGCGGCCCCAACAACGACTTTGATCAGCCAGGGCCTTTAACGCCGCACTGGGTCGTCGCCGATCTGCCGATCGCGTGTGTCGCTTGCGCGCCGCTTAAGAACGTCAAGAAGATCGTCTGCGGGAATTAGTTCGACACCGCCGAGCCCGAGCCGTCCGCTTGCCTCGTCTTCGTCTCTGCGGTGGTCATCCGCTGAATCGTGATCGTGACCCGTGTGATCCACACGTTCGTCAAGCGAATGGAGATACGGGTGAAGGACATCGTGCAGCTCGCTGGGCATCAGCGTGTGCGACTTGTCCAATACGACGGCAATATAGTAGCCACTGCGAGACTGCACGATCGCACGCCGATGCGTGTCGCCCAACAGTGTCATCGCAAACAGCGTGATGATCACACAAAAGAGCGTCCCCTTGGCAAAACCAAGCAAGCCGCCCAGCTGTCGGTCGAATTCCCTCAATTTCACACGATCCAAGAACTTCGATACATAGCGGAAGCCAATCCAGATGGCAAAGGACGTACCGACGTAAAGGATCAGCATCGCGAGAAAGACGTTCCACGGCGGAGTCGCGTCGATCAGCTTCGCCACATCGTCACGGAAGTTCATCGCCACCAAGTAGCTGGCAACGACAGCTGCCAATGACGCAACCTGCCAGGCAAGGCCCTTGTAAGCCCCGAACATCGTGGTCCCAAGCAGCACTACAATCATGATGATGTCGTAAACCTGCATCGTTGCCGCCACATCCTGCGTCTTTGGAAAACCAGAACGACACCCGCCGCGCCGACAGAACCTTGGCACCTTAGCGAAACCGGGCCAGAACTGTAGTCGATCCTGCCCCCAGCAGCCAAGGTCATTTTGTGACCGTAGATGCTATTCGTCCACCGGTGGGGAAACTTTATACTCCTCGGCCGCATTTATCGAACTTGTTCTGTGGCGAGTCGGGGAACCGGGTACTTTCATGGCTGATTTCAAAACGCACATCGCCACGAGTTCCGTCGTTGGCGCCGGGTATGGTATCGCGGGCTACGCTCTGCTGGGCGCACCATCAACCTGTGTTCTCTCCGCCGGACTATGTGGCCTGGCGGGCACGTTGCCCGACCTGGATAGCGATTCAGGCGTGCCTGTCCGTGAGACCATGACATTCGCGTCTGCCGTCGTACCGATGTTGATGATCGACCGATTTCAAACAATGGGTTGGTCCCACGAAACGATCGTGCTGGCCGGTGGCATCCTCTATCTCGGTGTTCGGTTTGGTGTGGGCGCGTTGATCAAACGATATACCATTCACCGAGGAATGTGGCACAGCCTGCCAGCTGCCGCAATCTTCGGGTTGTTGGCATTCTTGATCTGCTCGTGCGACGACACGACGTTGCGGTTGTTCAAGACCGGTGCCGTTGTGCTTGGCTTCATGGTCCATCTGATCTTGGATGAACTTTGGGCCGTCGACCTAAAGAAGCTGCGGTTGAAAAAGTCGTTTGGTACGGCCATGAAGCTCTGGGGCAACAATCGCTGGGGCAACGTATCCGTCTATGCCAAGCTTGGTTTCCTGGTCCTGCTCGCTATCGGCGATCCCATCATAATGGAACGTATTGGAATTGACGATCACGGCGTGCCGCATGTGGCTCGCGAACTGCTCGTCCCGCCGTCAACTGATGCACCGAGTACAACGCGTGATGACAATAGAGGCGAAACGACCGGTACGCCTTTCGATCCTTGGGATGCGATTCCAACGTTTAAGCGTTAGAACTGTGGTAAATGAATTAGAACAGTTTCTGGCTGTCGAGCAGCAGCGTAAACGGTCCTTCATTAATGAGCGCAACTTGCATTTTCGCGCCGAACTGTCCGGTTGCAACGCGAATGCCGCGCGTGCCGACAGCGGCAACAAATATCTCGTACAGTTGCTCGCCGATTTCTGGCCGTGCCGCGGCGATAAAGCTCGGCCGTCTCCCTTTACGACAGTCGGCGTAGAGCGTGAATTGGCTAACGGCCAGCAATTCGCCGCCAACATCGTGCAGAGACAAATTGGTTTTGTCCTCGTGATCAGCAAAGACGCGTAGATCACAGATCTTCTCTGCCAGCCACCTCGCATCGGTCGCTTCGTCGCCCTCGCGCACACCCAACAGCACCAATAGCCCGGCACCGATCTCTCCCACGATTTTGTCATCGACTTTGACACTGGCGCGTTGCACGCGCTGAACGCAGGCCCGCATACCTAATCTGCTTTCTCTTCCGCTACGCCTGGGCGCGATTCGTCGTTGGCGTACAGGCTTGCGCGACGCTCTTCGACACACTGCAAGACCGTGTTGATGATCTGAAAATTAGCGCTGAGGGCCATAGCCTGTGACACGAACGCCACACCAATCACCATCGTACCGCCCATCGCCAACACCCAATGCGCGGTCACCCAGGTAGATGGACTCGCAATACTCGAATATGGGTCCCCCGCGGCACCAAGGCTGGCGATGCCCAAGGTCACCAGCATCCCAAGCAGCGCCCAAGGAAACGACCGCCGCTTGAGACGATGACTCTGGTCCGCCAGCTCCCGGCCCAGACTGTAAGCGTCCACAACTTCGCTGCACCAGCGGCTTGTACCAATGAAATACGTAATCGAGATGCTGTTGACTAACAAATTGACCAGTACGGCGATGATCCCCAGCCAGATGTGGATCCAGAATGGCTCACGCTGGTCGACCATCCGCTTGCCTGTGTCGCTGACCAGCTGACGCGCCGCGGCGACCTGGTCAAGTGTTGCATCAGGCGAAATCTCCAACGATTCGTAAGCAGCCTTGGCGGCGTCAAACGCCGCAGAGGACGCACCGAAGTCTCCTATTGCCAAGCCGACAGTGAGATTGGCAAGCAGAAGCGTGATGGCAACAATCGCCAGGCCAAGGAAAATGCGGGCCACGGGAGATCCGTTTCGGGGCAGGAGGGCAAGAATCG
>JASLPZ010000660.1:0-522 GCA_030744725.1 Pirellulaceae bacterium
TTGCCGCTTCACTTTGCACATCAGAAGCAAGTTGCCGCTTCATTTTCGCGCATCAAAAGCAAGTTGCCGCTTCATTTTGCACATCAAAAGCAAGTTGCCGCTTCATTTTTGCGCATCAAAAGCAAGTTGCCGCTTCATTTCTGCGCATCAAAAGCAAGTTGCCGCTTCAATTCCGCGCATCAAAAGCAAGTTGCCGCTTCATTTTCGCGGATCAAAAGCAAGTTGCCGCTTCATTTTTACACATCAAAAGCAAGTTGCCGCTTCATTTCTGCGCACCAAAAGCAAGTTGCCGCTTCGTTTTTGCGCATCAAAAGCAAGTTGCCGCTTCATTTTTGCGCATCAAAAGCAAGTTGCCGCTTCATTTTGCGCATCAAAAGCAAGTTGCCGCTTCATTTTTGCGCATCAAAAGCAAGTTGCCGCTTCAATTCCGCGCATCAAAAGCAAGTTGCCGCTTCACTTTGCACATCAGAAGCAAGTTGCCGCTTCATTTTCGCGCATCAAAAGCAAGTTGCCGCTTCATTT
>JASLPZ010000661.1:0-519 GCA_030744725.1 Pirellulaceae bacterium
TGACGATCGGCTGACACCGATGGCCGAAAAAGACTCCCGACCCCCTCACGCATGTTTGACTCATTTGTGAAGAAGAACTTGATACAAGCTTTCTAGCGGCGAGCACTCGGCGTCGTTGCCTTTCGAATCCACTCCGGATCGCCGTACACGCCGGCTCGCCCGTAGTCGAACGGTTTGAAGCCCAGCTTCAACATGGGTGAATCGACCTTGACGCGGAAATCGTTCTGCTGTGGATTCTCAAATCGAGGGTCGGCGATGATCGATCCCTGCTCGTGACCGGCGGCCTGCCACTGGCTGAGAGTCTTGCCCACAAAATCAACCTTGCCGCCCGCCGCATTCCAGTAGCAGTTGTTACGGCTCTGGTGTTTCACCTTGTCCCACGGCCCGGACAACAGCGTACCGCTGTCCCAGTAGACGATATTATTCTCGAAGGTGAACGAGTTGTGGTCCTCCACGCGCGTCGCCTGTACCTGGTACAGCTTGCTGAAGGCGAGGATGTTGTTACGGACCACATTGTCT
>JASLPZ010000662.1:0-519 GCA_030744725.1 Pirellulaceae bacterium
ACGACCCAGACGACGACGACGACGACGACGGCGACAACGACGACGACGACGACGACGACGACGACGACGGAGATGATGCGGACGACGACGACGAAGACGACGCAGACGACGACGACGACGACGACGACGATGACGAGACACCCCAGGAGCGTCACGACGGGGCACCGGCGGGACACCCCAAGCCACGACGGGACACCCCACGATCACAACGACGACGACGACGACGAGAGAGAGGGAGAGAGAGAGAGGGAGAGAGAGAGAGAGAGAGAGATGGCATGGGATATGACATGGGATGCTGTGTGTCTTCAATCTGGCAGATGATTTGCATATGATTGGCATATGATTTGCTATATCCCATGCCATATCCCATTCCATATCCGCCCATTCCATATATTCCATATATTCCATATATCCCATATAGTCCGTACTCCCGATATACCGCCCTGGCGGCCGCTTGGCTGGCTTCCCTGTAGCAGAGACGGCGTGTCCTGCACTGTATGGTTTCCAAACCATACAATT
>JASLPZ010000663.1:0-516 GCA_030744725.1 Pirellulaceae bacterium
CATCGAAACCAACGGCTAGCCTACCAGGGGAACCCTGCAAATAGTCTGTCAAAAGACTTAGAATGGCCTGCGAATGTTTCACGGATAACAGTCACTCACCCTGTGAATACGCGCTCGATGAAACATCTGATGAAACATCGGCTATTTCCCCTCTGATGGCAGAGCAGGGCAGAGAGGCGCACCTACCTTTACAACCTACAAATAAAGGGTGAAACTAATTCCCTCTCGTTTGCGCCGGAGTGGCGGAATTGGCAGACGCGCTGGATTCAAAATCCAGTGTCCGCAAGGACGTGTGGGTTCGAGTCCCACCTCCGGTACTAACAAATCACCGGGAAACAGACACGTTTTGTTTTTCGGTGTTTGTTTGCGCACTCCCCAAAAGGGGTGATGGGTCACGAAATGGGTCACAAATCTCTGCGCCGAGTAGTTTGCGGATGTTCGCGTTCATGTCCTGCGCTTGAACATCCACGTAGAACTCCATCGTGGTCTTGAGATCAGCGTGACGCATCATCCGCT
>JASLPZ010000664.1:0-516 GCA_030744725.1 Pirellulaceae bacterium
TCCGGGCAGTTTGGGGGAGTCCAGATCAGCAAGTCTCAGAAGCGAGAACGGGCCGACATGGATCGAAGGGAACTTCGAGCCGAGGAATCGATTCAGAAGATATTTGGGAACGCTCCGAACATACTGAATAGCCTTCATGTGGCGTTATTAAGCTTGTTTTCAGTGTTCCTGCAATGGCCGGAAATTGAACTTTCGATCCCCCCAGCTATACTTCCCGCGCAACTTAATGACCGCGGGCGATTAGCTCAGTTGGCTAGAGCGCATGGATCACAACCATGAGGTCACAGGTTCGAATCCTGTATCGCCCACCATTGTCTAGAAGAGGCCGTTCGGCTGGATAGTCGAACGCCCTTCTTTTTGTCAGATATCTCTCCGCTCTGCCACCGGCCCCTAACCCGGTTCTTTCCCCGCAAAAAGCCAGAAATCATAGACTACGTGACACACTATTGGGCATAGCAAGTCACGGGTCCGTAGGTACCACACCGTTGGAGCAATTGCCCAGGTGAATATGTAAGC
>JASLPZ010000665.1:0-513 GCA_030744725.1 Pirellulaceae bacterium
GTTGACTTTGTGTTTAGAGAAAAGGATTTACAAGAATCGCAACGGCAGTATGGTGCAGAAGTCCCTTTTACTCTGAATCCATCGTCTTATTCCGCCCAACCAAACGTTTTGTACCGAAACAATGGCGACGGCACGTTTTCCGATGTCGCAAAAGAGTCGGGCGTTGATGACAAAGAGGGGCGTTCGCTGGGTGCAGTATGGTTTGATTTTGAAGGAGACAGCGATTTGGACTTGTATGTTGCAAACGATGTTTCCAAAAATGGCGTATATCAAAACAACGGCGACGGAACCTTTACGGACATAGGCGCAATTTCGCTTGCTGCGGACTATCGTGGGGCAATGGGGCTCGCAGTTGGTGATGTTGATACTGACGGCGATGATGATTTACTAGTCACTCACTGGGTTGCACAAGAAAACGCTCTGTATGAAAACATGCTTGGAGAGTGGGGGGACGCAACGCGTGTTTCATTTATGGACACCGCCGAAGATCACGGGCTTGGTCAAATTTCATTG
>JASLPZ010000666.1:0-509 GCA_030744725.1 Pirellulaceae bacterium
GCGGGGCTTTGCTTGATCGCGGGGCTTTGCTTGGTCGTGCGCAGCTTTGCTTGACCATGCAAATATAAAAATATAACATAATATATAACACATAACAAAGCTTTAAACAACAACAACAACAACAACAACAACAACAACAACAACAACAACAACAAAGCTATGCCCAACACAGACGAAATGCCCAACACAGACGAACTATCCGTGTCTTTTTAAAAAATCGCTTTGCCCAACAAAGAGTCCCCATGACCATGCAACGCTTTATGACCAAGCAAGCCACATCACATCACACCACATCACATCACACCACATCACACCACATCACACCACATCACACCACATCACATCACATCACACCACATCACACCACATCACACCACATCACGAAAAATAGAAATAGTCAACTTTTTAGCTGTTAGAGTCAAAACTTCAAACCGCCATAAACAATGCTTAGAAATCGAGGAGCTACTGGTACAGAAATATAGCAAATTTTGCGCTTGTTCTTTTGCAGC
>JASLPZ010000667.1:0-507 GCA_030744725.1 Pirellulaceae bacterium
CTGATTGAGTCTTCGTCGCGAGCGGGCGATCCTCGCGTGCAGTTGGCGACGCTGTTCGATCGCGTTTCGTCGATTGCTGGCTGCGTCAAACATGAAAACCGCCCCTAAACAGTGTCCGATAGTCGCCTTTCGCTCCGCGAAAGGCGACTATCGGACAGTAATTCCTCGAACGCCCCTAACGCCGGAACAATCGTGCAAACAGGAATCCGATAGACGCCGCCGTCAGAACGCCGAGTCCTGGGTGCTTGCGTACGAATTCCAGCGAAGAATCGATCAGCTCGCCGGCGCTCTTGTCCTTCAACCAAGCAATGCGCTGGACGGCTTTCTCGCGAGCCTGTTCCAGCACGGCTTCCGCAGCTCGTAGTTGCTCGCGCGCGGTCTCGACCTGCTCTGAGGCAGCTTGCACTTCGATGTCTGCGTCAAGCTTCACGTCGTCAGCCGGCTTTGCTGATCGGCGACGTGATGTGGCCGTCTTCTTCGCCATAGTTCTCTCTCGATAATGATCCA
>JASLPZ010000668.1:0-507 GCA_030744725.1 Pirellulaceae bacterium
GACAGCGTACGAGTTTTGGGGCGAGCTTTGGCCGAAAAAGACTCCCGACCCCCTCCATCGCACAAATCGCCACATCCGTACTGAGAATGCAGCGAAGCGATTCACGACAATTGACTCGCGTCGTCATGATCAAGGCACCTGAGGTTTCGTTTCGTTCAGCCCACGCCACTGGGTAACATATTCAACTTCGTCCACCTGCCCACCGCGGCGGATCCAGAGGCGGTACCGGAGAGTCAGCGGCTTCCCTTTTTTTAATTCGTAACGCGTGCCAGCCCTGGGGAACGTCGGTTGAAACCAAGGCAGATCCGGGTAATGCACGTAGTCGCCGGGATAATCAGGATTCGTGCTACTCTCAAACACCGCCAGCCCGACCGAACTGCTGCCACCGCTGCGAACGCCGACTGAGTCCGACCAGGCGCGACGGGGATCGGCATTTGGCAGATCGGCGTGGTGAACCAATTGTAGCCCTTTGACCGGCGAGAGACGGATGTTCAATCCGCCATACTT
>JASLPZ010000669.1:0-506 GCA_030744725.1 Pirellulaceae bacterium
CGACGACGCCATTACCTACTCCAGCAAGCACGATATCGCCTATAGCGTTCAGCAGCCGAAAGAACGTACCGTCAGACCGAAAGCGTATGCCGATAATTTTGCCGTGTCGCGCAAGGTGCCGTGGAGCCACTAAATTTGACAGGCAGAGTGCGTGGCATGGTGTATCAAAACAGGGGGCGCCCGTAGCTCAGCTGGATAGAGCGGCGGACTTCTAATCCGCAGGTCGCAGGTTCGAATCCTGCCGGGCGCGCCAGCTTCAGAAGATCAGTAGTTACCTGGGGAGGTCCGCGCCGTGTTCCGGGTTTTGGAACTGAGGGAGCCATAAGGCGACCAGACCGCGGCGCGGAAATCAGCAGACGGCATAGTAGGCCATGCTGTCGGCGAGGCTATTGAGGCACTCCACGGCCGAAAGGTGGAGCAACGGATAGGCCGAGCCGGGAACGATGGCCGAAGGCCCGAACGATTGGGAGTGGTAAATAGGACCGGCGACTCATGAGTGGAAAGCG
>JASLPZ010000066.1:0-24729 GCA_030744725.1 Pirellulaceae bacterium
CACCAAGGGCCTGCCGGGTCGCGCAGGTTGTACCAGTAGTTGTGAACGTGCAAAACGAACAGCCCACCCGGTCGCAGAATCCTGCGAGTGTGTTGCAACGCACGCTGTCGGTTGTCTCGACCGCGGATCATTCCCAACGTGCTGAATAACGAAACGGCGACGTCCACCGTGTCTTCGTCGACACAATTCAACTCGACCAGATTTGCATGAATGCAGTCAATAGGCAGGTTAGCCTGGTCGGCTTTGTTGCGTACGATTGCCAGCATGGCATGGGACAGATCGATCGCCAGACCTCTCATACCGCATCGTGCCAGAGCCATGATAGCGCGTCCCGTACCACAGCCCAGATCGGCCGCGACCCCGTCCCTCAGTTGTCTCGCATGGACGTGGCTCAACACGATCTGTTCGTCAAAGTCGAACAGTCGATTATGCGAAAAATAGTCGTCGTAATCATCTGCAATATGATCGGCATGAACGTAGTCCCACAGGCCGCGACTAATTCCGGCAGGCAAACGCCACTGTGGTAGATTGGGGGAAGTCATTTGGGTGGATTGTAGCGGAAAGCCCCCGCGGCGGGACAGCCAACACAGTGTGAAGGCATGGCCACGTCCAACGCCATATCCAACGGTGACGCAGTTGATCAGCCTGGAGGAATGATCAGACGCTGGCCACAGGCCGTGCAACTGACAGACTTGCCCGCAAGTTGTGGGGTGGCCACGAATTGCTGTCCGCAAACACAACGAGCCTCGATTTGTGGTGCAATCGCTCGAGCACTACCCGGCTTGGGAACCGTCAGTGGTCGGGTGCACATAGGGCATTTCACGACTTTTCCCGCAAGCTCGCCGCGGGCCATGAAACGTTGCGTACAGTGACGGCACGTCACGTCGATCTCTTTCGGCCCTGGAATTGGCACGGTCGTCGCACAGCGGGGGCACTTGACCATCTTGCCAGCCATGTCACGGTTTGCGATCATTCGCTGTCCGCACTGGCACATGACGTCGATCTTGTCCAACGGCGCGCTAGCTTCCGGTTCAGGTTTCTTCTGGGTCGCCGGCGCGGCAAGCGTATCCTCTTGCGGCTTGGCCTTGATGAATTCTGCCAGCTCCGTTGCAAAATCCTTCATCGACTTATATCGCCGGTCGATCTCTTTCGCCATCGCCTTGGTGCAAATCTTAGTCAGTCGCGGGCTTATGTCTGGGCGATACGTTGTCGGCGATGGCGCTTCCTTGGAAATGATCTGTCCAATGATCGAAGCCACCGAACCCTGAAACGGCAGAGTCCCCGTCAGCAGTTCGTACAGGATCACACCCAAACTGTAAATGTCACAGGCGGGGCCAATGTTGGCCGATTTACCTTCGATTTGTTCCGGAGACATATAGGCAGGCGATCCCAAAATCGCCCCGTCACGCGTGAGGCGCGCGTCACCCGAGTCATCAATTTGCCTGGCCAGACCAAAGTCCATGATGATCGGTTCGGTACGCTGATCGATCATGATGTTGCCCGGCTTGACGTCGCGATGGACCATCCCGTTCACATGGGCTTCGTGCAGCGCAAGTGCGATCTTGCGCACGACATTGGCCACGTTGCGGTCCGGCTGAGCCTTTTCCGGCGTAATGAAATTAGACAGCGTGTGACCTTGGATGTACGCCATCGTAATGAAATGCGTGCTGTCAATTTCACCGACATCATAGACGGGGCAAATGTTGGGATGCGTTAGCGTTGCTGCCGCTTTCGCTTCACGCAAAAATCGCTCGATGAACTTCGAGTCTTCTTTGGCATTTACCTTCGGGATCTTCAGCGCGACCTTGCGATCCAACTGCTTATCGTGGGCCAGATAGACTGACCCCATCGTCCCCTCGCCCAACGTCCTTTGGATGCGATAACGACCGAATTCGTCGCCGGGAAGGCGCGCACGTTCAGGACGGGCGTAATGCGCCTCATCACCCGACGCCAACATCGCCGTCTCGTCGATGTTGAGCGTTTGGGAGTCAGGTTGCTTCTCGTGTTCCGACTCCACCTCGATCTCCAGAAATACAACTTCCCTAAATCCCTCGCGCGGTGAACAGGTCGGGAAACAGCCGTCCCCTGTCGAGCTGGATGACGCGACGGGAACCACTCGCGAGAAATATCGAGCTCTCTTTCAATCATACTGTCTGGCGCAGCGAAATACAGTAAGCCTGAACCTTGTTTCAGATACCCCCAAAAAATACTAATTATACCGACGCATTTAACCCAGTCCATAACAAATAACCCAGTCAACCGATTTGACCCACTTGCTTATCCCCACCAAGCCGATAAGCTCTTTCCTGTCGTCCTATTTTGAAGTGCAGGACAAATCTCTCAATTCCTCCCTCACAAGGTAAAGGAGCGCATTAGAATGCTCAAATACATAGTTGTTTTGGCAGGCACGTTGGTCGTGTTCGCCGCTTCCGACGAAGTTCAAGCTCGTGGCCTACGTCGATCTCGCGGTAGCTGTCCCAATGGACAATGCTACGCCTCGACCCCGGCAGCCGCCACGAATGCTGTTGCATCGAACGGCGATACCGACGCCGCTGTCCCGGCGGCCGAAGTCACGACAAACGTCGTTGCTTCGACCAACGTGGCTCGCACGAGCTTTCGCTGGACACGAGGAACCCGCTTCTTCCGCAGACGCTAAGCACCGAGACGATCAACTATGGAGGAGAGCCGTCGTTGCTCTCCTTTTTTATGCGCAGCCAATCCACTGTTGCGGTCTTGTGGTGAGAGGAGTGATCAAAAAGAGTGCGGACCATCACCAAATGGGCTATCCTGTTCTTCCTTCTTCACCCATGTTCTTATAGCCATGTTGGTTCCAAACGGTGTGCACGGCAACGCAATTATTCCTAGCATTGCGCATCTAACCATCGTTGGACCCCAATCTGCTTCGCAGACATTCTCAGGAGGCTGACATGCGTTTCTATCTGATCTGTTTGTGGATGGTCATTGTTGGTTCCACGCATCTAGGCGTCGCTGCGGACGACGGCCTGGATCGCGCTGTCGCGGAAAAGGCATTGCATCAGGCAGTGAACTTCTTTCGCAAACAAGTTGCGACCAACGGCAGTTATCTGTGGCGGTACAGTGCCGACTTGAAGCATGGCGAGGGCGAGGGCAGGGCGCTGAGCACAACCGCCTGGGTTCAGCCGCCAGGAACGCCGACCGTAGGCGAAGCGTATCTGTCGGCATATCAGTTGACGGAAGATCCCATCTACCTGAACGCTGCGGTCGAGACTGCGCTCGGACTGACCAAGGGTCAATTGGAATCAGGCGGGTGGGACTATCGCATCGAATTTCGCGAGCAACGCAAGAAGTATCGCTATCGCCTGGATCAAGATAGGCCGGCGGCGCGCAATGTGACCACGTTGGATGACGATGTCACGCAATCCGCATTGAGGTTCCTAATGCGCGTCGACATGTCGACAGAATTTGACAACCAGCAGATTCACGACGCAGCCATGTATGCCTTAAAGCGATTGGAACAAGTGCAGTATCCCAACGGAGCTTGGCCACAGCGATTTAGCGAACCGCCCGATGCAGAGAAGTTTCCCGTGCAAGCTGCCACGTATCCGGACACTTGGCCGCGCGAACATCCCAAAGTTGATTATCGATCATTCTATACGTTTAACGACAACACGATCGCCGACATGATCGATACCTTCTTCGTCGCCTCCGCCATTTACGAAGATCCTCACTATCAAGTCATCGCCGAAAAGGCTGGCGGCTTCATCTTGTTGGCGCAGATGCCCGAACCGCAACCGGCGTGGGCCCAACAGTACGACGCCCGCATGCAGCCAGCGTGGGCACGCCGGTTTGAACCAGCCGCAGTCACCGGTGGCGAATCACAAGGTGTCATGCGAACGCTGCTGAAACTGTACGAGTGGACTGGCGACACGCAGTACTTGGAACCAATTCCGCGCGCTGTGGCGTATTTGAAGAGGTCTCAGTTGCCGGACGGCCGTCTCGCCCGTTTTTACGAACTACAAACGAACGAGCCACTGTATTTCACGACGAAATACGAGCTAACCTACAAGGATGATGACTTACCGACGCACTACGGATTCAAAGTCAGCTCGTCGCTTGATTCGATCGAAGCGGCCTACAAGCGAATCAAAGATGCACCGCCGCGGAAGCTAAAGGTGCGGTCAACTCGCACCGTCAAACTGACACCATCGCTCACCCGCCAAGCTCGCGCGGTGATTGATGCGATGGACCAGCGCGGTGCCTGGGTGGAGGAGGGTCAGTTGCTCACCGTAAAGAGCGACTCGCGACAGATCATCGAGTCACGTACGTTTGCCAAGAACGTCGAAATCCTCGCTCGCTTTATCGCGGCCAGACCCTGATCGTCACGACAATCGGTTGCCGCCATCACTTGGACCTGGAAAACCAATGTCCTCTGCAAAAGAATTTGGTGCGATAGGCGACGGCCAGGCGGATGACACTGCTGCCATTCAGCACGCCATTAACGACGGCGAAGGCGTGGTTGAATTCCCTAAAGGCATCTACCGGATCACACGGTCGTTACAGCTCGACACCACCCGCCACGGCTACTTAGGACTCCGGGGCGCTCAGGGCACGGCGCGACTCGTCATGACTTCACCAGGGCCGGCCGTTGTGATTCGCGGAGACCACCAAGGCACGGCGACACCATCGACTGTCGCAGCCCACACTTGGGATGGCGAGCGCTTTCCTATCGTGAGCGGGCTGGAGATTGTGGGCGATCACCCTGAAACTGACGGCATCATGTTCATCCGGACGATGCAAGCCACACTGCAAAATGTCCTCGTGCGCAAGTGCCGGAATGGTGTCGTGCTTTCCGAGCGGAATCGAAATTTCGTACTATCTTCGTCGCACATTTACGATTGCCATGACACGGGATTGCTGTTTGACAAATGCAATCTGCATCAAGTTATCATCCACGGAAATCACATCAGCTACTGCCGCCGCGCCGGCATTCGCCAGTCAGACGGCGACGTTCACAACATCCAGATCACCGGCAACGATATCGAATACAATTCGGGAAGCGATACTGATGTTTCGGGCGAGATTGTGTTGGAAGCACGCAATGGTGTGATCAGCGAATACACGATCGCCGGTAACACGTTGCAAGCGACGCTCGGTGCGCGCGGTGCCAACGTACTGATCTTGGGGAAGACAGAGACGCCCGCTTCGAGCGTTCGCCTGATCGCCATCACCGGCAATGTGCTTGGGAGCCGTGATCGAAACGTCGTTTTGCATCATGGCATGAGCGTTAACGTGACTGGCAACACGATCTACGGCGGGCAAACACTGAACGTCGCTTTCAAGAATTGCCATCAATCGTTGGTCGGATCGAACACCATCGCTAGTCGTCCGGCCAGTTGGGCCAGTACGTCGGTGGACGGCCTGTTGATGGAAGATTGCAATGCATGCACGCTGGTCGGCAATATCCACAACGGATGCCGGTTCGGCGACGCGTTGTCGGGCGGGACCATCACCATTCGAAACAGCAGGAATATCAGTATTTCCGGCTGCCAGATTAACAACTCCGCCGTTCGCGGAATCGATATCAGCAATTCGGTGCAATGTCGGATTTCTGACAATTCGCTGCACAATGACGGCACGAATGAGTCCCTGAGGCAAGCCATCCGGATTGCTGGCACGAGCTTTCGGAATGTCGTACAGAATAACTCGATCGTGTGGAGCGGCATCTATCCCAAGGGCGTTTCACCGGATGGCCGGCGACCCGTGCAAGAAGGCGTGATCGAGTGCTCCGAAGCATGTGGTCGTGTCCTTGCCAATTCGATCTGGTAGTGCCACGACGGTTTCTTCGATCTGGATGAAGACGTCTCAAGTGGCAGCTCGTTCTGTCATCGAACCGTTATTGCTGAATTGCCTCCAGGTCACGACGCGGGTGGGCCCATGCTTTCTCCACCGCTTCGCGGACCAGGCGAAGACCCTCCTGATAGTCTGCGTCCTTTTCACTTGCGTATACGCTCCTCTGGCAGCGTGGGCGATCGGGTTCTTCGACGCCGAGCGGCGACGCCAGGAATCGCGTTCGTTTCGGATCCCGCAAGTCGATCCAGTCAAGCCGGGTGATGCTGTCGACGGTATGACATTCGGTACAACGCTTGGCATGAAGGGCCGATAGCTTGTCAGCCAGCTGTCGATCGCCGGGTAGATCGTACGGAGGGTTCGTGGTGCGTTTGTTGATGAAACGATCGTGGTAAGGCGCGTTTGAGTCGATCCAGGTCACCAGCCTCAACCAGTCGTCCGCACTCAGGTTTGCTCGTTTGCTGCACGCTCCATCTCGCAACACGGCGACCAACTTGCTCCGGTGCGAGCCGAAAGCGAGCGGCTTGGTGACACGAGCATCGTCGCCCACGTTTGAGCGTGCGACCAGGTCGTGCTCGATGATCGTATCGTACGCCCGGTTGTATCTTGCTGTGAGACCTGCGGAGAAGTCCAGATCGGCGGCGCTCTTCTGTCCACTGTGACAACTGATGCAATTTCGGTCGAAGACACCCTGCACATCGCGCAGGAAACTTATCGGGCGGTCTCCCCAAGGGGGCGGAAATGGTGTGGATGGAAGGCGCGACAGGGCCTGCGTCCCCCGATAGTGCGGTGGTGCCTCGGCTCTGGTTTCGTGGCATCCGACACAGCCACGAACTTCACCCGGCTGGAAACTGACGAATGACCGCATCCGCTGCAGTTCCATGTGATCCTTGTCGAGCAGTTGAAAATAGACCGGTGTATCGGCTGGCACGACAAAATGGGCACTGCCGTCTGCTTCAACCGGCACGGTTCCGAGCACGCGGGCCGGCGTCCAGTTGATCATCACCGGCTTGACATCCTCTTCGTAGCGTTGGCCTCCCAGCTGATTGTCATAAGGCCATGGTTCCCGATGCGAAATCCGCAGGTAGCGAACCGCTTTCCTCTCGACTCCTTCAACTCCGTGACTGACATCCGAGACATAACAGGTTGCATACGCGGTGGCCGATTCGGTGATGCCCCGCACGATCGGCGGGCGCGGCCTGGCGCGTAAAGGAATCGGCAGAGAACAGGAAATCGTGGAATCACGATAGATCAGTTCCTTCGTCCCGAAGGTGTCGATTAAGTAGATGCCATATCCCGTCGGATCGGTTTGGGCATCGTACGTGTATGAGACAAGAAACGTCTTCTCCGAGATCGGCCACGGGGTCATGTAATACCCGCCGGCACCGACAACACCTCCCGTGGGCACGGGCGTTCCACTCATCCCTCCCTCCGGCGGCAGGACACCGGGCGTAACAATGCGAATTCCCGCTTCGCTGTTCATTCCTTCACGCGGATCGATGACCACCACCGGACCGGCGGCGAGCGTGTGATGACCGGTGGCAATCGCCACCAATTTCTTGCTGTGAGGAATCGAACGAGCGTCTTCCAGCGCCCAGGGATCGTTCAGATGCTGCTTGAACAGCGCGTCGGCACCGGTCCCATCTGCGCGCACGGTCCAGATTGACTGGATGTTCGCCCAACCTCGCTCCTGGTACTCCCAACGCGTATAGCCAATCGTGCCATCGTCGAGTGTGTGCGGCAGGTAATCCCCATCCTTGTTTGCACTCAATCGGCGGATATCCCTTCCGTCGCCGCTCATGACGTACAGATTGCACGACGTCTCGTCCTTGTCCAGCTCGTTGCACTGAAGCGAGTAGGCACAACGTTCCGACACGAACGCGATATCGCCGCTGGGAAGATAGGTCGGATCCAGATCGCTCCATTGGCCGTCGGAAAGCTGCCGCAGATGATCTCCATCAACACCGATCTCGAAGAGGTGCGTCGGCTCCTCGTTGCGACGCAGATCATAACTTGTGCGACGATCGGTCCAGCCTTGCGGAGGCTGATCGCTACTGGCCTTTGCATAGCCGAACACAACTCTACTGCCATCCCACCAGAGATCCATTCCGTGAAGATGCCCCGGGCCCAGGCGACCGTTGATTAAATTGCGTACGTCACACGGCTGGTCGAATCCGTTAATTGAGACGACACAGAGGTCGCCACCCGGACGGGATACCCACGGCATGTGGTTCAGACAGACATCAGGATAGGTCTCTTGCGTGAATCGTTTGACCAAAAGCAGGCGGTCGAAGTCGAGACTCGGATTCTCAAACGCCACGCACCGAGCCAGCCATTTTGCTTCGACATACAATGCATGGCGATCCGCCGCTTGTGAGCCAAGTTCCTTTTCTGTCACAGCTAGTTCGTTCGCCCGATGTGTCAGTTCGTCAAGGGACTTGGGAATGGGGAGGTCAAATTCTTTCACCAGCAGGCGAGTGCGGCTTATCGTTTCGGCTACCGGATCAATGAAGAATGTCCGTCCCTGACGAGACGTGTACCTCCCTTGTTTCGCCGAAACGATCACTGCGGCCGCTCCAGCTTCGGCAATCTCGAACTCGACGGGAATCGTTTCGGTCTGCAGCAGTTCTCTTTCGAAAACGACGTGTCGAACGGCCCGCTGGTTAGTGAACACGACCGTTTCCACCGTCACTTTGACTGGTAATCGGGTTGGCTGTGACGCACTGAATCCCAGAGTAATTTGGTTCTTACCGAAGCCAGGTTGAATCTTGGGCTCCCATTTGATCTGCCAGCTTCCCACCGCGATCAAGCCGATCGGTTTCTCGCTGGGAGTTTGCAGCTCAATTGGAAACAGGTTGGGGAACAGGTTGCGCGGGATCGCCAATTCAATGGTGGTCTGCCCCAATTCTCGTACCACACTCACACGGTTTACAGAAAGCACCGTCCCATTGAGCAAGACACTCGCATTGCCATCACCACCCAGGGCGATACGAGACTTTCCGAGTGAAAACAGTCCACCGTTCGCCTGGCCGCCACGAGACCAGATACTCAGGCTGCTCTGACTGGCCGGACAGCGAACCGCAATATTCGTTTCGGGATGATCAATGCCGAAGATCTCCACTTCATCCAGGTGAAAAAAGATCGGCTCATCACTGCGAATCTGTAGACGAACATAACGTGCACGAAGCGCGTCGCCGTCCTCGGAGGAACCATCAGCAAAACGAACGGTCAAGGGCTTGCCACTGGTGAGACCACCGAAGTGCTGGCCGCGATTGTCGTGGCGAGGCGTCCATGTCTGCCCGTCATCAGATGTGAGGATTAGGAGGTTGTCGGCGTTGTGCAGACCCGGAGCGTAATCAAGGCGATTGTAAACGACGATCCTGCCGATCGCTCGACGCTCACCCAGGTCGACTTGCCACCAGGGATCCGGTTCCTGTCCCGTGTGAAATGCATAGCGGCCGTCCTTCTTGCCATCGACGGCTCCGCCTGCATCCAGTGCCGTCGCATCACCCGTGAAACTTGACTCGTCACGCGTCGCCAGCGATACCGCGGCATACACATTCTGCTCGTCATGGCACAGCCGAAAGAGGGGCAGCCCATTGCCGGCTTCGCCGATCTCGGCCGCCGCTTGCCAACAGGGATCATCGAGCCGCCCGTCCAGCTTCGGCGCCGTTGCCAATGGTATGCCTAGCCGATCATCCGCCTTAATGCCCGGCCATTTTAGCCGTTCGTAGGAAAAAATGACGACGCCTGGCTCTTGAATCTGTCGCATACGACAAGCGTCTTGTCGCTGCCAGTCGGCTTCGATTTGACCGCGGACGGATTCGGCGGTGACCGATCGATTCGCCCCGAACAACATTGCGAATACGAGTAGCGTACCGATCCAGTTCGACGGCACTCGTTTCAGAACTCGGTTCAATTGCCGTTGAGTGCTCTTTAGTCTCGTGGGGTCCTCAAGTCGACGGTCCATTGCTTTGTCTCCAGTCGCAGTCGAGGTCGCCTTGACCAAGCGAATGTCAGATCAGGTATTGGGGAGTTTTCATCCTTTGACCATACCAACCAATACTGGATTAATCGACTCTTGTTTATATAGATTAGCCGTAGTAGACACAAGTTCACGACATGGTCGCCGTCGCCCGAAGCCCCGAAGCCGTTCACACGACAGGCGGTGGAGCATGCTATCGAGTATGCAGCAGGAGGTTACGCGATGCAGTTCGTATCACCTTTGTGTTACGATTTCGCTATCCATCCCAGCGAATTCCGCGTGAAAGGTAAACCCTTGAAGATCGACGAAGCCAAACAGACGTTGCGAGGACCAATGATCGCGGTCATCACGCACTTGAACGAAGACTTGTCGATCGACCACGCAGCGATTCGCGAGAACATCAACTACGTGATTGAGCACGGCTTCCGGCGCGGGCAGGGAGCGTTGCTCGGCGTTGGAGCCGGCGGTGATTTTCCGATCCTGTCGCTCGACGAACGCAAGGCCGCTGCGCAGACGATTGTTGAAGCCGCAGCGGAACGAGTGCCCGTGCTGATCGGCGCGCAGGACACCAATATCGAAACCGTCGTCGAGATGGCTCGCTGGGCTGAGGAGATTGGGGCGGAAGGGATTCAGGTATCGGCCGGTTACTACTACGCATCGTCGGATGAGGATTGCCTGCGGTTGTTTCAGGCCGCGCACGATGCGACGCGTGAGATTGGCATCATGATCTACAACACGCCGTGGGAAGGCTACAACATGTCGCTGGATCAGCTCGCTCGGCTGGCGGAGCTGCCGCGCTGCGTCGCGCTGAAATGGTCCACTTCCAAAGGCAGCGGCGAATACCTGCGCGGACTGGACCGATTCTCGGACCGCTTCGCCATCGTGGACAATCAGGGCCTGTTCGTGATGACGCATCTGATGGGCGGCACGGGTTACATCACACATCTGGCGACGATCTGGCCCGAACACGATCTAGAAGTCTGGAGGCTGCTGGAAGCCGGCGACTACCAAGCCGCCCAGCAGAGGATCACCGCCGCCAACTGGCCGTGGTACGATTTCCGAGTGAAAATGTGGAAGCGCACCGGCTGCGAAAGCACAGTGATCAAGTCCGCGCTGGAATTGTGCGGCCGTCCCGGCGGACCAACGCGATTGCCTGCCCGCTCGCTGAACGACGAAGAACGGGCTGAACTGCGCGAATTGCTCGTTCGCATTGGTGTGCCGGATGTGAACTAAGGATCGGCTCATCGGCTACGTGCAATCACGCTCGGATTCATTACGAAAGGAGAAGCCATGAATCGGCGAACGATCGAGAGGAACGGGTCTCACGTACGGCCCCTGTTGGTCCTGCCAGTCTCCCTCATCATCTGGAGCTTCACGATGTGCCCTCCCGCCACGGCGGAAACCGCCACGAAGCAACCGCGTCTCCGCGCCGCTGCCCTGCAGTTTGGAATCACTCCCGAACCAAACGCGGAGACCGCTAGCCGGACCGGCGCGCGCGTTGGCAAGGTCGTCGGTCCACTGAAGACGACCGTGACGCTGCTCGACGACGGTGCGACACGGTTTTGTCTGGTCACGACTCACTTTGGCGGCACCACGCCTGTCAATGTGAGCGAATTGTTTCGTCAGACGATTGCAAGAGACTTGAAGCTACCGAAATCACACGTGCTAATTCTTTCCTCGCACAATCACTGCAGCGTCTCGTTCGCCAGCAACGGGATCCCCATCTATGGCTCCATCGCTCAGGACGTACCGCAGGCGCAATTGCTACCGATCGGCGAGAAGTTCCTGACCGCTCTCCGAAGTCATGCCAAACGACTACCGGACCTGCTTCAACCAGTGACGCTCTGGTGGGCCGAGGGTCGCGAGGGACGTATCACCTACAACCGCAAGGGACGTCGGGCTGACGGAACAACGTATTTCATGCGTGAGCAGGATCGAGTGTTGCTGGGAGAGGATTTCAATGGTGACATCGACACCCAGGCTCCAATCGTCGTGTTCAAGAACAAGGCTGGCCAGACGATCGCCGCGCTGGCCCAGTTCACCGGCCATCCCGTCACGAGCTACCACCCGGAAAAGCCAGTCGTCTTTGGCGAGTGGCCACAAGTTGCCTGTGATGATCTGGCGGAACATCTTGGAAAGCAGAGTGATGTACCCGTCGGATTTCTGCAAGGCTGCGCGGGCGATGTGAATTCGAAGGAGATGTTCTTCGGCGGCGTGAAACGATCGGCCGAGTTCGGCTACATGTTGGGCCAGAGCTACATCGACGCACTGAAACATCTGCAACCGTCCCAGCGCGACGGACTGGACGTCGCGGTCCAGAAGGTCAACGTGCCGCTGGCACCGTTGCCAAGCCGCGAAGTCCTGATCGCCGAATTGAAAGAGATGGACGACTTCATTCAGCGGTCCAAATCGGGTGACAAGAACACCTTGTCGTGCGTGGGGCTGAATTTTCCGCGAGCCCTCTCACCCAATTACCGCGCACGGCTAGTGGACCCACTCCGAGCTTGGAACGTTTGGGCACTCGATCTGCACGAAGAAGGCCGCGCCGACTCAGTGCCCAAGCATCTGGAAATGGAGATCGCCGTGATTCGCATTGGCGATGTTGGCATTGTCGGGTTGCCCTGCGAGCCGTTTCAGGGAATCGGCCGACAAATTCGTCTCGAATCGCCGCTGCCGATCAGCATCCCTTGTGGCTACACCAACGTTTCGCATGGCTACATCACCGATGGCGCCAATACGGGCGGCCGGGAGTACATGAGTTCGTTTTATCGCTATACCAAATTCCGGCCGCCACTGAGGAATCCAGCCGGCGATGTGCTCGCCGACGAGGCTGTCAGAATCTTGCGCCAGTTTGCGAAGGAGACGACCCATCGAAAGTAGTAAGTACTACGAGATCGGAGAGAATGCCCAGATCGACGAGGGTGTCGTGCTTGGCTACCGCTATCCAGGTGACTCAAATCCACTCCGGATCGGCCATCACGCCATCATTCGTTCCGGGACGATCATCTACGCCAACACCACGATCGGCCATCGCTTCCAGTGCGGTCATCAGGTATTGATCCGTGCCGAGGTCACGATCGGCGACCGGTGCGTCGTACACCACAAGTGTACGCTGGAAGGCCGCCTTCGCGTTGGAAACGGTGTGAAGATCATGGCCCACGTCTATATCCCCAGCACCACCTCGATCGGCGACATGGTGTTTATCGGACCGGGCACGACATTTCTGAATGACAAGTACCCCATGCGTCGCGCTGCTCCCGTGCGAGGACCGCGGATCGAAGAACACGTCTGCATCGGTGGCGGTGTCACGATTTGCCCGGAAGTCACCGTGGGGCGGAATTCCATGATCGGTGCCGGTTCGGTTGTCAACAAGGATGTTCCGCCTGACACACTGGCCTACGGCGTCCCCGCGCGTCACCATCCGTTGCCTGATGACATTTCGCATAGCAACCTGCCTGAATTGCTCCTACCGCAGACCGACCTGTGGGGTGCTCAAACTGACGAGTCCTGGCGCTGTGATGAATTGGAATGAAACAACCAGACGCAATAGCGCGATCAGCCGCTCGTTGCGGCGGCGCAGCGACACCAATTCCCGCTGCAGTTGAGAGACCTTCATGTCGAGAATTCGGACAGAAAGGTCTAGAATGTCGTGAGGAATAGCACGGGAGCGGATCGCTGCAACGGAGCGATAGCTCGCCTCGGTCTGAGGCACTGCCTCGCTAGCCTCATCAACGTGTGCTGACCCTTGTCCAGCGCAAACAATTCGACCAGTAGCTTGGAAACCGATGATCGTAGTCCTAATTACCTTCACATTGCTTGCATTTGCTGCCAACTCTTTGCTCTGCCGAATGGCGCTCGGTGGGCAACTCATCGATCCGGTGTCGTTCACGACTCTTCGTCTCGTGAGTGGCGCGCTGGCACTGATTCCGATCTCTCGATTGGTCGCCGAATCCAAAGCACCGCAGAAGATGAAGGGCTCATGGAGTTCAGGCTTTGCGCTGTTCGCTTATGCTGCCGCATTCTCCCTGGCGTATGTTTCGCTCAGTACAGGTATGGGTGCGCTCATCCTTTTCGGGTCGGTGCAAGTGACCATGATAGGAGCCGCAATCAGATCGGGCGAGAAGCTTGGAGTCGCGCAGTGGGTCGGCTTGGCCGTGGCGATGGGCGGGCTCGTCTTTCTCGTGTTGCCGGGGATCTCGGCTCCTGACCCGATCGGCGCATTGCTGATGTGTATCTCAGGAATTGCCTGGGGTGTTTATTCGATCCGCGGCAAGGGCGTTTCCACACCCGTTGTGATGACCGCCACGAATTTTGCTCGGTCGGCACCGATGGCGATCATTGTGAGTGCCGTTGCGTTTTCCTCGGTTCAACTGCAACCTATGGGCGTCCTGCTCGCACTGACATCCGGAGTGGTTACGTCCGGGGTGGGATATATCCTTTGGTACAAGACGCTCCGCCGCCTGACGACTACGCAGGCATCAGTCGTACAACTTATGGTGCCGGTTCTTGCCGCCTTTGGCGGCATCACATTTCTTTCTGAGAAAGTGACTGTGAGGCTGATCGCTGCGAGCACCCTGATACTTGGTGGTGTCGCCCTGGCGATCATGAAGCGCAATTGAAAGGATGTCAGTAACATACTTTCTCATACTATTTTTTCCGAAACTCAGCCAAGACAGTTTCGGCCCGATCGGCTTCGTTTTCTTGGACCACGACAGCAACGTCGCCCGGAGCCTCGGCACGAAACCCTGCCGTGTGACCGCCAACCGCCATCGCCTTGATGCCTGCCGCTTCTAACGCGGTGACAATGGCTGCCGCCTCGAAATCGGTACTTACTGTGGCGACAACGTGCGGTCGATTTGGGTCGTTGGTCATGCTTGATCATCTTTCCGTGGTCCTCGAATCGGTTGGGATATTGTACGCTGTGCAAGTGCCCTGTCGATGCTGGTCCGAGGTTTGCCGTTGCGCCGTGAAGAGTTCACGTGTGCTGGTCCGTGCGAACGAATTGGAATTTCGCGACCTGGGCCTGTGATTAACAGACAAATTTGAAACGATTTCTCGCTCGCAATGGCCTTCTTACATCTTGACGCTTTGCCGCCAAAGACGACCAAAGGGACCATTGTCAGGTTGGTCATTCAATTGGGCAACCTGGACCGCAACAGAATTGGTGCAATCGAAGTGCGTGGCCGCGCGGCAACCGTCGAAGTGCCCGACGCCTGGGGGCATCGGCTGGCCAAGGCCATAGATGGCACCAACCTTGCGAACCGACTGATTCGAGCTTGGTACGAAGCCGCCGGCGATGGCAGCGCAGAAGACGATCACTTACAGCACTTGATGCGTCTGTTGGACTTGGAAGGTGTCGCCGAGGCTGAACAGGTGCGCCGACAGCGTGAACGGCTCTCACCTGGTGAAGCAGAACAGTCCGGTCTAAGCCTGATCAATCTGACGGTTCGAGATCAAGAGGCTGGATTGGGCGGCCGTTATATCTTGGAATTGTGCAAACGCGGCAGCCCGGCACCCAGGCTACCGTGGTCTAGGCTGGGGATCGGCTCCCCAATCGTGCTCAGTGAAAGAGACCAATCTGAAACGACGTGGCGCGGCGTAATCAGCAACCGCTTTGCGACTGCCGTCAAAGTGGCACTGAACATTGCTCCAGAGTTTTCGGCCGACAATCCAGTCCTTCGCTTGGACCTTGCCAACGACGAGATCGGCCGTCAGCGCCAACGCGTGGCGTTGCAGCGGGCACGCGGCGCGCGGGGCGATCGCTCGGCAATGCTCCGTGACTCTCTGTTGGGCGAGCGACCGCCGTCGTTTGATCCGTTGCCCGATTTGGAACAATGGCAAACAACGCTCAACAAGGCGCAGCGGGCCGCCGTGCAGTTCGGTTTAGCCGCCAAGGACGTGGCGGTGATCCACGGTCCGCCGGGGACGGGCAAGACGACCACAATCGTCGAATTGATTCGACAATCCGTCGCCCAAGATAACAAGGTATTGGTTTGCGCGCCGAGCAATCTGGCAGTGGACAACGTGTTTGAGCGTTTGTTGGCGGCGGGCGAAAACGCGGTGCGATTGGGGCATCCGGCTCGAGTCTTGCCGGAATTGAGGAAGCACACGTTGGATTTGCTGGTCGACCGGCATGAGGATGTGCGTCTGGCGCGGAAATTGGTTCGCGAGGCCTCTGCATTGCGTGAGAAGGCGGGCAAGCACACGCGGGCCAAACCGGTTCCTGGCGCACGTCGCGAAATGCGGGACGAAGCGAAACAGTTGATCAGCGATGCTCGCCGGCTGGAAGCACAGGTTGTTCAGCATATTCTTGATCAGTCGACGATTTTGTGTGCGACACTAACGGGCATGGATAGCGACTTGCTCGGCAAGCGGGCCTTCGACCTGGCCGTTGTCGACGAAGCTTGTCAGGCGACCGAGCCCGCCTGTTGGATTCCCGTCCTGCGTTGTGACCGGATCGTGCTGGCAGGTGATCATTGTCAACTGCCGCCCACCGTTGTTTCACGCGACGCTGCGCGGGAAGGCTTCAACGTCAGCATGCTCGAGCGAATAGTACACCGTTTCGGAAACAAGATTGCCAAACAACTGTGCGTGCAGTACCGGATGCACAGGTCGATCATGGACTTTTCGTCGGACGAGTTCTACGACGGTACTCTGGTTGCCGACGACATGATCGCCCAGCACTTGTTGAGCGATCTCCCGGGCGTGGAAAACAACGCGTTCACCGCCACGCCGCTGCATTTTATCGACACGGCCGGTGCTGGATACGACGAACAGATCGAGCCGGACGGCGAAAGTCGCATGAACGAACAGGAGGCCGCGTTGGTCGTCCGAAAAGTGAAGCAGTTGTTGGAGATGGGTGTGAGTCCCGACCAAGTTGCCGTGATTTCGCCCTATGCGGCCCAAGTCCGCCTGCTACGTAAACTGTTGGAACAGGACGACTTGGAGACCGATACAGTGGACGGCTTTCAAGGGCGAGAAAAAGAAGCCGTTGTGATCTCCCTGGTGCGCTCCAACAGCGATGGCGAGATTGGTTTTCTGGCGGATGTGCGAAGGATGAACGTTGCGCTGACGCGTGCTCGCCGAAAACTCCTGGTCGTTGGGGACAGTGCGACCATCGCGAATCACACATTCTATCAGCGGTTGTTAGAATATTTTGAGCTGATGTCCGCATATCATACCGTTTGGGAAGAGTAATGGTGTGCCGCGCCGTATCACGGTGCGTTCACCACGATGGAGAATTCTTGATGACCATGCGACGAGGTTTTTGGAGTTTGATTGCAGCTCTGACGGTGGTTTCAACTGCTGGCCAGTGCGCGCTGGCGCAAACGGCCGCCGCTGACAAATGGGAGAAGTCGATAGCGGCTTTCGAGTCGCGAGACAAGGTTGATCCTCCCCCCCAGGGAGCTTTGCTGTTTGTGGGCAGTTCAAGCATTCGCGGTTGGGATCTGGGCGAATCGTTCCCCGACCGGAATACGATCAATCGAGGCTTTGGCGGTTCGGAGATCGCCGATTCAATCCGTTACGCCGACCGAATCATTATTCCGTATCAGCCGCGGGTCATTGTCGTGTATGCCGGTGACAACGACATCGCTCACGGAAAAGACGTTGAGACGGTATTTGCGGATTATCAATCGTTGACGCGAACGATCCACGCCAGCCTGCCGAAAGCACGCATCGTCTTCGTGGCGATCAAGCCCAGCATCAAACGGTGGGAACTGGTCGAGGAAATGCGGAAAGCAAACGGAATGATCCGTGAGGCGACCGCCAAGGACGCACGGCTGGAGTTTGTCGATGTCGACACGCCCATGATTGGCGATGACGGTCAGCCACGCAAAGATCTATTCAAGGCAGATGGACTACATCTGAACAAGCAGGGTTACCAATTGTGGTCGAAATTGGTGCGACCGCATTTGAAGTAATTGCGCTGAACACCTCGAATTGCTCTCTACCGTGTAGTGTCGGTTGGCCGGGTCGCTACGCGACCAATCTCGCCGCCTTCGTAAATGCTGAATTCGGCCCAGACTGGTAAATGGTCTGACACTTCCAGCGCTTCGTCGATGGTCATGTTGTATTCGCGCATAAAATCAAAGACACCGGTGCGTCCCATGAATTCGCGCGTGGCATTGGCATAAAAGACGAGGTTGTCATACTGTTTTGTACCGCGTGTATTGGTTGGTACACCGGAAATGGCCCAGGCAATCTGTGGCACGCGGCCCAGTTCGCCAAAGTGCCGATCATCCGCGTTCAAGTCGCCCAATAAGATCACGTCGTCTTCGTTGCGGCCATCATCACGGACCACGCGCATCACGTCATCCAGCACATTTATTTCGTCGGCAACTTCATCGGGGTCGGTGTGAATGTTGACCAACGAAAACGTGAAACCTTGGTTCGCGGCCGGTCCACGCACTCGAAACCAACCAACCAGTGGTTCATGGTGCATTAGATCGTCGGGATCATCGATTGTGTAGAGCTGTTGCCGGTCGACTTCGACACTAGCGCGATCGAAGATGAATGCATACTGCTCCTTGCTGGCACTGCGTCCCAGCCGTGGTCCGATTGCATAGTCGTATTGGCGCCCCCCGTTGTTGATGGCTTCGACAAACAACGGCAGGATATCTTGATCCTTCGCACGAACTTCCTGAATTGCGATCACGTCAAAATGGCGGATGATTCGAGCGAGAACGTCGAGCACGATCGGCTTGCTGATCTTGCTGCGACCGAACACTTGAATGTTGAAAGCCGCAATCCGAATCGTCTTACCGCTACGTACGACAGGCGGAGCGTTGGTTGAAACCGCCGTGGTGCCGGCACCATTTTCGGTTCCGGTGGTTTCCCGCGGCGTAACTTTGACGTTTTCCAGTCCCTCGAGACTGAAATTCTGCAAGAAGAAATAGCCGCCGATCGAGACGATGGCAGCGATCAAGACAAATGTTGATTTACGCACAAAGCCCCTCCATGGGCAAATTCGGCTTCCTGCCTGATGTACGCTTTACGCCAGACTGCGAAGACTATCGCAAACCAGTGGCTGACCCTAGATCAATTCGAGGCTGCTAGCTGGGCAATCGAGAAGCGAAACCAACCAGAGTCGTGGCTTCGGCTTCGACCCCGGAGCCCCCACCAACGGCCACCATTTGCTTGCTTGACGGTGGTCAGACTCCCTATATTGAATTGCTAGCCATTCGCACGAGCGCCATTCGCACGAGCATCATTTCCGTCATGCACGATCTCAGACTACATCTCTTGGTTTTTCCTTGGCGCCCGTGGCATTTCGTCAGGTTGCCTGCTCGGTATTGGTTTTCCGCTTTTGTCATAACGATCTCTGCGCTCTGCCTGACGCCCGCCGCCCGCGGCGACATTTTTCACTTAGCAAACGGCGCACAGGTTCGTGGTCATTGGGTCAATCGTGATGAACGGTCGCCAACTCGTATGGTGATTGAGACGGCTGCTGGAATTCGCGTCACACTGCATCCCAGCCAGATTGCCAGTACCGATCGCGAACAACCTAAGGTCGACCAGTATGAAGAGATCGCACCGCAGTTTCGTGATACCGTTGCAGATCAGTGGCGGTTGGCGGAATGGTGTCGCACCAATAGTCTGATCGAGCACCGTGCGCGCCACTTGCGACGCATCGTCGAATTAGATCCGCAACACGAAGCCGCATGGCATGGCTTGGGGTATTCACAACTGCGTGGCAAGTGGATTCTTCGCAAGGAGTTCTTGCACGAACAGGGCTACGTGTTCTACCGCGGTCGCTGGCGAATATCCCAGGAAATCGATGTGATGGAATCTCGCCACAAGATCGAGTTGGCTGCCAAAGAATGGCTTTCCAAGTTAAAGATGTGGCGAGCGCAAATCAACAAAGGGCAGCCGATCGCTGCGGTGCGAAACATCCGCTCAATTCGATCTCCGGACGCGATCCCTGCCTTGGCCTATCAACTGGCGCGAGAGAAGTCTCGGCCGATCCGTCTATTGTATGTTGACATTCTCGGACAAATCGACGACCCCCGTGCGACCAAGGTGCTTGTCTCGGCGTGTCTAGACAATCCTGACATTGAAGTGTTTCATGCCAGTTTGGAAGAAGTGCTGCCGCGAAAGTCCCCCGCAGTGGTCAAAGTGCTAGTGAAGACGTTGCGCAATTATGACAACCAACGCGTCAATCGGGCCGCCCACGCGCTCGGTAAACTGAACGATCCGACGACGATTGTGCCTTTGATCGATGCGCTGGTGACCGAACATACCATTAGGAATCCGTCTCTCGCTGGTAAGTCACCCGGCACCACAACGACTGGAATCGCGTACGGTCCCAATGACGATATCGGGACACCGATTGCTAAATTCGGAGTACCGAAGCAGATCCGCGTCCGTGTTCCCAATCACGAAGCACTTGCCGCGCTAGTCGAGATTGGTGGCGGCGTCAGCTTTGGCTTCGATCGGCAGGCTTGGCGCGACTGGCACGCCGTGTTCGAGAAACAGCAGACGACACGGCTTAGTACGCGGCGCGATTAGTGGGGCATCACGTAGCGTCCGTATCGATACAATCGTCGACCATGTTGGATTCGCGCGGCGATTGCCGTTCTTGGTCGCGAATTCATGAGACCCGGCGGCTTGAGCTGATTCGTCGAGGCTGGTACGTTGGCGGTGCATGCGAGGCTGCGTCTCAAAACCCAAATATCCGTACTCATGTCGGGATGCAGGTTTTGAACAGGAGGACTCAGAGGAAACAGAGACGGCAGAAAGAGGCCAATGACTATTACCCAAGCAACACTCGACAAACTGGCCAAGTACGATACACCCACGATCTGCAACGTGATCGAACTGTTTGACATCCGCCCGCGCAATGTGGGCTACATGGACGGGCGGGTCAAGTGTGACTTCCCCGAGCTGTCGCCGATGGTCGGTTTTGCTGCCACGGCGCAGTTTCGTTCGGACGCGCCGCCGAGTGGTGGCGATGCGTACGGATCGATTCAGAGACAACTTGAACAGTTCGCTGAGTTGCCGGGCCCGGCCGTTGTGGTGTTCCAAGATGCTGACGATCCCGCCGTAGCCGCGGTCTTTGGCGAAGTCATGTGTTCCACCTACAAAGCCTTTGGATCGGCTGGCCTGGTCACCAACGGCGGCGGCCGCGATTTGGAGCAAGTGCGCGAACTTAAGTTTCCCGTCTTCACCGGCAATACGATCTGCTCGCACGCGTACTGCCACATGCTGCATTTGGGATTGCCAGTGCGCGTAGGCGGCTTGATGGTCAATCAAGCCGACCTGCTGCATGGTGATGCCAACGGCGTCACCAGTATTCCACCACACCTTGCCAGCGAAATCGCCGACATCGGCGAAGAATTTCTGAGCGCCGAAGCGATCATGCTGGACTACGTCAAAGCGCCAGGCGACAAGAGCGTGGCGAAGTTCAATGAACTACGGGAAGAGTTTCAAACAGTCGTCGGAAAACTCAAGGCCCGCATGCAACAGTAGTTCCTGGGTACTTGGGACAGAATAAGCGCAGCGCGGTTCCGCCTGGTCGAGTGGATATCCACCTGAGGCCGTCCGGTTCAATCGACGGGGAAGCCGCGTTTACGAAGGAGCGCGCTCGTGTCGACATCGCGACCGCGGAAAGCGCGGAAACCGTCAGCTGGGTCAATGGTGTCGCCTACGGACATAATGTGATCGTGTAGCCGCTTGGCAATCGCCTTGTCGTAGTACGTGCCCGCCTCTTCAAAAACTTCGGCGGCATCGGCAGTCAATGCGTCTGACCACAGGTAGCTGTAGTAGCCGGCAGAATAGCTGTCCCCGGCAAAGATATGCGAAAAGTGGGGCGTGCGGTGACGCATCACGATCTCGTGAGGCATGCCGATCTCAGCCAACGCCTTGCGCTCAAATGCATCCGGATCGATTTCCACGTCACCCGCCAAATGGAGCTTCATGTCGACCAAAGCGCTCGCTAGATACTCGACGGTGGCGAATCCTTGGTTGAATGTCGCTGCTTTTTCGATCTTTTCCAACAGCGTCGCGGGCATCGGCTTGCCCGTCTTGTAATGAACGGCAAACTGGTTCAGCACCTCGGGTGTCGGGAGCCAATGTTCGTTCAGCTGCGACGGGAACTCGACATAGTCACGTGCCACTGAAGTGCCGGACTGCGACGGATAGTTCACCTTGGAATTGAGTCCATGCAGCGCGTGGCCGAACTCGTGAAACAGCGTTGTCGCGTCATCCCAAGAGATTAGAACAACTTCGCCTGGCGCGCCTTTGACAAAGTTCGAGTTATTCGAAACGATCGGAGTGAGCGCTTCACCCATATTCTCCTGTGAACGATAAGCAGTCATCCACGCTCCGCTCCGTTTGCCTTCGCGGGCATACGGATCCAGATACCACAGGCCGACGTGCTTGCCTGCCACGTCGGAGACTTCCCAAACGCGTACATCAGGATGGAATACGGGTAAATCGTTGATCTGCTTGAACTGCATTCCATACAGCTCGCCGGCAGCCCACATCATGGCTTCACGTAGTTTTTCCAGTTGCAGGTACGGTTTCACTTCGTTGAAGTCGAGATCGTATTTTGCCTTGCGAACTTTTTCGGCATAAAAGCGATAGTCCCAGGGTTCGATCGTAACTCCTGCGCCCTCCGAGTCAGCAATCTTCTGCATGTCGGCGACTTCTTCACGGACTCGCGCGACTGCCTTCGGCCAGACCTTGAGCATCAGTTCCATGGTCGCTTCGGGCGTCTTGGCCATTTGTGGTTCCAACCGCCAATGGGCGTGTGTCTTGTAGCCCAGCAGTTTCGCTCGTTCGGCCCGCAGTTTGAGGATCTCCGAGATTATCGTGTTGTTGTCGTGCCTGTCGCCGTTGTCACCGCGGCTATAGTAGTTGCGCCAGACTTTTTCGCGCAACTTTCGGTTGCTGGCGTAACTGAGGAATGGATCCATTGACGAGCGGGTATTCGTCACGGCCCATTGTCCTTCTCTGCCGCGATTCTTCGCCGCACTGGCCATGGCAGAGACGACACTGTCCGGCAAACCGGTCAAATCGGCTTTGTCCTCGATCCACGTCACATATCCTTGCTCGTCGGCCAGCACGTTCTGGCTAAAATCTGTGAACAGGCTTGCCAGACGCTTATTGATCCGAGACAGTGTTGCCTTGTCTGCGGCGCTCAGTCTGGCACCTCGACGTACAAATTGCTTGTAGCGATCTTCGACCAGGCGTTTCTGTGCCAGCGTGAACTTCTCTTTCGCGTCACTTTCGTAGACGGCGGCAATCCGCGAAAACAACTTTTCGTTCTGGGTAACTTTGTCTTGGTGTTCGGCAAGTTTGGGTTCGACGACGCGTTCAACGTCCGGGACTGGGCCCAGATTCAAGTTTGACGAATGCACGCCGAACAGAGACTGCAGCCGGTCGAGCGTGCGGCCTGCGGATTCCATCGCCACGATCGTGTTTTCGAACGTCGGCGCCTTCGGATTTGCAGTGATCGCATCGATGTCACGGCTAGCCTGAGCGATTGCTGCGTCAAAGGCCTCCACAAATTCATTGGGCCGAACCAAATGCCACGGTGGAACGCCGCCGTAGGGTCCGGTCCAGGGCTGCAACATCGGGGACATTTCCTTCGAGTCTCCATTCTCTGCGGCTGCGGCGGGCTCGGTCGCGCCGATTGCCATGAGAGTAAGTGTAAAGAGAATGACGGCGAGCGCTCGAAACCGAGTCAAACCAATCTGAGCCAATTCAAAGCCGTCGGGCACAGAGTGAGTGTCCAAGTTAGACTTGCTCATTCGAAAATCCTGGATAGGGTTGGGTGGTTTGTCCTACGTGCTGGGAGACACCAGCTTAGCAGAGTTCTGTGATTTCAAAACCTACCTTCAGTCGGATCAGCGCAATCGGACACCCACACATGAAGTCGGGCAGCCCAATCAGCGGGGCGACCGAGCGGGAGTCAACCGATGACAATTTCGCCGAATGGGCGTACGACGATCGTCTGCACTGCGATCCCTGGGTGCAGGACATCACCAAGGAAGAACACGCCGTCTTGCGGCGATATCCTCACTGTCGTTGAGCCGTCCACCAAAAACAAACGGTGCGCCTTCCAGCTGGACTGGCTCACCGTTTTGTCGCGATCGCAACGTTACGCCGTTTCCGCTTCCTTGCTTTCGACGTGTGCTTGCGCGAGCTGCAGTACGCGGATTGCGGTTGGCAGATCGCTAAGACCGAACGAGCTGTCACAGAGCGCCCAAAACCAGCCACCTTGAGGCGTTTCAAGACCAGCCACTTTTGAGATTCCCGTGTAGGCTTGTTCGCTTTTTCTTAGAGCGAAGGATTGGCCTACATGGCGAATCATTTAGAGGTGGCTAAAGTGCTTTCCATTCAGACGTTATATGCGCAGGGCTGGTCGCAGCGGCGGATTGCCCGTGAGCTGGGGATCAATCGAGAGTCGGTGGCCCGTCATCTCAAAGAGGCCGCTAATTCGGAGGGAGCGTCCGTCGGGTCGACGGATTCAAAACCAACCAAAGTGCCCACCGGGTCGGCAGCTACCGGGTCACGAAGCAGCTGCGTTCCTTTTCAGGAGGTGATCGAGGCCAAGCTTGAGCAGGGGCTGACCATCAGCAAGCCAGAAATCTTCAACACCGATCAAGGATGCCAGTTCACCTCGCCGAAATTTACGAGCGTCCTGGAGGGGCACGAGATTGCTATTAGCATGGACGGCCGCGCATTGGACAACGTTTTCATCGAGCGATTGTGGCGGACAGTCAAGTACGAAGATATTTACCTGAAGAGCTACGAGAGCGTGCGGCAACTGACCGAAGGGCTGCAGAACTACTTCAAGTTCTATTGTCACGAACGTCCACACTCGTCACTCGGGAAACGAACACCGGCAGATATGTACTTGCAGAACTGAACTAAAAAACGAACGAAAGTTGTCGGACTAAAATCGGATAATC
>JASLPZ010000067.1:0-24501 GCA_030744725.1 Pirellulaceae bacterium
GCCAGAACACTTTCGGAAGCTACAGGAAGGTTCGCAACCTCATCGCTTCTGCGGTAGTCAGTCGCCGCAAAACGACCTAGAACGTCCGATCTCCGCTTCAGTGGACGTCCGACACCATCACGGCGGTTTTCGGGCCTTAGAAATCGCTGAAGTTGACTCGGGACTGCCCGGTCGGGTAAATTGCTGACGTCTAGAACTACGTTGCGAAGGTAATCTGATGTTCTCCAGAATGGCCGAGACCGGTTACTTGTTGGGTGTCTCAAGCTGTGACCAGCGATGGTTGGTAGCAAGAACCCCAGGGCCCCTTCGACGCGGGAAACCGCGGAGTAGTGCCCAGACGCGAGTAACCGGTCTCGGTCATTTCTTGTGGGCCCATCAGGTTGCTGGGGTCGTCGCGTTCTGCGATGGCAGGCGCGGCGGCTTCTCTTCTGGCCGGGTGGGCGTGCGCAAAGAAAGGCGAATGCTCAAATGTCTACGCAAGGACGAAAGCACTGCACGGACGGTGCACGATCGCAGAATGGTTCCGAATTGGTGGTGGTGATTTACGATGCTGCAGACGATGAATTCGAGCCGCAGCAGGTTGGCGACCATTGGCCGGACACTCCGCGGTCGCGGCGGATCCTCGGCGAGATGGCCCGGCAAGCAAATGTGATCATGGCGGCCGACCCCGACCCCGATTCCACCTTCGTTGCCGCGGTGGCGACGTGTGATCCCAGCGACGAACCGAAGTGCAAATCTGCACGTCGGTCAGCTTAGTGAGACAGTGCCCAGCCGCCGGCGATCGCATCAATGGCGGCTGGGGTTTTACAAGTAACCCGTTTTGAAAGGAAAACATACCCATGAAACGAACTATCCCGGCGGTGGCCTACTACCGCATGTCAAGCAAAAAGCAGGACAAGAGCATCCCTGCGCAGCGCGATGAAGTTGAGCGATACGCCAAAGCCAACGGCTACCGCCTCGTCCGCTGGAAGCCATACGTCGATGAGGGAATCTCAGGCAGCGAATCGGATGCCCGCCCAGGATTCAAACAGCTGATCGCAGACGCGGCGACTCTGGGCGACTTTGAAGCCATCCTCGTTTGGGACCAGGACCGGCTGAGCCGATTCGACCCGATGGAAGCAAACTACTACTGGTTCCAACTTCGCGAAGCTGGCGTTCGTGTCATCAGTGTGACGCAAGGCGAACTCGATTGGGAAACGCTCGGCGGCTGGCTAACGGCAAGTGTGACGCAGCACGGCAAGGCCCAATACCTGAAAGATCTTTCCCGCAACGTCCTGCGAGGCCGGCTCAAGAAGGCAAAAGCTGGCAAATGGGCTGGAGCACGCGCGCCCTACGGTTACGCCGCCGATGAGAACAGCGACATCGTTCTCGGTGACCAACAAGCCGTCGATACCATCAAGTGGATTTTCAAGGCGTATGCAGAGAACGAGACCAGCCTGCACGACATGGCCCACGAGTTGAATGACCAAGGGATTCCATCGCCAAGTGGCAAGACCTGGAGTAACCGGAACATCCAGTACGTCGTCAACCGCAAGGATTACGCTACTGGCCGGATCGCCCAATTCCGCGAGGCGAAGGGCAAGTTCTATTCGGTCGATGGTGACGATATCGTTGAACGTGGCAAGGCCGACGACACCGAAATTAACGACAACTGCTACTACGTCCAATGTCCGAAAATCGTGAACAAACGGCTTTGGAACCGATGCCATGCAGTTATGGCCAAACGACGCAAGCAAACCGCACCGCGAAGTCGGGCATGCTCAAAATCAATCCTGAATGGCCTGTTGATCTGTGGGCACTGCGGAAAGCCGATGTATGTGTCCACGAGTTCAAAGCGAGAGAAAGCGGATCCAGGCGGCGTACGGTATGTTTGCTCATCGTACATGCGTCACGGAACCCGGGTTTGCAACAGAAATGGTGTCCACGAATCAGCACTGCTTGATTTGCTGGTTGAGCAGATCAGAGACAACGTACTGGCACCGGATGAACTTGAGCGGTTGCGTGCTGAATTGGCCCGACAACTGGAGGCCAAAGCCGGGAAACCAGACGCCGGCCGCATCGAACGAATGCAGAGGAATCTGGGCAAAATCGACGATGACATTCGAGCAGCCGCCAAAGAGCTAAAGCGGACGCCTGACGACCTGTACGACCTGGCCGTGGCAGACCTTCGCGAGTTGCGTGAAAAACGGGCAAGCGTTGCCGAGCGAATCGAAGCCTCACAGATCGATTCTAAGCCACGACCTTCTGCCGAGGCCGAATCATTGGAACGGACGGTGAAACGGCTTCACAGGCTGCGAGAAAAACTGACAGGCGGCAATCCTGCCGTTGTTCGGCGTTGCATCTCTGAAATTGTGCAAAATGTTGAGCTGTGGTTCACCCACAAAACAGGCGTCAGAACGCACGCAACTTTCACAAAAGGGCTCATTAGATTCAACAGTGCGGCGCTGAGCAGTCCATCCAGTCAGCTCGATTGACGTCCAATTGAAACCCAGTTTGATCAGTCTCGATGACGACGGGATAACGTAGATCGACGAAGGCGTGTTGATACCCGCCAAGGTCGAATGAGCTGAGTCCAATTGCGAACATTGCCAGGGCTGCAAACGCCGCGACGCAGGGCTGGTCCGTTCTGCTGAAGACGCGCCGCTGCATGTCGAGGCGATCAGGCATTTCGGCATTCACTGGTTGATCCGTCATAAATCAGTACGACTTGCGCTCCGGGTCGCTGTGGCAAAATGGCGCAAACCACTATGATACGTCAGCAATGCCAATTCGTCGATTCCACGGGAGAACCGCATGGTCAAGGCTGATTTTGACAGGGTTGTTTGGAAGGACGAGACGATCGACGACTGTCGACATTTGATCCGGCTGGCGGTGCGTGAAGATCTTGGCCGCGGCATCGACCTCACAACGCAGGCTTTGGTCTCCGAGTCCGCTCGTGGCAGCGCTCACATTGTGGCGCGCGGCGAGGGTGTCATTGCGGGCCTAATGGCCGCACGCCTGGCAATTGAAGAGATGCAAGTCGACATCACCTGGCAGCCATTTGTGCACGATGGCGACGCCGTCGCGGCAGGAACGCGCGCTGCACGATTGTATGGTTCGACACGCGACTTGTTAACCATCGAACGTATTCTGTTGAACTTGATCGGACGACTCAGCGGCGTCGCCACGCTAACCAGAAAATACGTCGATGCCATCGTCGGAACCTCTGCTCAGATTTACGACACTCGCAAAACAACACCCGGTTGGCGGCGACTTGAGAAATACGCTGTCGGCTGTGGTGGCGGGCATAACCACCGGACGGGGCTCTTCGACGCGATTCTGATTAAGGACAACCATCTTGCCCATGCGAATTTGAAACCAGACGCGGCGGTCTCCCAAGCTCGCGAATTCCTGTCACGACATACCGACGAATCAAAACCTGACGCGTACCCCGTCGAAATCGAAGTGGATACCCTCGTGCAGTTCGAAATCGCACTCGGAGCGGATCCCGACATCATCCTGTTGGACAATATGACCAATGATGAACTAGCTGAAGCAGTGCATTTGCGTAATGCGGGGCACTTTCCAGTGGTCCTTGAAGCCTCAGGCGGCGTGCAACTCGCGACCGTGGGCGAAATCGCCAAAACGGGCGTCGACCGAATCAGTGTGGGCGCGATCACACACGCAGCCGTAGGCCAAGACATGGCGTTGGACTGGGAACAGGCGTAGGCATGGCAGCCGAAGGAATTGGTCCGTAATCTGTAACGTCATGGCGTCACAACGGGCTCAGTTTCAATTGACGCGGCAGGCAACCCTAACAGCAGTTCGTCAAAGCCGGCTTTCTTGCCTTGATTCTCATCGAGTTGAAAATCGGCCTGCGTATGCTCGTATTCTTCTATTTCTGAGCGTAGTTCCGGATCTCTTGCCCAGCGAACAACTCGCTCCGACGACGTCTCCGCGAACCACCTCGCATCGACTTGCTGGTCACGGTCATCCCAATGATAAACTCGCAAACCTTCGACCAAGGAGTGGATTCGCCAGACCGCATCTGTTGTTGCGCCGTAAAAATTCTGTTGGCCTCGACGATCCAGTCGCGACTCAGCCATGGCAGCCGTGGACACTCCGAGATGTTCGATCAAAGGCGCATTTTGGTCGACCCGGATGACACAGTGATTGCAAGTCAAGTCCAGTGTTGGGATCACTGGCGCCGCGTCGTCAATCACCACGCGGCATAGCCCAAGCGCACTGGAGACGGTCACGCGATACAGATCAATGGAGATCATCTCCGCGCTGCCGGAACGCTGAAGGCCACTTGATTCAATCAATCGTTGGGAAGAGGAGAACAGGCCATTTTCCCATGACAACCAAAACGGCAGTCCATCCATGGTCCGCACCAGGGTGGCTTTCCCGCGTGCCACGCATCGCAACAATTGGATACTCGGCGACTTAATGATTGGCAGTTCTTCGTCGGGGCCGGTCATCATCTGTCGTGGTCCATGGACCGAGAAAAATGAAGCCGTACCGTCGAACTCACTCCGCATCGTCAACCAACAGTCGTGTAGCGAGATGGTATCGACTTGATCCAAAGAAAACAACGAACAGCCGTCCATCGGCTCATACGGCATCTGCACGCGAAAGTGCGTTCTCTCCCAGGTTAACTTTCCACCAACCAATCGGATCATCGGCTTGTCGATTGTGATCGCCGAATTCGTTGGACGAAATGTCAATTCAGGGCGATATCCCGGTGCCGGCGCGACCGTGATGGCGCGGCCAAGTTCAGCCGTAAAGGGTGCCACCTCGCGTTTGTTAAACGCCAATTCGATCGTTTCGACGCTAGGCAACTCTGCGGCTTTTCGGAAGGCCACCTCCAGACTCGTGACAACGACATCAGATGACTCTGGGAAATCTTCAGGCCTTCCAACGATCAACCGCGTGCCCTCACCCACAGTTGGAACTGGCTCGGGAGCGACAACCGCTGAATCGGTCGCAATCTCAGTCGGTGCTTCCAAGTCGTCCGAACTTACCGGCGATGCGGCCGGTGGAGTCGATGAGAGCGCGTCGGCTCCCACGGACGTAGATCCGGTTTCAGGTTGGTTCAAATCGTCGACTGGCGGTTCGACGACTGTGTCGGGGATTTCAGGTTCTACGTTGTCATACGGCTCATCGCCGCGCTCGCCTACGATGTCGGGGTCAGGCGTTGCCGTGGGTTCCAACTGGGCATTGGTGTTGGGTGTCGACGGGGGCGTTTGAGGTTGATTCTGTTTATCAAGCGCAACGCTCAGTACCGGTTGCCTGGGCTGTTGGACTCCACCATTTGCGGATCGCCAAAAAAAGTCCAGCCCACCGGCAACCAACACGAGCACGACCAGGGGCACGGCCCAAGGCAAATACAATTCAATGCCGCCGAACCATGACAGCGCGCGACGTGGGAGCGTCATCCGCGAGGCGATCCCCGCCATTCCCAATGCATCAGCGACGGCAAGCAAGTCACTGATAAGCGCGCGAGGAGTGGCGTGGCGCGAGCTTGGCTGCTTGGCCATCAGCTTGCACGCAATGGCGGCAATCTCGTCTGGAATCTCAGGTCGCAACTCGCGCGGATCGGGCGGTGGGTCACTGCTATGGCTGAGCAATTTTTGCAGCACCGTTCCTTCGGGGAACGGAGGCATACCCGTCAACATGTAATACAACGTGCAGCCCAACGAGTAGAGGTCGCTGCGAACGTCAGCACAGCGCGGATCGCGTGCCTGTTCGGGCGAAATGTAATCGAATGTTCCCAGTGTGACACCAGTCGCCGTCAAGTCGTTGGCTGGAGAATCAACATGGTGTAATCGGGCCAATCCCATGTCGACCAACTTGGCGCGACCATCTGGCATCACCAACACATTCGAAGGCTTAATGTCGCGATGCACGACATCCCTTTCGGAAGCGTGATCCAACGCCTCGGCCACCTGCAGCATGTAGCTGACGGCCTCTTCGGGCAACAAGGGCCCTTTGTGCTCGACGAGGTCGCGGATATTGACGCCTTCGATGTATTCGAAAACGATATAGTTCCAGCCCTGATCTTCGCCCACATAGTAGACACGCGCAATGTTGGAATGATCTAGCCGCGCGGCGCTTTGCGCTTCATTGCGAAAACGTCGCAGAGTCTCCTCGTCGGTGCTTTCGTTGGAGACAACCTTGACCGCGACGGTTCGCCCCAACGTGTTATCAACGGCACGAAATACGGCCCCCATGCCGCCACCACCGATGAACTCTTCCAGCTCGAAATGCCCCAGTTGCTCTCCAGCCAACGAAGCGCCAATTTCGTTCGGCTTGACAGGGCGCAACATTTCAGGTGACGGCAACGGTCTCCGTTTTGAAATGACGGTTCGTTCATCGCTGGGCAGAATCGCACGACGCCCAACGGATGATCCGGTTAGAGGTTGATCATCCAAGGGGTGATATTGCGTCGTTTTCGGTAGATCTTGGTCAGACACCACTGTGGTCCCTATCCACGGATTTGGCTCGGATCCGCACGGCAAGACGAATGTCCGCAGAGACGACAAAAGGAAACGCAGAATCCTAAGACACCCTTCTTATTTTAGTAATCACCCGATCAAGCGTCAACGGATAACCTGTGATGGCGCTTGGATTTGCGGGATTCGGTATTGTCCACTGCATGGCCTGGGCGGACCCCCACATGGTTTTCACGCGTCAGGCAATTACGATGTGGAATCAGAATTTCCCAGGCAACGGAGAGAAACACCATGGAAAAACTCGCCCGGCGATCGCACCTGCTTTCCCGCAAGCACCGTTCAAACACCATGAAACTTGCAGGCACCTTTTGCTGCTTGCTCGCAGGGATCGTGTGCGATGCCCGATACAACGCCACCGCAGCCGAGCGCCCCAACATCGTCTGCATTCTTGTCGACGATCTGGGTTATGGCGACCTAAGCAGCTATGGTGCTGACGATCTACACTCACCTAACGTCGATCAACTTATCAAGTCGGGCGTGCGGTTCGACAATTTCTATGCCAACTGTCCGGTCTGTTCACCGACGCGCGCTTCATTGCTGACAGGCCGATATCCCGAATTAGTTGGTGTACCCGGGGTGATTCGCACGCACCCGGAGAACAGCTGGGGGGAATTGGCCCGCGATGCAGTTCTGCTGCCCGAGGTGCTCAAGCGTGCCGGCTATCGAACCGCCATCGTTGGTAAATGGCACCTTGGGTTGGAAGCCCCAAATCGTCCACACGATCGAGGTTTTGACCTGTTCTATGGGTACCTTGGCGACATGATGGACGACTATTACACACACCGCCGCCACGAAATCAATTACATGCGGGAGAATGACAAGGAGATCGACCCACCCGGCCATGCAACCGACCTGTTTACCGAATGGTCGTGTGACTACCTTCACGCTCAGCGAAATAGCGATGCACCGTTTTTTCTCTACCTCGCCTACAACGCTCCCCACACTCCCATCCAACCGCCTGCGGATTGGCTTGGGAAAGTTCAACAGCGCGAATCGGGCATCACGCCGAAGCGAGCCGCCCTGGTGGCGTTAATCGAGCATCTGGATGCCGGTATTGGCCAAGTCATGGAGACGCTTCGCGAGACTGGTTTGGCGAGAAACACATTGGTCATTTTCACCTCGGACAACGGTGGTCAGTCGAGTGCGGGAGCGAACAATGGGCCGTTGCGAGACGGCAAACAGAGTATGTACGAGGGTGGATTGAAGGTCCCCTTCGGCGCCGTCTGGCCTGGTCATATTACCGCCAACACGCGGCGTGCCACCATCGCCATCACGATGGATCTATTCCCCACAATCTGTGCCGCGGCCCAAGTTCCTTTCGACCATACGATCGATGGCCGATCGATGCTGCCAGCGCTGCTGGGTCACGAAACAACCGACACGCCCAGAGATCTGTTCTTTCATCGCCGCGAAGGAGGATCGCGCTACGCAGGTCTAACCATCAACGCGATGCGACGCGGACCTTGGAAGTTACTCCAAAACAGTCCTTTTGCGCCGCTGGAGATGTACAATCTGGCCGACGACCCAAGGGAAGAAAACGACCTGGCCAAAGAGCAGAGGAGGAAATTCCAAGAGCTGTCGGCAGCGCTGCGGGTACAAGTCCAACGCGGTGGTGCAGTGCCGTGGCAACCAGCCACTCGGCGCGATACACCCTGACCTTGGTCAAACGCCTCCGCAACCATTTGCGTTGAAATTGCTGAGTGACTTACGCCTTTACAACACAAAGAGCTAAAAAGTCGTGCTGTCCGTTTTGAGTCCGCAGACTTACTGATCGCTAAGCGGAACGACGCGGATGCTCAGTTCGCCAAGCTGATCTCGGTCCACCGCGCCGGGGGCCTCGGTCAGCAAATCAGTCGCCCGCTGTGTCTTTGGAAAGGCGATGCAATCCCGAATATTGTCCAATCCGGCAAACAGCATGACAAGTCGATCGATTCCAAGAGCGATGCCACCATGCGGTGGAGCTCCGTATTGCAGTGCCTCGAGCAAGAAACCGAATCGCTCTGCCGCAGTCTGCTCGTCAATGCCCAATAGCCCGAAGACTTGCTGTTGGACTTTGGAATCGTGGATACGAATGGTTCCCCCGCCCGCTTCTGATCCATTGATCACCAGGTCGTAGGCTTTTGCCCGACACCTGCCCGGATCGGTTTTCAACGTTTCGACGTCTTCATCCAACGGAGCGGTAAATGGATGGTGCATCGCCACCCAACGCTTCGTGTCTTCATCGAAGTCGAACATGGGAAACTGCACAACCCAGGAAAAGTGCATTTGGCTGGGATCGTACAGTTTCATCTCAGCGCCGATGCGTTTGCGCAAACCGTACAGCGCTTTGCAACTTGTCTCCCAGGAATCAGCGATATAAAGCAGCAGATCTCCAGGTTCGGCCTTCATCCGCGCGCCAAACTGTTGCAGCAATCCGTCCTCAAAGTTCTTGGCAATCGGCGACCACAGCGTGCCATTCTCCTCAATCCGGAACCATGCCAACCCCTTGGCTCCGAAGTCGTGCTTTACGTAATCCGTCAATTCGTCAATCATCTTTCGCGAGTATTTTTCGGCCGCCCCTTTCGCATTGACCCCGCGAACGAAGCCACCTGACGTGGCGGGTGCGTTGAAGACGCGGAATTTTGTCTGCGCCGCCAAGTCAGTGCAATCGACGATCTCCATCCCGAAACGCAGATCGGGCGCGTCGTGACCGAACCGGCGCATTGCCTCGTCGTATGTCATCCGCGGTAAGGGTAGGGAGAGCTCGATTCCCAAAATGTCCTTGGCAAGTTGAGCCATCAAACCGTCGATCATCGCCACGACATCTTCCAAATCGACCAGCGCCATCTCCATATCCAGCTGAGTAAACTCTGGCTGCCGGTCGGCCCGCAGATCCTCGTCGCGAAAACAACGGGCCACTTGGATGTACCGGTCGTAACCGGCGATCATGAGCAGTTGTTTATAGAGCTGAGGCGACTGTGGCAACGCGTAAAAAGCACCGTGGGACACTCGACTGGGCACAAGATAGTCACGCGCGCCTTCGGGCGTGCTGCGTCCTAGAATCGGAGTCTCGATGTCAATGAACTGATGCTCTTCGAAATAATCTCGCATCGCCTTGATCAACCGACTGCGCAGCACCAGCGTCTTCTGCATCTGTTCGCGACGCAGATCGATATAGCGGTGTTTCAGCCGCAGGTCTTCGCCCGGAAGCTCTTGCTGACCGGGAGTGAATGGCGGTGTCTTGGATTTGTTTAAGACCTCCAGTTCCGTACAACGCAACTCGATCTTGCCGGTGCTCAATTTGGGATTCACGGTCCCTTCCGGACGTGGAGCGATCTTGCCGACCACACGAATAACGTCCTCGGAACGCAGACGACTGGCTTGCTTTACCAGTTCGCCGCCCGCCTCGGGCGCAAAAACCACCTGGGTTTTGCCGTAACGATCGCGCAAATCCAAGAACACCCCGCCACCGTGATCTCGTGTGCTGTCGACCCAGCCGCAGAGTGTCGCCGCCTGATCGTTGTTCTCGATCCGTAATTCACCACACGTATGAGTTCGTAACAAGGGATTCTCCTATCAGGTCAGGCTCGCTGATCGTGGTCGAATATGCTGGTTCGCCCTTCCGGGGTGTGACCAATGGAATCACACCCTCTCCATGACAAACCGCCGCGCGAAGACAAACCACGCATTCTAATCGCCGGCTCTGTTGGCGCAAAGGTTCATGCCGACCTGCTCCTCCGTCTTTACCGGCCGCCGAGCCGGCTTGTGGGGGATTACCCAGCTGGTCGTCGCAGAGCTGGACAAACCGCCGCTAGCGTGCCTGCTCGTCTACCAAATCAACGATGCTTTCCGCGACATCCGATTGCTTCTGTTCGGTATCCAGCGGGAACCACCGGCATTCCTCGAGGCTGCGAAACCAAGTCAGTTGGCGGCGTGCAAATTGGCGTGTGCGGATTTTGACCAACTCAACTGTCTCGTCCAGGCTGCGTTGGTCCTTGAGGAATTCGATCACCTCGCGGTACCCCACGGCCTGCAGCGCGGTTCGACTGAACTGCCCATGTTTCGCCAGTAAACCGCGGACTTCGTCGACCATTCCTTGGGAAAACATCCGATCGACCCTCGCTTCAATCCGAGCACGCAGTTCCTCTCTCGACCAAGACAACACAAAGACATGGCATCCACCCGCCGGCGTATCGTCGAAATGAACTTGTTCGTGGCTGATCGGCTTTCCCGTAGCTTTGTAGAATTCCAGGGCTCGAATGATGCGCCGCTTGTCGTTGGGATGCAATTTGGCGGCCGCCAACGGATCGACCTGCTGCAGACGCTGGTGCAACGCCGCGATGCCAACTTCTTCCAACTCGGCCTCGATCTGCTGCCGAAACTCCCAATCGGCTGGTGGGCCGGCCACGACGCCACGCAGCAAGGATTTGAGGTACAAAGGTGTACCCCCGACGAAAACTGCCTGGCGCTTTCGGTTGGTGATGTCGCGGACAGCTTGGTGCGACGCCTCCATGAACTGAGACAGGCTGAATTCCTGTTCGGGCGATACGACATCAATCATATGGTGCGGCACGCGCCGCCGCTCATCCAGCGTCGGCTTGGCGGTCCCCACGTCCATCCCGCGGTAAACGGCCATCGAATCCAGCGAAATAATCTCACCGTCGATCCGCTCTGCCAGTTCCAAGCCAACCCCCGTTTTTCCGCTCGCCGTCGGTCCGGCCAAGTACCAACAGTCACGCAAGGGTGGATACGATGGGTTGGCTGACGGGGAGAATTCAGAATCAATGGTCATACCTGGGCGGGCAGTCGGTCGAATCGGTCGTTGGGCAGACTGGGTGCGATTGTCACATCCAAAGCGGAAACCTACCATAACATACTATTGGAAACGTGCTGTTCGCAAACCCAATGCCCGCGACCGCCGACAACCTGATCTTGATGAAAACCGCCACAAGGCCATTTTGAATGACCGACCACACCAACGTTTTACATCAGCTGATGACGGTCATTGAAGATCGCAAGGCCAACCCCCCCGAAAAATCCTACACGACCCAACTGTTCCGCGGGGGTGTCGAAAAGATCGGTGCAAAGATCGAAGAAGAAGCACGCGAAGTCGTCGTATCAGCCGGTGAAGCGGGCGAGGACGGGCGGCAGCATTTGATCTACGAAGCAGGTGACCTGCTATACCACCTGTTTGTCATGCTGGGCCATCGCAACGTGAGTTTGGACGAGGTTGAAACCGAACTCGCACGGCGCTTTGACATGTCCGGTCTGGCCGAAAAGGCTTCACGCAAAGAAGCCCCTTAGCAGGTCACATCACTGCAACGGGTGCCTTCGTAGCCACCACTTCAACAAACAATCAGCCCCAAGGTCAACGTATGAGTCACCTTCGGATCGGTCTTCCCAGTAAGGGCCGCCTGGCCGATCAAGCTGCGGAACTGCTCGGATTGGCAGGCTTGAGTTTTCGACGGCAGAACCGTGGCCTGTTTGCCCGCGTAGGCGGTTTGCCCGTCGACATTACCTTCCTTCGCACTGACGATATCCCGCTGCTGTGCGCTGAAGGGGCCATCGATCTGGGAATCACCGGTAGCGATCTAGTCGAGGAGGCGGGAGTTTCGCTCACAACCCGGCTGGCGCTCGATGTCGGCCGCTGTCGACTCTCCGTCTGTGTGCCCGATGACGGCAATTTCAATTCGCCCGGGGATCTCGACGGACAGCGCGTCGCGACCAGTTTCCCGAGGATCACACAACGGTATTTCGCCGAGCACCAGGCAAAGGTCCATCTGGTGCCGTTGTCGGGATCGGTCGAGATCATGATTTCGCTCGGAGTCGCCGACGCCATCGTCGATTTGGTTCAGACAGGCAGTACGTTGGCAGCCAATCGGTTGCGCGTGATGACCAACATCGCTTCCTACGAGACGGTATTGGTTCAAAACCAGCCGGCACGCATGCCCGACGTCGCCGACCTGATCGTCCGTCGGCTGGAAGGGGTCGTGATCGCACGTGGATGGTCACTACTGGAATACAACGTGCCCAAAGACAAGTTGGCCGAAGCGGAGCGGATCGCACCCGGTTTCAATTCGCCGACCATTAACGCGTTGGAAGATAATCAGTGGTGTGCGGTTCAAGTGATGGTCGAACGTAAGAATGTGATTGCCGTCATGGATCAGCTGGAACAGCTCGGTGCAACGGCCATTCTGGAAACGCGAATCGCCAACTGCCGACTCTAGTGCGTGTCGCATTGACGTCCGCGGCGCTTTCAACCTGCCCATCCATGCGCCTCGCGCTAGGAGAACGAAATGCCATCACCACAGACCTGGACGCCTGCCTGAAACACCGCACTTGCGTGGGCTTCAGACATCATGATCAGTTCATACGGGTCTGCCGGCTCCTCATCGCCAATGGGCAAGATCACAAAATCCGCATGTTTGCCGACGGTTAGACTCCCCCTGTGATCGTCCATGCCCAGCGCAACGGCGGCGGCAATCGTTCCCATACGGAGAATCTCATCGAGTGCCACCTCCGGATGTGTCCGCGCGGCAAACCGCAATTCGTTCAACAAACTCAGGTCTGGATTCGAAGCCCGTGAATCAGTTCCGATGGCAACCCGAACTCCAGCCGCCAGCAATTCCGTCAGCGGATACCGATCGTGCCCAAAATAATCGTGCGTGCGAGGGCAGTAAACGACCGACATCCGACCGCGGTGTCGTGCCACCCACGCGATCTCGGCACGATCCAAGTAGTTGCCGTGGATGACCAGCGAACGGTGGGCCTTCGCCAACGATTCCAGATAATGCAACGGCCGCGTGGCCGACGGAATCGCGCCGGTTTGCCAGGCGCCAAGGTCGCGAAGCAACTCGAACAAAGGGCCGCTGGCATTGTCCAGCAATTCAAGTTCGTCGCGCGTCTCCGCCAGATGCATTGTTACGGGCAATCGCTGGCGGACTGACAACTGCACGATACGTTCCAGCAACCGAAGCGAAACTGTGTACGGCGCGTGCGGGCTCAGACCCCAACGACTGGAGCGCAATGTCTTGGAGGACGCAGTGAACTGCTGGGCGGCGGCGATCAGTGCATCGTGCGATTCGTCACGAAGCCCCAGCAGTTCCAGAAACGCGACCCCTGAAAAATCGCCGTAGCGATCAAGGGGAACGACCGGCAACGTGGCGATTTCGCCTAGCGTTGTCACGCCCGCGAAAACACTCTCGCAGATCCCGGCTTCGATTGCCGGGTTACGCCAATTGTCCGATCCTCGGCGCTCAGTGCTTTGCTCGTTACGCCATGCAATGACACGGCGGACCCAGTCTGGAAATGGCATTTCTCGCGAGCCCAACGGGGCGCTCAGCTTACTGAATTCCAGATGGGTATGCGCGTTGACCAGTCCCGGCAGAATTGCCACTTGCCCCAGATCAACGATGCTGGCGGCGTCGGCTGACCCTACCGCAACGATCCGCCCGTTCTGGACCGTCAAGCAGGCGTTTCGCGAAGGCGCGGCGTCACACGGGAACAGATATCGCGCACGAACCGTAAACCGTCCGTTCGTCATGGAATCTGGAGGCTGCTTGGCGAGTGTGAGGGAGTTTTCGGTCGTATTACTTGGCAACCGCGGCAGCCGTCTGATGTTCCAGAGCTTCGTGCAATGTCTCTTCCCGGGTGGCCTGAAACGGTAACCGGCGGAACCACAAAAGGAGTAGAAAACTGAGCAAAGCAGCCACGACCACCAGAGGGGTTCGATAGACCCAACCATCGTCCGAATTGACGAACAGCCACTGAAGGCCGGCTGAATCCGCGGCGATCGTGGGGATCACCATGGCCAATACAATTGACATCGAATTGTAAACACAATGCAGTACGATGCAGGGAAGCAAGCTTCGTGTTTGCACGGCCACATACCCAATCACGATGCCGATCGCACACGCGGGAAGCGACTGCTGAAGAATGCCGTGTGTGGCCCCAAAGAAGACGCTGCTGATCAAGATCGCCACCCAGCGATGGCCCATATGCCGTAGACCCGAGAGAATAAAACCCCGAAAGGCTATTTCTTCGCAAACAGCCGGCACTAGAGCAATCACCAACAGCACTGCACCGACGCCGACAGCGGTTTGCATTTCGCCGAGCAGCCCGCCGAATCGTTGCATTTGCTCCAACATCTGATCGCTGAACGGATAGAGCCGTTGCACTCCCTGGCCAAATACGAATCCGACCGGATGAATGCAAACGGCCAGCAGGATTGTCATCGGTATCGTGCTGGCACGCGGCAGACGCAAGAGAAGTGTCTTGCGGACATTGCGCGTTAGCATGACCGCCATGAACAATGCCGGGGTGGCAATGAAGGCAATGAGCGAAACGACCGTCGTGGTGGCAAAATCCACCCACGAGTTGGGCGCTCCCACCATCAACGTCGCGAAGAAGTGGATAATCAACAACAGGACACCACACATTATTCCTTCGCCCAACGTCGGTGTCTCGCGGCGGTCCCGCACCATGTGTCGCAACCACAACCCGATTCCCCATTGTTCGCTTTCGCGGAACAACACGGACTCGTTGTTGAACTGATCAATCGCCCAGCGGATCGAGAACCAGCAACACACACTGGTGACACCGATAACGGGGAGTGAAAACCGCAGGGCCTCCAGGTATTGCCCTTCAATCAGGGCACGCAGCAACAACATGACACCCGTGACAGGAATCAAGCTGGTCCCCAAGTCCAATTCGGCACCGGGCATCATCGGTAGCATCATCAGTGGCAACGTGATCATCAGCAGCGGCATCAGGTAGTATTGGCCTTCCTTGGAACTTCGAGCAAACGCCGCGATCGCCAGTGACAAAGCACTGAATAGCGCCGAGATCGGAATCAGCGCGACAACCAGCCATCCCATGGCGGCCAGCGGAGGGGCTCCGATCCCCAACGTTTGACCACCGCTGAGCTTGGCGATCTGGGACATAATAAACACACCGGTCAGGCCCATACTGAGCATATTCAACACGGAGGTCGCCATGCTGAACGACATCACCGTCAACAGTTTTCCCCACACAATCTCACTGCGCTCGGCTGGACTGCAAAGCAAGGTCTCCAGTGTGCCGCGTTCTTTTTCGCCTGCACACAGATCGATGGCGGGATAAAAGGCGCCTGTCAGCGCCCAGATCAACACGATAAAGGGCAGAATCTTTGACCAGATTGCCGCTCGCTTGGTCCGTTCGTGCGCCACGTCTGTGCTGACCATTTGAAACGGCTGTGTGGCCGCGATCGGCACGTCGGCTTGCCTGAGGTTGTCATCGATGATCTTGTTCCGCCAACCTCGAAGAACACGTGCAACTCGATCACGTGCCATGGCCGACTTTTCACGAGCGGTGTTGACGAAGATCTCTGGCTCGGGCAACACCGCATCGGATTCTGCGGCACTGGACGCGGCTGGTTCGCCTGGTCTTTCCGAGTTCATTTGGTCGCGAACCTGATTCAGCCTGTCCGCGAAATCGGTAGGAAAAATCAACACCGTGTCAAACTTTCCGCTATGAACAGCATCTTCGGCCGCCTTCCGCATGGCCTGCAGATCGCGAGTCGCCCCTGCCGAGTCGAATTCAATGTTCAGTTGCTTTGCATCGGCGCCCGAACAGAACGATTCCGCGAACTTCCCATCGACAAACAATGGTGGCGTATCCGGTAAGGAGTCAGCGCCCATCACTAGCATCGGACTGATATTTTCGCGCTGAAATTGCGCGATCTGTAAAAAACTCATCCCCAAAAGCGGATATAACAACAGCGGCAAAACCACAATGGTGAACAGGGTGCGACGGTCTCGCAATTGATCACGGACTTCGCGCAGAAAAACCCATTTCACGTTTGACGACTTCATCCTGGCCCTGTCTCTTGATGGCAAAGGGAATCGGGGGATCACACAACAACCGCGCCTAAGCAATGCTCGGCAATGCGCAGGTCGGCAATTTTAGGTCTCGGGACAATCGTGCGGATTCTTGGATTCGAAGATGCAATCATATCCCAACTCCGCTTAGCTGATGCTGCTCATCGTGCTGTGAAATCAAACGGAAAAACAGCTCCTCCAGGTCAGGTTCGTCATATTCCTGTTGAAGCTCGGCCAGCGTCCCTTCTGCCAAGAAATGTCCACGGTAAAGGATGGCGATTCGGTCACAGAGCCGCTCAACCTCACGCATGATGTGGGTCGAAAACACGATACACTTGCCGTGGTCTCGCAGTTCGGCGACGGTCTGAAGCAACGCACGAGCCACCAGAACGTCCAAGCCGGCGGTGGCTTCATCAAACACGAGTACGGGTGGGTCGTGCACAATCGCGCGGGCGATGGAGACCTTCTGCTTCATGCCAGTCGACATCTTGCTGCCCAAGATGTCCCGAATTTCGTTCATCTGCAACCGCTCAAAAATGTCTTCCATGCGTTCGTGTAATAACGCCGCTTCGATGCTATGCAGCCGCCCAAAATATTCGACCATTTCCCAAGCGGTCATGCGGTCGTAGACGGCGGTATTCGCCGATACAAACCCAATCTGGCGGCGCACCAACGAGGGTTGTGTCAACACATCGTATCCATTGATCGTGGCAGTTCCGCTGGTCGGCTGCAGCATTGTGCTCAACATCCGTAGGGCCGTTGTTTTACCGGCTCCGTTGGGACCCAGCAAACCGTAGACCATCCCGGGCTCGGCGTCGAATGAGACCCCATCCAATGCAGTGAATTCGCCGTGCTTCAAGTCACTGTACGATTTGGTCAGTCCACGAACCTGGATCATGAGCACACGATTCCGCAGAAGAGAGGTGAAAGGTCATTTACTGATCGTTGCACGACGATAGCCTATCGCCAGACTAACCGCCATCAGCCAATCAGAAAACCTTCTATTGCAACTTACCTTATTGAGCAACCGCTCGATGGTCCAGCGGCGCCGGTCGTAACGATTGGAACGCGATCAGAGCGTGAACTTACCTCCAACGTAACTCCATCTGACGATTTTGTTGCCACGAAAGAGGGGCAAATCCCGGTGAGCTAGGTCGCCAATTCCCGTTACAACCTAAACTTCGTTGGACACAGTTTCTTTCGACCTTATGCCACAGGAAAAACGATGGGTGTTTCCAACCTTGCAGACTGGACGCCTCACTCCGAAGTGCCGATTCAGGCGGAACCCGACGCCACGGAGGCCATCCCAGTTGCGCAAGCTGATCCATCCGCCCCAAACCGACTCGGCTTCTTTCCCGACGAGCCGCTGACACGCGAGCAGACCGGACTCTCGGCTACGGAAATCGAGTCCTTGATCCTGAAGCTATTGCTCAACTGCGGCGTCGCCTCCGGTCGCGCGATATCCGAACACATTCGGCTGCCGTTCGCCGTCATCAAGGATGAATTGGCGTCGTTGAAGATCCAGCTGTTGGTCTCCTATCGCGATGGTGCACCGATGAACGACTACGAGTACGAATTGACGGAACTCGGCGTCGCTCGCGCTCGACGACGCGCCGAAGTGTGCACCTACTTCGGTGCGGCACCAGTTCGCATGTCAAAGTACATTGAGGCAATCGAGAAACAGTCGATCGAAAACGCGACACCACGACTGGCCGACCTCCAACACGCCTTTGCCGACTTGCAATTACCGCAAGCCGTAATCAGTCAGATTGGTCAAGCCGTCAATGCAGGCAAGTCGCTATTTCTTTATGGCGCGCCTGGCAACGGAAAAACCTGCATCGCAGAACGCGTAATCCGCGCCGTGAGCGAATACATCTGGATTCCCAAATGCGTTACCGTGACCGACGAGATCATTCGCGTATACGATCCCTCGATGCACGAAGAAGTGCCCCTCGTGGACGAGTCGAAAGACGATCAGTTGCTGGAGTCCTTGAAGATCGATCGTCGCTGGGTTCGCATCCGACGTCCCACGGTTGTTACTGGTGGAGAATTGACACTGGACATGCTGGAATGCAAGTTGAACCCCGCAACCGGTATCAACGAAGCGCCGCTGCAGCTGAAGAGCAATGGAGGGGCCTTGATCATCGACGATTTTGGCCGGCAGCGGATGAGTACCACCGAGTTGCTGAATCGCTGGATTGTTCCCCTCGAGAAGGGCTACGATTACCTCACACTCAGATCGGGGCGACACTTGGAAGTTCCGTTTGCACAGTTGTTGGTCTTTTCGACAAACCTCGATCCGCGAGACATCGTCGACGAAGCCTTCCTGCGACGCATCCCTTACAAGATCGAGGTGTTTGATCCAACCGAGGAAGAGTACTGTAGATTGTTTCTCAACCTGGCACGGAAGATGGGATTTGCCTTCTCTGACGACATCGTGGACTTCCTGCTTGAAAAACACTACCGCAAACAGCAACGTCCCCTCCGCTATTGCCACACGCGCGATCTACTTTTGCAGGTGAAGAACCTCAACGAATTCCACGAACTACCCATGCAGATCACGGAGATGGCACTCGATGTGGCCGCCTACAATTACTTCGCCGGCCTTTCAGTCGATCACTCGTGAGCGATAGGTGTTATATTGGCAACATTTCCCTTTTCCGTCGATCACGAGTATTGTTGAAAACGACGACCAATTCACCCACCTGTGCCCCGCTGGCGATTATGTCTGAGTACGATCTCCCTGAACTGCCGAAGAATCAACCGCAAACCGGTGACACGAACACTCCACGAATCGAATTGGCCGCCCGCGTCTATCGGTTGCCTCCGTATCTGTTCGGCAAGATCAATGCACAACTTCTTGAAAAGCGTCAAGCTGGCAGCGACGTGATCGACTTGGGGATGGGCAACCCTTCGGATCCCCCGGAAGACCTGGTTGTAAAGAAGCTGGCCGAAGCGGCCGGCGATCCAGGAAATCATGGCTACAGCAAATCCAACGGGATTCTAAATCTTCGTCGCGAAGTCGCCAGCAAATACCTGAAGCGTTACGGCGTACGTCTCGATCCAGAATCCGAAGTGATCACCTGTCTTGGATCGAAAGAGGGGTTCAGTCACATGTGCTTGGCCCTGATGGGGCCCGGCGATACCGCCATCGTTCCTTCGCCGTATTTCCCGGTGCACATGTATGCGGTCGCTTTGGCTGCCGGCAATGTAATTGCACTGGAAGTCGCGGACAGTGAGCAGTTTCTTTCGAATATTGCCTATACCTGCCAGCACCTCTATCCAAAACCGAAGCTGTTGGTCATCAACTATCCGCACAATCCGTCGACGGTGACGGTGGACCCCGAGTTTTACACCGAAGTCGTAAAACTGGCGAAACGGCACGGATTCATGGTGATCAGCGATTTTGCCTATGCCGACGTCGCGTTTGACGGCTATCGCCCACCGAGTTTTCTCGCCGCACCTGGAGCCGCGGAAGTTGGTGTCGAATTCACGACGATGAGCAAGGGCTATAACATGGCAGGCTGGCGTGTCGGTTTTTGCTGCGGAAACACGGAAATGATCCGGGCCCTGGGCGTGATCAAGGGTTACTACGACTATGGGATGTTCCAGGCAATTCAAGTGGCCACGATTGTTGCGCTGCGTCATACCGAAGCTGCCGTTGAAGCCCAATCCGAGGTGTATCGCAATCGCCGCGATGTCCTAGCCAACGGTCTCCGGCGCATTGGTTGGGATATTGAAAAGCCAAAAGCTGGGATGTTTCTTTGGGCCAAGATCCCCAAACCCTGGGCGACCCGAATGAGCACGATGGATTTTGGCATCATGCTGCTGGAAAAAGGCGATGTGGCGGTCAGCCCAGGCAGCGGATTTGGACCAGCTGGCGAAGGGTATCTGCGATTGGCGCTCGTCGAAAATGAAAATCGACTGCGCCAGGCGGTGCGACAAATCAGCCGTTGTCTGGATCGCGAGGAACAAACGTACTCGGCCAGGCAGCCGGCTTCGTCCTGAGCGGGCGGGGTGAAAGACGGTTCTGTCAGCCCACAGGCTCGCCCGCTATAATGCTGTCCTGCCGACCGGACAAAGTAAAAGGGTCCTTGATCGTCGATTCAAGAACCCTTTTTAGCTTGCCTGCCCGTTTCGGAGTGATTCCGACGCGGAGACCCGAAGTCAAGCAGTTCAAGGTATCGGGATGCCAAGGCCGGCAACTTTAAGACGAGTTGTTCCAACCCGGGACGCGCGTGCATACTTGGTACAAGGAAACGAAACAAAAAGAGTTTCGTCCAGCTGGCTGGATTCGCCTGTTTTCAAGAAGAAGACCATGAGCATCGCAAAACTTGCACTCGAAGATGGGACCGTTTTTGTTGGCGAGTCGTTTGGCGCGGCAGGCGAGGTTGACGGCGAAGTTGTCTTCAACACGTCGATGACCGGCTATCAGGAGATTCTCACCGATCCCAGCTATCGTGGTCAGATTGTCACGATGACCTATCCGCAAATCGGCAATTACGGCGTAAACACGCAAGATCTTGAGAGTGCCAAGCCACACTTGGCCGGCTTTATCGTCCGAGAAAGCAGTCGTATCGCGAGCAATTTCCGGGCAAGTGGCGAGTTGAAGGGCTATTTGAAGCAGCACGAAATTGTCGCACTGGCTGGAATCGACACGCGGGCCTTGGTGCGGCGGATTCGTATCAAAGGTGCCATGAAGGGGATTCTCTCGACAACCGATCTGAACGATGAAAGTCTGGTGAAGAAGGCGGTTGCCAGTCCAGGGCTGGTCGGCCGCGACCTGGTCCGCGAAGTCCTTCCGACGAATGATCGCCAATGGGACGAAAAACTCAGCGACTGGGCATATTTAGGCGACCAACCCGTTCATTCCCATGGGTTTCACGTGGTCGCTTTGGATTTTGGGATGAAATGGAACATACCGCGGCACCTCCACAGTCAAGGATGTCGTGTCAGCGTCCTAGCGGGCACGTCGTCGGCACAAGAGGTTTTGCAGCACGAACCCGATGGAATTTTTCTTTCCAACGGGCCGGGCGACCCCGAACCGTTGGATTACGCCATCGAGACAATTCGAGGTGTGATGGGAAAAGTCCCGATCTTTGGCATTTGTTTGGGTCACCAGCTGCTGGCTCTGGCCGGCGGTGCCGGCACGTTTAAGCTGAGGTTTGGTCATCGGGGCGCAAACCAACCTGTGCTGAATCTGCTCAACGGCCGTGTTGAAATCACGTCGCAGAACCACGGTTTTGCCGTCGAAGAGGAATCGCTGCCCGAACATTTCGAGATCACCCATCGGAATCTGAACGACAATACGATCGCTGGACTGCGGCACCGCGAATTATCAGCTTTTAGCGTTCAGTACCATCCCGAAGCGTCCGCCGGGCCGCACGACAGCCAATATCTCTTTGGACAGTTCGTCGATGCTATGTCCGGTTGTCGCGCTTAACTTGCGTCTGGACTAGCCAGCTTGCAATGACATCATTCGATCCTATGCCGGAACCGGCCGAAGACGAAAGCGCTTCATCTCCACCGCCGTCCGAATTGATTCCAGCCGAGCTGGTGGCGGATAATTCTTGCAAACCGGTGACTGCCGGGGAGTCGAGTCCACACGTCGTTCTCCCGCAACCGAACCTGCTTGTCGCCGTGGCCTTAACACCCGTGCCCGTGATCGCGCAATTGATTCTGGGGATTGTACTGATGTTCGCCGCTGCGGTGGTGTTTGTGGTTGTCACCGCGCGGCCACATGAAGTAGGGCGTTTCATGGAAGATCTCCAGATCATGCTGTTTCCTGTGGGGACGTTCATCACGTTGCTTGTTGCGATCTCAGTTTGTTGGCTATTTTTTGGGCCTACGATGGCGCGCAAAGTGGCGTGGCGCGGTGTCTCGATGGGGCAGATGATCTGCGTTTTGGCGCTGACGGTGCCATTGGCCGTGTTGGCAAGTGAAGTGACCAACTGTGTCGGCGCCTTGATGCAGCAATTCGAGGCAGATTGGTTGAGACAGTTTCACGAAACAACCGCCGAGTTGTTTAACCACTTCGTGTCACAGCCTTGGTGGTTCGTTTTCATCGGCGGGTGCCTGCTGCCTGGTCTGGGCGAAGAGATCTACTGCCGAGGCTTGCTCAGTCGCGGCCTTGTTGCGCGGTACGGAGTGGTCCGCGGGACGTTACTCGCCGCCGGATTGTTTGGCGCGATGCACTTGGAACCTGTTCAAGCGATCGGCGCGTTTTCCTTGGGGATTGGGCTTCAGTTTGTTTTTCTCACAACGCGCTCCCTCGCTGCTCCGATCGTCCTGCACACGCTGAACAACAGCTTTGCCTTTCTCACGATGCGATTCGCGGACACCATCCCGATTCCGGGCCTGACGCCCGTGCCCGATGACAGCGTCACGCACACGCCGATCACGGTGCTGGCAATGGCGGCGATCACCGTCGCCGTGTTGGTGGCAATCATGTTTCAAAATCGGACTCGATGGAGATTACCAGACGGGGGCGAGTGGAGTCCCGGATACGTGACTGCCGAGATGCCGGATGCCACCGTTGGGGCCGTTGCTGTCCGCGAAACAGCGAGTCCGATGCTCGTCTTTGGGGCCGTTGTTGCAGTTGGTCTATTCGTCGCAACGCTCATCGCGGCGCACCTTTCGGTGGTCGCCAGTTCCTGAGCCACCACGTTTGGGAATAACGCTACCCAATTATGCGGGCCAACCGTATGTCTGGCGCATGGCGGCACCAACGATCGACGTTACGTCAAACAGGCTGATTGGCTTGGCTAATTGAGAAAAGACCTGTGCTCCACGGGCTTCTTCCGCCAGATCTTCGTCGAGTGCCGCAGAGATCAAAATGCAGGGCATCGCCGCGTGCGTCAGTTTGACCTGCCGAATCATCTCCAGGCCGGTCATTCGCGGCATGTGCATGTCGATCAGTACCACATGAACCTGCTCATGCTGGACAATATCGAGTGCTTCTTTGCCGTCACTGGCCAGCAGTGTTTGGAATCCTCTTGGTTCGAAGATCGAACCCAACGTCTCGCGAACATCACGATCGTCATCGGTGATCAGCAGGCGTGGTGAGTTTGTGATCACGGAATAGGCATTCGGCGTTCTGCGGCTGATCGCTCAATGACATCAGCAGTCGACGTCAAGCCGCTTGGTTTCAGGCCGTAGGCAGACTACTTTTATCAAATCATACGTTCTTACCACAGTCAATTCAGGCTTTTTTTTAGCTGCCGTGACGGATTTCCAGCGCCCTCGCCGATCCAACCAGCAGATTGCGCTGGCTCGCAGTCGGCTACGTAAATCCCCCATGAGCCGCTATTTACAGCGCGTGATGGGCGGCTTGTCAGGTTGGGTGACGACTTTATACTAACGCGTGCGAAGACAAGTATTACGCTGAACGAGTTGGCGCGTGATTGTCGCAATGGCCATCGTGTTGCAGGAAAGAAGGATACTTTGGAAAAGACTCCCACCTCGTTTCTCGCTCGCCACGAGTTTCTTGTCAAACGCTTGCATTCGCTCAGCGGATTAGTCCCCGTTGGTGCCTACATGGTGGTTCATTTGCTGACCAATGCCAGCGTGCTGAATTCCTCTGCCACCTTTCAGCGGGCCGTCTACCAGATTCACAGCTTGGGAAACGTCCTACCGTTGATCGAATGGACGTTTATCTTCATCCCGCTGTTGTTCCACGCGATCATCGGTGTCGTCATCATTCGCGGCGGGTTGCCGAACACCGGATCCTACACGTACACCAGCAACATTCGGTACACGCTACAACGAGCAACTGGGATGATTGCGTTTCTGTTCATCATGTGGCACGTCTTCCACATGCACGGATGGTTCCATTTCGGCTGGTGGTTGGATGTGGCCGAACCACTCGGCGGCGCCCAATTCAGACCTTACAACGCCGCCTCGACACTTGGCGCAGCGATGTCTGGATTTGTGTTTCCCATCCTGTATGCCGTCGGTGTGCTGTCCTGCGTGTTCCACCTGGCCAACGGCATTTGGACGATGGGAATCACTTGGGGTGTGTGGATTTCACCCGCGGCTCAAAAACGGGCCAACGTCGTTTGTGTGATTTTTGGAGTTGGTCTGGGCGCCGTCTCGATGGGGGCTTTGGGAGGAGCGATCACCGTCGACACCGAAGCCGCTAAGGCAGTAGAAAAGAAGATGTATGATGCCCA